>DASXTW010000208.1:0-32637 GCA_036505215.1 Actinomycetota bacterium | reverse complement strand
GCCTCGCACACCAAAGGGAAGTTAGACGGGCTCAGCTTCGGGGGTTTCCTCGGGGATGACCGCCGTACCCATCAGCTCGACGAGGGCACCGGGATCGAACAGGCCCTCGACCTCGAGCAGGCTCATCGCGGGATAGTGCCGGTCGAAGTGGCGCCGCCACCGCTCGCCGATCTCCTCCAGCGAGGCCCGGTACTCGTCGCCGTCCGTGACGAAGATCTGCATCGAGACGATGTGCTCGGGCCTTCCCCCGGCTGCTGCCAGGGCCTCCACCACGTTGCCGCACGCTTGGTCGAACTGCTCGAGGAGAGACTCGCCGGCAAGGGTCCCGTCGGGCCGGTGCCCGGCCTGTCCTCCCAGGAAGACGAGCAGCCCGTGGGCGGGCACGACGACGTGGGCGAAACCCTTGGCAGGAGGGAGCCAGACCGGATTCAAGATGAGGTGGGGACTGGTCGGCGGGTGGATCCTCCGCCGCGCGATGGCGCCCCCTGCGGCCACCGCCCGCAGCTCTTCACGGATGGATGGTTCCTGACCCGGGCTCACAGGTCCCTCCTCGTCGCTCATCGCCCCGTCCATTTCGGGTCTCGCCCCAATTGGAACGCTTCATAGAACTCGGCGTGATCGGCGCTCTTCATAAGTAATGCCTGGGTCATTGCTTCGAGCTCGATCGAGCCGGCCAGGTTCATGTCCAGCTCCTTGGACAGGAGCACCTTGGTGGCTGCGTACGCCAGAGCCGGCCCCGTAGCCAGGCGCCGGGCTAGGTCCTTGGCCCGGGCCGGGAGCTCTCCGTCCTCCACCACCGATGTGGCCAGGCCGATCTCGGAGGCCCGCTGAGCGTCGATCGTGTCTCCGAGCATCAGGAGCTCGGTCGCCCGCCCAAATCCCACCAGGCGCGGGAGCAGGTACGCCGAACCCATGTCGGCCCCGGCCAGCCCCACCTTGGTGAACAGAAAGGCAAACGAGGCCGAGGCTGCCAGCAGGCGGATGTCTGCGGCCAGGGCGATCACCGCGCCGGCGCCGGCGGCCACGCCGTTGACCGCGGCGATGATCGGCAGCGAAGACTCACGCATCCGCTGGACGACGGTCCCGGTCATCCGGGTGAAGTCCAGGAGGTCGCGGGGGTCCATCTCCAGCAACTTGCCGATGATCTCGTGGACGTCCCCCCCGGAGCAGAAGCCTCTGCCGGTCCCGGTGATGATCAGCGCCCGGACGTCCTCCCGGTGCGGCAGCTCGGCCAGGAGGTCCCGGAGATCGGCGTAGATCTCGAACGTCAGCGCGTTCAGTCGGTCGGGGCGGGTGAACGTCAACGTGGCCACGCGGTCTTCGTCGACCTCGAAATCGAAGTGCCGCCACTCCTTGGTGAATCCGGGCGACGCGCGGAACGGACTCACTCGAAGGCCTCGATCCCGGTGATGGCCTGGCCCAGAATCAGGGTGTGGATCTCGTTGGTTCCCTCGTACGTGTACACCGACTCCAGGTTGTTCATGTGGCGGATGATCGGGTACTCGAGGGTGATCCCATTGGCTCCGAGGATCGATCGGGCCTCACGGGCGATCCGCAGAGCTTCACGCACGTTGTTGAGCTTCCCGAAGCTCACCTGTTCGGGAGACAGCCGGCCTTCGTCTTTCATCCGGCCCAGGTGCAGGGCGAGGAGCGTGCCCTTGTTGAGCTCGAGGAGCATGTTGACCAGCTTCTGCTGGGTGAGCTGGAAACCGGCGATGGGCTTGCCGAACTGGACGCGGGACTTGGAGTACTCCAGGGCCGTCTCGTAGCAGCTACGAGCCGCGCCCATGACGCCCCAGACGATCCCGAAGCGGGCCTCGTTCAGACAGGACAGCGGCCCCCGCATACCTGAGACGTCGGGAAGGACCGCATCGGCCGGGAGCCGGCAGTCGTCGAAGGCGAGCTCCGAGGTCACCGACGCTCGCAGCGACAGCTTGCGCTCGATGTCCTTGCTGGTGAAGCCGGGAGTGTCTCGGGGGACGAGGAACCCCCTCACTCCCTCCTCGGTCCGAGCCCACACCACCGCCAGGTCGGCGATGCCGCCGTTGGTGATCCACATCTTCGTGCCGGACAAGATCCAATCACTCCCGTCCTTGCGCGCGCTGGTGCGCATCCGCGCCGGGTCGCTGCCGAAGTCGGGCTCGGTCAGTCCGAAGCACCCGACCACCTCACCCTTGGCCATCCGGGGGAGCCACTCCTGCTTCTGTTCCTCCGACCCGTATCTCCAGATCGGGAACATCGCCAGGGACCCCTGGACGGAGATGAAGCTCCGGAACCCGCTGTCACCCGCCTCGAGCTCCATGCAGGCGAGCCCGTAGCTCACCGCGTTCGCGCCGGCGCACCCGTAGCCCGAGAGGTGCATCCCCAGCAGGCCCAGGCCGCCAAGCTCGGCGGCGACGTCCCGGGGGAACTCGCCGCGTTCGAACCATCCCTCGATCCCTGGGAGGACCCGATCGCGCGCCCAGTCCCGTGCCGCGTCACGGATCATCCGCTCTTCGTCGGTGAGCAAGGCCTCGATGTCCAGGAAGTCCAACGGCTTGGGTCTGGCCCGCCCGCGCTTCCCCTCGGCCCCTTCGGATGACTGCACCCTTCCGGCCTCAGCCTCAGTCTTCGCCATCACAGTCACTCTATACGTGCGAAAGCGATCACCGAGTAAGCTTCGATCGTGGAATCCGATGAGGGGGTCGGCGACCTCTCGTACGGGCGATACCTCCGGGTCCCCGAGCTCCTCTCCCTCCAGACGCCGCTGTCCCGGCCCATGGCCCATGACGAGCTGCTGTTCATCGTGGTCCATCAGTCCTTCGAGCTGTGGTTCAAGCTCATCCTGTTCGAGCTGGAGACGGCCCGCGACGAGCTGTTCGCCGGCAGATCCTTTCCCGCCCGCCATTACCTGAAGCGGGTGCAGGCCATCGAACGGATGCTCGCCGAGCACCTCGGCATCATCGAATCGATGTCGCCGCAGGACTTCCTGGAGTTCAGGGACCTCCTGGCCCCCGCAAGCGGATTCCAGTCGGTCCAGTTCCGCGAGATCGAGTTCCTGTCGGGGCTGAAGGAGCGGGGGCTGCTGGAACGGCTGGCCGCGACGGAGGAGGAGCGGGCGCGTCTGGAGCAGCGGCTGGCGGAGCCTACCTTGTGGGACTCGTTCTGCGCGCTCATGGATCAGTCGGGCCTGCCCATGCCTGCGGATGACGAGGAGATCCGGCGGAAGAGCTTGCTGGAGATGATGAAGAGCAAGGACACAAACCCCGAGATCTTCTACACGGCCGAGTCGTTGCTCACCCACGACGAGCTGTTCAGGCAATGGCGGCTTCATCACGTGGTGATGGTGGAGCGGCAGATCGGCTCCAAGTCCGGGACCGGGGGGTCGGCCGGAGTGCCCTACCTGAAGACCACCCTGGACAAGCGGTTCTATCCGGAGCTCTGGGACCTCCGGAGCCATCTGTAATTCCCGCTGGCGTCCCGGCCCTGTTTCCCTCTAGCCTTCCGGCGAGCTTTCACGTGAGCGAGGGAGGGGGAGCGATCGTGTCCAGGACGTTCGAGCGGTTCGCAGGAGCGTGCGCGGCCCTGGTGGCGCTGGGTGGGGTTGGGTACGCGATCGCCTTCGTGTTCACTGTGCGAAGCGCCCCCCGCGGAGCGGGCTATGCGAGTGCCCTGTTCCTGCTGGGGGGTGGACTCGTCTCGACGGTGGTGATGATCGCCGTGTACCACCGCCTCCGGGTCACGGACCCGAGCTTTGCGCTCTTGGGGCTGCTCCTCGGGGTGGCCGGCGCGCTGGGATCCTCGATCCACGGCGGGTTCGACCTGGCGCTGCTGGTGAAGCGGCCCGCCAACAGCATCAGCAACATCGGGGCCAATCCGATCGACCCCCGGGGCTTGCTCACCTTCGGCTTCACCGCCCTTGCCCTGATGGTGATCGGTTGGCTGATCATTCGCGGCGCTCTGCTTCCGAAGGCGCTGGGCTACCTGGCGGTCGTCGGCGGGGTGCTTCTGATCGTCGTCTACTTGGGGCGGCTGATCGTGCTGAACCCGAAGAGTCCCGGGCTTCTCACCGCGGCCGTGATCTCCGGCTTCATCCTCAGCCCGGCCTGGTTTCTGTGGGTCGGTTCGATCCTGTGGCGAGGGCAGGCAGAGGCCACCGCAACACCAGTGGCGACCCCTCCGTAGGTCAGGCCTTCGGCGCCGAGCCGTCCACGACCTTGCGTCCGTCGAGAGGCTGGTCCAGTCTGACCCGCACCGCCTTCAGCACCGCCATGTCGATGCATACCCCAGCCGATGGCACCCGGCCTTCGTATAGGGTGACGGTGATCTCATCCGTGCCGTATTCCAGGTCGACGTGGTGCAGCCCGTAGCACTCCTCCACACCTCCGTAGAACTGGATCAGGAGTGTGCGGTCGTCTTCGACATCGACGTTCTCCCATGCGCGGGGCCGGGGGTCGACCAGTCCCGGGCGTGGCGTGACCATCAGGGGCGTTGGCCCGGGTTGCGGTCCGCCAGGGTTCGGGGTCGAGGTCACGGGGGAGTCCGGTGAAGGTGCCCCACTACTCTGGCTCCGCTCCGCGCAGGATGCCAGCAGCATCGCCGCACCGAGCACGAGAGGCACGGTGAATGAGGGAATCCTTCTCATGCATCCATTAGATAACCCGAAAGGCGATCCAGGTTCCCGTTGGCTGACCGATACGCATTCGGTTGGCGAGGCGCAAGCGCTAGCGAGCCCTACAACCGGCGTCGACCCAGGCTGCGTCCGAGTCCAGTCTCACTCACCAGGAATGCCCCAGCGAACAGGGCCAGGCCGGCGGCGATCCACTTGAGAGCGTCCTTGTCCACGAAGATCGCCGCGATGAACGCGACGACGGCGGCCAGCAGCAGGATCGACCTCAGTCCAAGGCTCACAGAGTTCGCCTCCTCAGTCTGGTTGGGCCGCTGAGGTTCTCTCCAGATCGGAGCAGGCCAAACCCCTCGAGGGAGCGACCTACTCGGAGGGACCCTCGATCTTGTGGCCCTTGAAGTCCTCGCGCAGGACCTTCTTGTCGAACTTCCCCACGCTGGTCTTGGGGATCTCGTCGACGAACACCACGTCGTCGGGCAGCCACCACTTGGGGAACTTCGGAGCCAGGAACTCGATCAGCTCCCCCTTGGCCACATCCTGATCAGGCTTCTTGACCACACACGCCACGGGACGCTCGACCCACCGTTCGTTGGGGACCCCGATCACCGCCGCTTCCAGGACGGCCGGGTGGCCCATGAGGGCACTTTCCAGCTCCACGCTGGAGATCCACTCGCCGCCCGACTTCACCAGGTCCTTGGTCCGATCGACGATCTGGAGGTACCCGTACTCGTCCACGACGGCCACGTCTCCGGTCCGCAGCCACCCCTCGGCGAACCGTTCGTCCGCCTGGGGATCGTTGTAGTAGGTGCCCGCCACCCAGTTCCCTTTCACCTGGATCTCGCCCATCGACTTGGTGTCCCACGGGACCTCGGTCCCGTCCTCGGCCACGACACGGAACCAGACGCCGGGGACCACCCGGCCCTGCCTGGCCCGCTGGCGGAACTGTTCTTCTTCGGGGAGGTGTTCGAGCTCCGGGGTGAGCGAGGAGAGGGCGGCCACGGGCCCGGTCTCGGTCATGCCCCAGCCCTGGATGAGGCTCACGCCGAGCTGGCGCTGGAACCGCTCGATCAGCGACACGGGAACGGCCGATCCCCCGGCCGTGATGTAGCGGATCGATGAGACGTCGCGAGCGTTCGTTTCCAGATACTGCAACAAGCCGATCCATACGGTCGGGACACCCGCGAGGACTGTGACGCGCTCCTGCTGGATAAGGTCGGTCAGGGCGGCCGGATCGGCGCTGAGGTGGCCGGCGAAGACCTGCTTTGCCCCCGCTAGGGTTGCCGCGTAGGGCATGCCCCATGCATTGGCGTGGAACATGGGGACGACCGGCAAAACGGCATCGCGAGTGGTGATCCCCACGGTCTCGGCGAGGTTGATCATGTACGAATGCAGGACCATCGACCGGTGGGAATACACGACGCCCTTGGGACTGCCGGTGGTCCCGGACGTGTAGCACATGGCCGAGGCTGTGCCCTCGTCGAGGTCCGGCCAATCGAAGCTCGGTGAGGCCGCCTGGGTCAGCTCCTCGTAGTCGAGGGGATCGGTCAGGTCACCCCGGTCTCCGGGGCCCATCACCACGACATGCTCCACGCCCTTCAGATGGGGGGCGATCCTCGAGAACACGGAAACGAGCACGTCGTCGACGAAGACCACCTTGTCTTCGGCATGGTTGGCGATCCACGCCACCTGATCGGGGTGCAGGCGGATGTTCAGCGTATGCAGCACCGAGCCCATGCAGGGGACGGCGAAGTACAGCTCCAGGTGGCGATAGGTGTTGAACCCGAACGAGCCGACCCTGTCTCCCGGGCCTACCCCGAGATCCTTCAACGCGTTGGCCAGCCGGCCCACGCGCTCCCCGAGCTCCTCGTAGGTCTCGCGATGGTCGCCCGCCGGCGTCCGGGTGACGATCTGCTGTCGCGGATAGAACGCGGTGACTCTCTCCAGGAATCGGGTGAGGGTGAGCTGATCGTCCTGCATGAGCCCGCGCATGGCCGGCCTCCCCTTCGCTTGAAAAGGGAACGTTCACCGGATTGTATGGGGCGGGTCAACGCAGGGATTGGTCGGCTTCCGGCCTGTACCGTGGGCACGTGCACGCGGCTGAGCCGTCACCGAGCGTCGTCGAGCGCGTCACGTCGCTTGCCGGATCGAAGCCGATCGCCTGGCGGCGCATCACCGGCGGTGGATACACGCCCGCCGAGCGATGGGTTGCCGACCTGGAAGACGGCTCGAGTGTCTTTGCCAAGGTGGCCACCACAGAGGACACGGCGGGGTGGCTCAGGGACGAGCATCGCGTCTACGCCGAGCTGCGGGCGGACTTCATCCCCCGCATGCTCGGTTGGGGGGATGACCAGGAGGCGCCGGTCCTGCTCCTGGAAGATCTGAGCCCTGGTAAGTGGCCACCGCCCTGGTCGTCAGAGCGTGTTGATCGGGTCAGGCGGATGTTGGGACGGATCCGGGAAGCCGATCCGCCCGAGGGGCTCCCCAGCCTGGAGGAGTGGCGGGATCGTCTGGCGTGCTGGACTGAGGTCCGAGACGAGCCGGAAGGGCTCCTCGCTCTGGGGCTCTGCTCGGCGGAGTGGCTGGCGGCGGCACTTCCCCGCTTTATCGAGGCCGAGCGATCGGCGGTGCTGACGGGCCACGAGCTGGTCCATCTCGACGTCCGAAGCGACAACATCTGCTTCCTCGGCCGGCGCACCCTGCTCGTCGACTGGAACTTGGCGTGTATCGGAAACGCCGATGTCGACCCCGCAGGTTGGGCCCCCAGCCTGTACCTCGAGGGAGGACCCCCGCCTGAGGAAGTCGCGCCTGGTCAGCCCGAGCTCGCTGCGCTGGTGGCCGGGTTCTTCGCTTACCGCGCCCCCCTGCCTCAGATCCCCACGGCCCCTCGGGTGCGAAAGATTCAGCTCGACCAGCTACGAGTGGCCCTCCCGTGGGCTGCCCGGGCCTTGGGCCTCCCGCCGCCAGACGGCGAAGGACGTGTGCGATGAGAGCGCCCTAGGGAGCGCGTTCCCACACCGAGATGTGAATCTGGCTCGCGGAATCGAACGGCTTTCGGTCCCAGCCGCCCCAGCGCTCCCGAAGCTGCATGCCGGCGAGCCTGGCCATGAGGTCGAGTTCGGACGGGTAGGAGAACCGGAGGCTCACCGGGAAGAGCCGAGTCTGGCCCTCCTCCACCACGATGTGCTGGCTATGCACCCGCTGGGTGACGGGGTCGTATCGACTCGCCTCCAGGTGAACGATGTCCGTCCCCACGTCCATCGCCTCCACTCGCTGCCCCCGGTCGAACCGAGGTATGTCCGGTACGAACGCCTGCATCACGAACGCACCATCGTTGGCCAGGTGCCGGGCTACGCCCTGGAAGCACCGCACCTGGTCGTCCTGGGTGAGCAATCCGAAGAAGGTGTTGAACACCACAAACACCAGTGAGAACCGGCCCTCCATGAGCTGGCCGACGTCGGCGAAATCCCCCATGGTCACCATGACGCGATCCCCACCAGGCTTCTCTCGGAGCCTTGCCACCATCGATTCTGACGCGTCGACTCCGCGGACCTCGATCCCTCGCTCGACCAACGGCAGGGCGATCCGACCGGTTCCTATTCCGAGCTCCAGCACCGGTCCGGTACCTGCCATCCCTGCCAGGAACTCGACTGCCTCCTCCGTGTCGGTCGGGAGCCGGAACCACTCGTCGTAGGCCCCGGCGATCCGGTCGCCATAGGTGGAAGGGCCGTACTCTTCGGACACTATCCGGGGATGGGGACCTGAGGCACGTGGGTCATCGCCTCGTCCACGTCCTCCTGCCTGAACTCGACTTCCGGCAAGCGACCCGCCAGGTAGTCGTCGTAGGCCTGCATGTCGAAGTGTCCGTGCCCGGAGAGGTTGAACAGGATGACCTTCTCCTGGCCCGACTCCTTGGCCTCGATGGCCTCGTCGATGACCGTGCGGATGGCGTGCGCGGGCTCCGGGCCGGCGATGATGCCCTGGGCCTTCGCGAACTCGATCGCCGCTTCGAAGATCGGGTTCTGCGTGTAGGCCCGGGCCTCCATGTGGCCTCCGCGGACAAGCAGGCTGAGCGACGGTGCGTCTCCGTGGTAGCGAAGGCCGCCGGCGTGGACGGGAGCAGGGACGAAGGTGTGCCCGATCGTGTACATCGGGAGGAGGGGCGTCATTTGCCCGGTGTCGCCGAAGTCGTAGGCGAACTTCCCCTTGGTCAGGGTGGGGCACGCGGCGGGCTCGGCCGCGACGAATCGCGTTGTCGTCTTGCCCTGCAGGCGGTCCTGCATGAACGGATAAGCGAGGCCAGCGTAGTTGGAGCCGCCGCCGACGCAGCCGATCACCACGTCGGGCTGCTCGTCGGCCAGTTCCATCTGTTTCTTGGCCTCCTGCCCGATCACCGTCTGGTGGAGCAGGACGTGGTTCAGGACGCTTCCCAGGGAGTAGTTGGTCGTGGCATCCTGAGCGGCCACTTCGATGGCCTCGCTGATGGCGATGCCGAGCGAGCCGGGCGAGTCGGGGTTCTCCTCCAAGATCTTCTTCCCGGACTCCGTGGTGGAAGTGGGGGAGGGCCGGACCTCGGCGCCGAAGGTCTCCATGAAGATGCGCCGGTACGGCTTCTGGTTGTAGGACGCCTTGACCATGAACACCAGGCACTCCAACCCATAGAACGAGCACGCCATGGCCAGGGCCGATCCCCATTGGCCCGCGCCCGTCTCCGTGGTCAGCCGCTTGATCCCGGCTTCCTTGTTGTAGAAGGCCTGGGCCACAGCGGTGTTGGGCTTGTGCGAACCCGCCGGCGACGTTCCCTCGTACTTGAAGTAGATGTGTGCGGGGGTCTGGAGGGCCTGCTCCAATCGGCGAGCGCGGTACAGGGGAGTCGGCCTCCACAGCCTGTACACATCGAGTACGCCTCCCGGGATGTCGATCCAGCCGTCGGTGGAGACTTCCTGCTGGATCAAAGCCATCGGGAACAGCGGTGTCAGGAGGTCGGGCGTGACCGGGTCCCCCGTTCCCGGATGCAACGGGGGGAGGGGCGATAGGCCGGAGGCAGCGAGGTCGGGCAGGATGTTGTACCAGGCTGTGGGGAGATCGTCGGATTTCAGATTGAACTGGATCGGCTCGGCCATGGTTTCCTCCTTACCCGGCCTCATCGTGTTGGTGGATTCTAGGGGAGATGACCATACGACGCCTCGTTCGCCTGATCCCCTCGGTCGCTCTGGCCGTTCTGATCTTCGTGCCGTCCGGGACCCGGCTCCAGCCTGCCGTTCCGTCACGGCCGGCACGTGCCTCACCGTCGCCTTTTTCGGCCAGTGTGCCGTCGAACAGGCCGGACGGTGAGCGGGTTCGGGAGATCGCCCGCCAATCCTTGATCGGACCGGCCGGATCCGAGCCCGACACGCTCGTCGAACCGTACGTCGCAGTCGACCCGAAGCGTCCCGACGTGGTCGTTGCCGTCTTCCAGGAGGGTCGTTTTCCCGACGGAGGGGCGGCCGCGATCGGCTTCGCCTCGTCGCTGGATGGAGGAAGGACGTGGACTTCTGGTGTGCTCCCCGGACTGACCCGGGTGTTCGGAGGGGCCTACCGCAGAGCGTCCGACCCCAGCGTCGCGTTCGGGCCAGACGGCTCGGCATACGCCTCGAGCATCCTCATTCGAGGACCTGATCGAGAAGGGGGTATCGCCGTCAATCGCTCCGACGACGGAGGTCGAACGTGGAACGCGCCCGTGTTCATCGAGCGATATCCGGCACGCCCGGGTGACGACTTCCCTCGGATAGCCGTGGACCATGGCTCGTCGAGCACTTACGCCGGCCGCGTGTACGTGACCTACGTCCACGGGGACCGCGTCGCGGTGAGGTGGTCCGACGACCGGGCCGCGACCTGGAGCGCGAGCCGCTTCGTGTCGCCGGGCAGAGGGTTCGTACCGAGCGTGATCCTCGGACCGGACGGGGGGCTCACCGTCGTCTACATCAGCCCTCGCCCCAGGCAGCAGCGACCTCGCCTGGTGTCGAGGACATCGCACGATGGAGGTACGTCGTTCGGTCCCCCGATCGAGGTCGGGGTGATGCGGTCCCGCATCAGTCGAGGTTTCCGTGCCACGGGCGTGGAGGAAGCCGCCGCCGATCCAGTCACGGGGACCTTGTTCGTCGTTTGGGAGGATGCGACCAGGCGCGAGGACGGACTGAATGACGTCGTCCTGGCCCGCTCGGTGGACCGTGGAACGACATGGACCCGACCCGCGAAAGTGAACCCGGACACCTCAGGGAGCGGAACCGATCATCTGCAGCCGGCTGTGGCTGCACTCGACGATCGGGTTCATGTCGTGTACTTCACCCGGGCGATATCGGAGGGAAGACCGTCCCAACTGGTGCAGCTGCGATCGATCACCTCGACGGACCGAGGCGTGAGCTTCGAACAGGAGCGAACGATCGGGCCACCGGCCGACCTGCGCTTTGCCGCGGTGGTCCGCCCGGATCGAACGCGGTTCCTCGGTGACTACGTAGGAGTGGCGGTGTCGGCCAAGTCGCTGGTGATCGTATGGTGCCGGTCGTTTGCTCCAGCCGGAGTGGGCGGCCATCACGTGACTATGTGGGCTGCCACGATTCCAGAGGCTGCCTGAGCTAACTTCGGACCAGATCGCTCGCGCATGTACGCGCGACGCGACCCCCAGACGTACATGTGGGTGTGCGCACGGAGTCGGAGGCGGTCCTGGAGGAGACAACGTCGGCGGAAGACTTCGACGGATTCTTCAGGCAACACTTCCCGGTTGTCGCCCGGACGGTGGCGCTCGTGGTCCACGACTTCGAAACGGGCGAGGACCTCGCCCAGGAGAGCTTCGCTCGGTTGTACGTCCGGTGGGAGCGAATGGAATCCGGGGAGCACGCACGCAACTTCGTGTTCAAGGTGGCTGTCAACCTGGCCCGCTCGCACCTTCGTCGGCAACGGCTGCACGTCGCGGCTCGGTTGGGAGACATCGGAGAGACCACCTCAGCCGATGAGATGGCCGCCGTGGCGGATCGCGTGACCCTCGCCGGGGCTCTCGGCGGGCTGAGCGGACGCCAGAGGATCTGTTTGGCGCTCGTGGACTACGCCGGGCTGGACGTCCGCACCGCTGCGCGATTTCTCCGGATGCTTCCCAGCACGGTCCGGGTCCACCTCACGCGAGGACGCCGAGCGCTGGCCGCCGCCCTTCAATCGACCTATCAGGAGAGATCGAACGATGAGTGACACCGATCGAGAGACCCATGTCCGGCTGGCGGAGCTGGTGGACCGCCGCGCCGTAGACGTCGAGTCCCGCCTGCGAGACATGCGAAGAAGGCCTCCGGGCCCGTCCAGGCAGCGCCTGGTCGCTGCCGTCGTCGCCTTCGCGGTGGCCGCCGCAGCCATCGGCCTGGCCGCGTACGCCTTCATGCATCGCTCCGAGGAGCCAAGGCCGGCGAGCACTCGCGGCGGTGCGATCGTGCTGGGCAGCGACTACCCAGAGTGCCTGAACCCCATCACGGGATGCGGCTCGGCCACCTCGGCCTGGTGGACCGTGCTCCAGCACGTCCTCCCCCATGCCATGGTCCTGGACGAGCATGGGAACTGGGTGGCTTCGCCTCTCCTCACCGAGGCCCCTTCGCTGGCGAACGGGGGACTCACGGAGAACCCCTTCACCCTGACCTATCATCTGAATCCCAAGGCCACCTGGGCTGATGGGAAGCCCATTACTTCTGCCGACTTCGAGTTCACCTGGCGGGCCATCCTGAACACCGAGGCCGCTTATGCCACGGTCTCTTACGACCAGATCGCTTCGATCGATGGCTCCGACCCGGGCACAGTCGTTATCCGGTTCAAGGACGTATTCGTGGACTGGCCGGATCTGTTCGGGGGGCCGTCCGCCGGGGTCTTGGAGAAGGCGGCCTTCCCGCAGTTCGCGAACGATCCCAAGCCCAACCTGGCAAACGAGATGCAGCACACGATCCCGTTCTCCGGCGGTCCATGGGTCCTGAAATCCTGGAGCGTCGCCCAGACGGTGCTGGTCCGGAACGACAGGTACTATGGCCCGGCCCCGCTGCTCGACCAGGTCACGTTCGTCCCGCGCTGGTTCCCCCAGTCCTCGGTGATTCAGTCGATCCTCGTCGGCGACATCGCGGCGGCCCAGATCTACACGACCGACCTCGACGTTCTCTCCCGGCTGTCGGGGAAACCGAAGGTGCGAGCGGTCGGGGGCGACGGTGACACCTTCGAGGCCCTGTGGTTCAACGTGAGTTCCCCGCCCCTCGACGACCCCGAGGTCCGGGAGGCCCTCATGTACGCCATCGATCGGCAGGCGGTAGTCGACGCGCTGGTGAAGCCGATCAACCCGAACGCGGAAGTGCTGAGTTGCGGCTTCATCGCCTTCCCGCAGGTTGGGCCGTGGTGCCAGACACGGCCCTTTGAGCAGTTCACGTACGACCCTAAGAGGGCCAAGTCGATCCTGGAGAGCGATGGCTACGACTGCTCCTCGATACCCTGTTCCAAGGGCGGCAAGAAGCTGGTTATCGGTTACTCCACGGTCTCCACGAACGAGCGGCGCACGGCAACGCAGGACCTCCTGAAGGAAAAGGCGATCCAAGCCGGCATCGAGTTCAAGATCGAGAACTACGAAGCGGGGATGTTGTTCGATGACATCGCCCGACATGGAAAGTTCACCATCATCGACTTCGCCACCGGAGGGTGGGACCCCAGCGTCACCTCCAACCTGGCCTGCGAGAGCATCCCGACGAAGGCGAACGGTTTCACCGGCGGCAACTGGGGGCATTGGTGCAACCGGCAGGCCACGGAGCTGATGCACCAGAGCGATCGTGAGCTCGACCCCGGGAAGCGGCTGCAATTGATGGATCAGATCTACGGGCTTGAGGCCCAGGATTTCATCGGCCTACCGCTTTACCAATTGCCGCAGATCACTGCTTGGCGGACCGACAAGGTGGCCGGCCCGATCGACACGTACAGCTCCTCGCCCAATGGGCCGTTCTGGAACATCGACAAGTGGCACCTGCCGAAGGCCCGCTCTGGCGGGTGAGCGAACTCGATCAGCCGAGGAGATTGCGCAGGTTGATGTTGGCCGGCTGCACGAGCTGTTCGAACGTGCACTGTTCGGGTGGTTTGTCCGGCCGCCACCGCACGAATCGCGAGCCGTGACGGATCCGGTGCCCTGTCACCTGGTCGAAGGCCACCTCGACCACCAGCTCGGGCCGGAGCCGCTCGTACGACAGGTCCTTCCCCTGGGCCCACCGGCTCATGGCCGCCTGGCCCGGCGGCGGTTCGGGCGAAGTTCCTTCCCGGTACGGACGGAGCTTCTTGACGAGCTCGCGGCGGGCCGGCTGGGTGAATCCGGAGCTGAAGCCCACCTGCCAAAGCTCACCGTCCGGACCGTACAGCCCGAGCAGCAGTGAGCCCACAGCCTCGCCCTTCAGGTCCTTGGCCCACCGGAACCCGATCACCACACAGTCGGCCGTTCGCTCTCGTTTCACCTTGAGCATCTCCCGCTCGCCCGAGCGATAGATCGAGTCGAGCCGCTTGGCCACGACGCCGTCCAATCCCTGGACGACGAATGCCTCCAGCCACTTTGTGGCCAGTTTTCGGTCCTGCGTCCGGGGGCTGAGGTGAAGAGGGGGCTCGCCCGGGTTCATCACCTTCTCGAGCCCGAGGCGGCGATCGCGAAGCGGGCTGCTCCGGAGATCGCGATCCTTCCGGGCCAGCAGGTCGAAGGCGATGAACGACGCGGGGGTCTCCTTCGCCAGCCGGCGAACGCGTGACTCCGCAGGATGGATGCGCTGGAGCAACGCGTCGAAGTCCAGACCTTTCCCGTCGGGCGTGAAGACCACGATCTCACCGTCGAGGACGAGTCGCTTCTCCGAGAGGGTCTGGACGGCCTCCACGATCTCTGGGAAATAGCGGTTGAACGGCAGCTCCTTGCGGCTGGACAAGGAAACCTCGATCCCGTCTCGAAACGCGATCGCCCGGAACCCATCCCACTTCGGCTCGTACTGCCACCCGTCGGCAGGGGGCAGCGCAGCCACATGCTTGGCTTCCATTGGAGCCAGAGGAGGCTGGAACGGAAGGTTCATTGCGTCCGGCATGCTACCCTGGTGATGCGGTCGCGAGTTTCGGACCCACCCACCCATCCTCGCCCACCTAGGCTGATCGTGGGCACTGCGGAAGGAAACGTGTGAGGAACATCTTGGACGAACAGCAGGCTGGAAAGACGGTTTGGTCAGGCCGAATCGGTGAAGCGCCGCTCCGAGTGGACGTCCTGCCCTCGGGCCGCATATTCGCGACCTGGTCGGTCAAAGGCAACGAGCGCCGGGCTGTCGTCGACACCATCCAGCAGCTCGAGCAGCGAGTGTTGTTCCAGCTCATGCTCGGAGCGGGGCCGGGCGAAGATTCGGTGGCCAGACAGGTGGTCTCGGCTGTCGAGGAAGGCAAGGAAGGGCTCCCCGACCCCACGCAAGCGCCCCAAGCGGTGAAGAGGAAGAAGAAGAACACCCGCCGGGGACCCCCACGCTCGCGCCGCCGCCGGTAGGGCTCTCCCACCTGGACCCCCGTTGCCGGTTTCACCCTCCGCGTTCGATACTGTGCGCCAATCACGGGAGGTGAGCGCGGTGGCGGATGAGGAGCAGGGCTCGACGGTCGGGCAGGTGACGGATCGCATCCCTCGAGATCGCCCTCTGGGCGTGATCCATTCGGGGGGCCGCTACCTCTTCGGGTTCGGGCCGAACTCCTATGGCATCTGGGACGCCGCAAGAGAGGGAGCCCCGTTCGAGGAGTTCCCCGCCACCAAACAGGGCCGCCTCGATGGATGGCATCGGTACGTAGAGCTGGAGCCGGTGGCCCAGAAGATCCCGCCCGAACAGAGCCCCGTGAGAGAGGAAGTCGAGGAGGTCGAGGCGCGCTCTCGCCGGGGAGGGATCCTCGTGGGAGGGGGCATCGCCCTGCTGTTGATCATCGGGCTGGTGGTGTTCCTCACCACTCGTTCCAAGGAGACCGGTCCCGGCGGTTCCGGCGGTGGGTCGGTGACCGGTCCGACGACCACCCATATCGACATCACCGGCGCGTTCACCCTCAGCGAGGACCTGAAGCAGAAGAGTTTCTCGCCGCCGGGCCAGGGGTTCACTCGCCACATGATCGCGAAGTGGGCCGGCCCGCAGACGAAGCTCTTGTTCGACTTCGATGACCCTACTCCTGGCGATTACACGACCGGATTGCTCCCGAGACCGCGCCAGCTGGAGTTCTCCTTCACCCCGCCGGGCGGCACCGCGCTCACGGTGCGGTCGAGGGGGGGGGAGTGCAACGTCACGATCGACACCGCAGACTCCAATGCCTTGTCGGGAAGCTTCGATTGCAGCGGACTAACGCCTCCGGGCTCGGACCAGACGGTCGACATCAAGGGGACGTTCTTCGCGAAGTCCTGAGGCGAACGTAAGCCTCCTTCGGTGGACTGAGGCGCGAAGGCCCCCTTACGACGCTCGGAGCTGGCGGATCCGCCCGGCGATGATTCTCTCGGTCAGGGTGGCCCGACGTCTTCCGACCAGATACCCCAAGGCGTAGCCGACGGCGCCAGAGGCGGCGGCTCCTACTCCCGCGGCCGAGGCGATCAGGGTCCGGCGGCGGGCGGTCCGGAAGTCCAAGACCTGCCAGCCCTGACGGCGGGCGATCGCCCTCAATTGCCGGTCAGGGTTCATGGCGACGGGGTGGCCCACGAGTTCCAGCATGGGGAGATCGTTGATGCTGTCGGAGTAGGCGAACGACCGGGCGAGATCGATCGCCTTCTCCTTCGCCAGCTCCTCGACCCGGGCTGCTTTCTCGGGGCCGTGGATCATGGGCCCGTCGAGATTCCCGGTGTACAGGCCGTTCACTACCTCCGCCCGCGTTCCGATCACGCCGTCGATGGACAGCTCCTCGGCCAGGAGCGCCAGGTAGTCCTGGGGCGAGGACGACGCGATGTACACGGCCCGCCCCGCTCGCTTGTGCCTGGCCATCAGATCCACGGCCTGCGGATACAGGCGCGGAAGGATCTCCTCCCTGGCGACCGACCGGCCGAACGCGATGACCTCGTCCCGCGCACGGCCCCGGATGACCTCCAGCGTCGCCTGACGGGCGCGCTCCATGGGGCCTTGGGCCTCGCTCCCGATGAGCCGATACCGAACCTGGTCCGCGGCGAGGCGGCCGATGTCGCGGACGCCGAAGTACCGCTGCTTGTACATCTCCCGAGCCAGGGGGAACAAGCTGGACCCGGGGAGGAGCGTCTTGTCGAGATCGAAGAACGCCGCTTCCATGGTCCGGCCAGTCTAGCGAGAGGCTGCCCGCGGACTTACCGGCGATCCAGCCATCCGCCGGAAGCGCTGTGCCGCTGAGCTACCAGGCCGGCCAGGATGGACAGGGCAATCTCCTCGGCGCTTCGGGCCCCGATGTCGAGGCCGACGGGGGTGCGGATCCTGGCCACGTCCCCGTCGGTGAACCCGAGCTCCCGGAGCCGTTCGATGTGCGGCCCAACGTGCCCGGCGCTGCCCATGACGCCGATGAACCGGACCGGCGATCGAAGGAGGGCGGCCACGGTGTCGGCGACGTTCGGCGCATCGTGGTCCGTGTGGACCGCCGAGGCCTCCGCATCCAGCGCCAGACCCGCGAGGTCCGAGGCTATTCGGGCAGATGCCCGATGCTCCTCGGTGATCCGCTCGGTCCGGGGCTCCACCAAGACGGGGTCGTATCCGATCTCCCGAGCCCACCGTACCAGCGTGAGCGCTACCGGGGTGGCTGAGAACACGATCAGAAGCGGCCGCCGCAGCACCGGTTCGAGGAATACGTCGATAGCCCCGAGGTCGTGCGTGTATCTGCGAGTGGTCGGCCCGCGGCTCCGTAGCACCTCGCCGGCATCCTCGATGGCCGCGTCGTCGAACTCCGCGCACCCAAGGGTTCCCGCGAGCGAACCATTCGGCCCGAGCAGCAGCTTCTGCCCCAGCCGGCACGGCGGGTTCCCCTCGACCTTGACAGCGGTGGCGAGCACGACCTCCTCCCCGGCCGCTCGCCGGGCGGCCAGTTCCTCTTCTACGCCATGCTCTGCCTTTCCGTGAACGTCCGGCGCTCCACCTTCGACATCGGAGGGTCCGTGGACCGTGTGCCCCGCGAGCAGGTCGACCGCGTGGGCGAGAACGGAAACGACGGAAGCCAGGCTCTCCACGGCGCCCTTCTCGCTTCCCGGCAGGTTGAGTATCAGGGTGGAACCCCGGCTCCCGGCCACGCCTCGGGAGAGTGCGGCCATGGGTGTCGAGCCTCGCCCGGCAGCGCGCATCTGCTCGGCCAGACCCGGCGCCTCTCGATCGATCACGGCCCGGGTGGCCTCCGGCGTCACGTCCCTCGGGCCCAGGCCCGTCCCCCCCGTGGTCACGACGAGGGCGAGGCCTTCCTCGCACAGCTGAATGAGCACCCGTTCGATGGCATCCCGTTCGTCGGCCACGACTTCGCGCCGGCCCACGGAGAACCCCGAGTCCTGGAGCACCGAAGCGACCGCCCGGCCGGATGCATCGTCTCGAGTGCCATGTGAGACGCCGTCGCTCACCGTGACCACTGCAGCCGGCCATGACGTATCGGTCATTGCCACCTCGCGAGAACTGGGCCATCCGATACTAGGGGGTCCGCAGCAGTGCGACCTGGTCGCGCAGGCCTCGGCGCGTGAGGCCTATGCTGGTACGCATCGGGGAGAAGGGGACACCTGTGACCGAGTCGAGCGAGTTGCCGAGACGGGAAGGGTTGTTCCTGAGCTCGGAACCCCTGGGCGTTCCGGGTTCGGCGCCCCCTGAGGAGTCCCTCCGCACGCCGGCTCCAACCTCGGGTCCCCTCCTCGACACGTACGGCCGCATCGCCGACGACCTCCGAGTCTCCGTCACCGACAAGTGCAATTTCCGCTGCACGTACTGCATGCCGGCCGAGGGCCTCCCGTGGCTCCCGAAAGAGCAGGTCCTGACCTTCGAGGAGATAGTTCGGCTCGTGGGCATCTTCGTTCAGCTCGGTGTCAAGGAGGTCAAGCTCACGGGCGGCGAGCCGACCGTGCGGCGCGAGCTGCCCAAGCTGGTGGCCATGCTCCGGGAAGCTCACCCCGATCTGGCCCTCTCCATGACCACCAACGGGTTTCTCCTGGACAAGCTGGCCGTGCCGCTGGCGGAGGCCGGGCTGGACCGAGTCACCGTGTCGTGCGACTCGCTGATGCGGCACCGCTTTGCCGAGATGACCCGTCGCGACGCGCTCGAGCAGGTCTTCGAAGGCCTGGCGGCCGCGGAGGAAGCCGGCCTTACTCCAATCAAGCTGAACTGCGTCGTCATCGCCGGGACGAACGAGGACGAGGTGGTCGACTTCGCCCGGTATGTCCGGGAGACG
Source organism: Actinomycetota bacterium (assembly GCA_036505215.1). Classification (GTDB taxonomy): domain Bacteria; phylum Actinomycetota; class UBA4738; order UBA4738; family UBA4738; genus DASXTW01. Next base: position 13,646 of record DASXTW010000208.1, on the reverse strand, counting down.
GGGTACGAGGTTCGATTCATCGAATACATGCCGCTGGATGCGGAGCAGAAGTGGGAGCGGGACAAGGTCGTCCCATCGGCCCAGATCCTGGAGGCCATCGACAAGGCGTTCCCCCTGATCGCGATGGGGGGGACAGAGCAGGAGCCGGCCACCGCCTTCCGGTTCGCCGATGGCGCCCCGGGTGCCGTCGGGGTCATCGCCTCGGTGACGGAACCGTTCTGTGAGACGTGTAACCGGCTTCGCCTGACCGCCGACGGCCAGCTCCGAGCCTGCCTGTTCGCCATGTACGAGACCGACCTCCGCACCCCTATGCGGGAGGGCGCCTCGGACGACGAGCTGGAGGGCCAGATCAGGCAGAACGTCTGGCGGAAGTGGGAGGGCCACAAGATCAATCACCCTGACTTCCAGAGGCCGTCTCGCTCGATGTCGATGATCGGCGGGTAGCGGAGCCGCCTCCGCAGATGAGAGTCGACTACGCGTTCGTGGCTGAAGCCGCCGACTCTCAAGCCGGCCTGTTCTACGTGACGAGGGGCGGGGCCGACATCTACTTCCTGCCCAGGGAGTTCCCCAAGCCCATCCGGCTGGGAGCGATCTCGTTCGTGGTCCGGGTGGTCGGCGAGCCACACGATGTCGGCCAGGACTTCGCGCTCGTGTACACCGTCGTCGACGCGGACGGTCGAACGGTGGGATTCCGCCAGGAGATGGCTGCCACGTTCGAACCGCATCCCATCGACCCCACCCGAACGACGGCCAGTGTCGTCACGCTCCGCTTCTACGGATTCCCCCTCCCCGATTTCGGGACCTATCTCTTCGAGGTTCACCACGGCGACGAGCGGCTGGCCCAGGTCCCGTTCTGGGTGGTCCCGGTCGATGCCGACGCGCCACCGCCCCAGTCGGGGCTACCGGAGCAGCTGTAAGGATCGGAGGGAAGGCCGGTATCAGCCGGCCGATTGCCGCCGGGCCGCTTTCGCGAAGGCGTCGAACAGCGCCTGCTGGGCCGGGTCGGAGGCCGCCGTGTCCTCCGGGTGCCACTGAACCGCCATGACCCATCCATCCGGTCGCTCGATCGCTTCTATCAGGCCGTCCCCCGTCGAGGCCACGGGAACCAGGCCTTCCCCCAGCCTGTCGATCCCCTGGTGGTGCGAGGAGGCAGCCTCCAGGGTCGTCCGACGGCATGCCTCGTGGAGCCTGCTCGATTCGTCCATCTTGACCTCGTGGATGAGTCGCTGATGGCCCCGGGGCACGCTGTGCTGGTCGATGCCCGGGACATCGGGGAGGTGCTGGTGCAACGTGCCACCGAAGGCCACGTTCATCACCTGCAACCCTCGGCAGATGCCGAAAACGGGGACTCCTGATCGGTCCGCCTCCAGAAGCAGATCGATCTCGAGGGCGTCACGCTCCTGCTCTATCCCGTACACCTGGGAGTGCTGGCGCTGGCCGAACCGAGCAGGATTTACATCCCCGCCTCCGATGAGCACCAGGCCGTCGAAAGGCTCCAGGATCTCGTCAGGCGAACCTTCCTCGGGCGCGCTGATCACCACGGGACGGGCTCCTGCTCGACGAAGGGCTTCCAGATAGGGGCTGGGGACTGCCGCCGCTGCCGTGCCCCAGGCGTCAACCCGCCCCGGCGCCAAGCCGTATGCGATGACCCCGATGAGTGGCCTGCTCACGCGGTCAGTGTAGACATCCCCCCGAGCAGGGTCGGTCGAAGGCGGGCTACGCCGCGGCCGCACCTCGCCCCTCGACCAGGGCAGCCACCAGCAGGAAATCGGATGGATCGGGAACCCCGAGCCGATACCGAGCCCCGTTCCTGGCCGTTGCCTCGATCCGTTGCGACGAGGGATCCAGGTTGCCCACCCGGTCGAACTCGATGTCCGCCCTCGCCACCAGCATCATCTCCAGGACCTTGGCGGCACCCCACAGGATGAGGGCCATCGCCGCCATGGGGAGGAAGGAAGCGAGCCCGTCCCCGAAGAACAGGACGGCCACCGCAAGGGCTCCGATCACGATGCTGATCGCCCGCAGCAGGAGACCGCTGCTGACCTCTTCCTGGAAGATCAGCCGAGACTGGGTGACGGCCAGGAACCCGTTTTCCGACCCGACCTCCGGTTCGATGCGATTCGATCCGAGGGCAGCAGGCTCGAGCTCCGGAGCGATGTATTGCCCTCCATCGGAGCCGACCTTGTCGCAGGCAGTGAGAACCAAGAGCTGCTCAGCAGGCCATCGCACTCGGATCGCTCGGGAAAGAAGTCCGCGAACATCGCCCTCCGAATACTTGAGCAAACTCATCGGTGAGAGGCTTGTACCCCTTTCGGGGGCTGTCGAATCGTAACCTTGGGCTGTCGCCTGTCCGTGGGAGACAAGGACTGACCTAGATGCGTTCGAAGTAGCGCTGCAGCTCCCAGTCGGTGACGACGTTGTTGTCGAAGATGATCTGTTCCTGGCGGGCCGTGTTCAGGAGGTGCTCGAACACCGGGTCGCCGAAGGCTTTGCGCGCGACCTCGCTCTTGTCGAACGCGTCGATGGCCTTGTGAAGCGAACTGGGGACGCGAGAGACCTCTTTGGCCTCGTAGGCGTTGCCCCTGAACATCTCGGGAGGATCGAGCTTGTTGTCGATCCCGTGCAGCCCGCCGGCGATGGTGGCAGCGAACGCGTAGTAGGGATTGGCGTCAGCTCCGGGGATTCGGGACTCGACGCGGAAGGACTTGTGCTCGCCGACGATGCGGAAGCCGCACGTGGCCCGGATGTTCCTGCGGGCGAACTCCACGGCGATCTCCCTGGTCATCGACAGGACCCCGCCCTTACTGGCGGTATAAGCGATCTGGGGAGTCGCCGCGCCCATCAGCGCAACGAACGATGCCACATTGATGATCGACCCTCCGCCGGAGTCGAGCATCGCCGGGATGCCGTACTTGCATCCCAGGAACACGCCCTTGAGGTTGATGCTCATGACTCGGTCCCAGGTTGCCTCCGGTGTCTCCGTCACCGAGCCGTCGTCCGCCGGGAAGATCCCGGCGTTGTTGTAAAGAACGTGCAGCCCGCCGAAGCGCTCGACGGCGAATCGGACCATCGCTCCGGCGTCGGTGGGACTCGAGACATTGGCGTGGACGTACGCAGCGGAGCCGCCGGCGCTGGTGATCTCTTCTACAGTGGCCTGGCCGGCATCGTCGGTGACGTCGGCCACCACCACCGCTGCCCCTTCACCGGCAAAGAGCGCTGCCGCGACCTTGCCCATCCCCCTCGCCGCGCCCGTGATCAGGGCGACCTTTCCTTCCAGACGACCCATCCCGAATCCCCCCCTCGGCAGGGCTGGACCCTACGGCCGCGTCAGCCAACGGGTCAAGCCGCCCGCGCACCGCGTTAGACTTCGAATGTGCGACGGCTGCGGCCCTTCGGCTGACGTCGGGCCCCTTCGGGGGGCTTTCTCGGACCGATCGCGGTCTTCCTTGCCATCGAGCTCCTGGACGAGCTCGTGTTCGGCGTGCGGGAGACCGCATGGCCGCTCATCCGAACCGATCTCGGGCTGAGTTACCTCCAGATCGGCCTGCTGCTCACCCTGCCGAACCTCCTGGGAGCCGTGGTCCAGCCGGGGCTCGGCATCCTGGGGGATTCCGGCCATAGGCGACCGATCGTGCTGAGCGGCGGGATCGCCTTTGCGCTGGCCCTGGTGGGGACATCGTTGGCCTGGGGCTTCCACCCGCTGCTGGCCGCGTCGTTGCTCCTGGCATCCGCCTCCGGCGCGTTCGTGAGCCTGTCGCAGGCGTCGCTCATGGACCTGGAGCCGACCGCGCACGAGCGCAACATGGCGCGCTGGGCGGCCGCTGGGTCGATCGGCGTGGTGGTCGGTCCGCTGGCGCTCGCCGGCTCGGCCGCAGCGGGTGTGAGATGGCGGGGCCTGATTCTGGGGCTCGCGGTCCTGAGCGTTCCGTTCGTGGCCGCGGCCCGGCGGCTCCCGCTGGGGCACGACGGCGTCACGCCCCGGTTCGGTCTCGTCCTCCGAGGGGCGTGGCGTGCGCTACGACGACGGGAGATCCTTCGGTGGCTGGTGTTGCTGGAGCTCACCGATCTGCTGGAGGACGTGTTCTTCGGGTACCTCGCGCTCTATTTCGTGGACGTCGTGCGCGTAGATGCCGTTCGGGCCGGTCTGGCGGTAGCCGTCTGGAGCGGCGCGGGCCTCGTGGGCGACTGGCTGCTCATCCCGCTGATCGCCCGCGTCGACGGAATCCGCTATCTCCGCGTCACCGCGATCGCGATGCTCGTGGCCTACCCCGCCTTCCTCCTGACGCCGGGCCCAGCGATGAAGCTGGCGCTGCTGGCGCTCCTGGGCCTTCTCCGTGCCGGGTGGTACGCCATCCCGAAGGGCCGGCTCTTCACCGAAATGAAAGGATCGAGCGGAACCGCCGTCGCCCTGTCGGACCTGAGCGGGATCGTCGGCCGGCTTTCCCCCGCGATCATCGGGCTAGCAGCCGAGCATGTGGGTCTCGGCTCGGCGATGTGGGCGCTGGTCATCGCCCCGCTGGCGCTGCTGGTTTGGTTGCCGCGAGGAAGGGTCCCCTCAGATGCTACGGGGACTTCTGCTCCCACACCTCGGGATTGAGCAGGGTCGGGGGGCGGCGGTCCTCCAGCGCCGCGATGAGGTTCTCGGCAGCAAGCATGCCCATGGCGATGCGGGTATCGACCGTCGCGCTCCCCAGGTGAGGGATGATCACGACGTTCTCCAGCTCCAGCAGGTCCGGGTGGACCTCGGGCTCCTTCTCGAACACGTCGAGGCCTGCACCGAAGATCTGCCCCTCCTTGAGGGCCCGGGCCAGTGCGGCTTCGTCGATCACCGGCCCGCGCGATGTGTTCACGATCACCGCAGTCGGCTTCATCTTGGACAGCCGTTCGGCGTTGATCAGGTGGTGGGTCTCCTCGCTGAGGTTCGTGTGAAGGGTGACCAGGTCGGCTTCTGCCAGGAGATCGTGCAGCTCGCGAAACTCGGCGCCGAGGCCTCGCTCCACCTCGGGAGGTGGCCGGTAGGTGTCGTAGTAGATCACCTTCATTCCAAAGCCTCGGGCACGGCGAGCCATAGCCTGGCCGATGCGACCGAAACCCACGATCCCCAGGACCCTTCCGTTGACGTCCTGGCCCAGCATCATCAGTGGTCCCCAGATCCACGGCTCGCGCCGGCGGAGGAACCGGTCGCCTTCCGCAACGCGCCGAGCCGCCGCCATCAGCAAGGCCCACGCCGTGTCGGCGGTGGTCTCAGTCAGGACATCGGGGGTGTTCGAACACAAGACGCCCCGGCGCGTGCACGCGGGCACGTCGATGTTGTCGAAGCCGACGGCAAAGTTGGCGACGATCACCAATTGGTCGCCTGCTGCATCGAGGAATTCGTCGTCCACCTTGTCGGTGAGGAGGGTGACGGCGCCCGGCTTCCCCTTGATCTCGGCGAGGAGCTGGTCGCGGGGCATGGCACCCTCGCCCTCATACAGGGTCATGTCGCACTTCGAGGCGATTCTGTCCAGCGCCGGCTTGGGCAGTACGCGGGTCACCAGCACGGGCCAGCGCGCGTCGGTCATGCGAACCTCCTCGCCGAGTCCATCCAATCAGAAGCTACGGTGCCGGGGTCTGAAGGGTCAAGCCGGGGGGCCCCAGAAGGAGGGGTCCAAGGGGATGGCAGCCTCGGTCCGCGCAGCACTGTAGGGTACGTGGGTGCCACCCCACCGGTCTTCAGTGCCGTGCGAGGAGCCGGCCGATCCGAAGCCGCTTCTGCGAGGCCGGATACACCAGCTCGCATTCTTCGCTGCCGTCCCGGCGGCCATCCTGCTGCTGACGGTCGCTCGACCGGCCGTGGCCCGCGTTGCGGCTGCGATCTACGGCCTCAGCCTGGTGGCGCTGTTCGGAACGAGCGCTGCCTACCACCGGATCAGATGGACGGATCGCGCGCGGGCCCGCATGCGCCGGCTCGATCACTCCATGATCTACATCCTCATCGCCGGCACGTACACGCCCTTCGGTCTCCTCGTCCTGAAAGCGCCCTGGTCCGCGGTGGTCCTGGGACTGGTCGGGGGAGGCGCCATCGCCGGCATCCTGATCCAGATATTCGCCTTCCACCGGATGCGGGTCGTCACGGCTGCTCTCTACATCGTGCTCGGGTGGGTTGTCCTCGTGGCTGCACCGCAGATCGTTCGGGGCTTGCGGATCTCGTCACTGGTTCCACTCGTCATCGGCGGTTTGCTCTACACGGGAGGGGCGATCGTGCTGGCGACCAAGAGGCCGAACCCGAGCCCGAGGGTCTTCGGGTATCACGAGGTCTTCCATCTGTCGACCGTGATGGCCGCCATCTGCCATTACACATCGGTGCTCCTGGTTGTGCTCGCCACGCACTGAGTTGGGTGCCCACCGCCCCGAGGCCGTTCGATTGACGCGTTATCTGGGACACTCATGAGACTCATGAAGAATCTCGCGGGCTCGGTCTCAGTCAAGCCTGCCTCCACGATCCCGTCCGATCCTCTGCTCAGCGCTGCTTTCAGCGAAGCCAGGAACGAAGCAACGGAGGCCATTGCGGCCAAGGGCCGCGAGCGAGGGTTCGTCACCTCGGACGATGTGTTGGGGGGGCTGCCGGAGCTGCAACTGGCCCCCGAGCAGATCGAAGAGTTCCTTGCCCACGTCGAGCAGGCCCTCCGTGACGAAGGCATCGAGGTCATCGACCTTCCGGGGGATGACCCGGAGGAAGGCTTCGAAACCGGACGCTCACGACGTCAACGGGAGGACCTGCTCAAGGCTCCAGCCTTCGACCCCGTCCGGATGTACCTCAAGGAGATCGGTCGGGTGCCCCTCCTCACCGCCGCGCAAGAAGTGGACCTGGCCATGCGCATCGAAGCCGGCGCCCTTGCCGTCGATCTGCTTGCCTCCATCGCCATCTCGGGGCGACTGGATCGCCACCGGTTCCAAGCGGTGGTGGACTCGGTTATCCGGATCCGGGAACACCAACTCGATCCGGTCAAGTGTCTCCGCTTCGAGGGCATCGGCCGGGAGACGCTTCGCAGAGGCCATCGGCCGAGGGGACGAATGCAGGCCGTCGATCTCCTCCACCGCGTGGCGCAAGACGCGGACGTCGCCAAGCGTAAGCTGATCGAGGCCAACCTCCGCTTGGTGGTATCCATCGCCAAGCACTACGCCACCTATGGGATCACCTTCCTGGACCTGACCCAGGAGGGAAACCTGGGCTTGATCCGGGCGGTGGAGAAGTTCGACTACACCCGCGGGTACAAGTTCTCGACGTACGCCACCTGGTGGATCCGACAGGCGATCAGCCGGGCCATCGCCGACCAGTCCCGGGTCATCAGGATCCCTGTCCACATGACCGAGCACATCAACAAGGTGGGCCGGGCTCAGCGAGAGCTCACCCAAACGCTCGGACGAGAGCCGACGGCGGAAGAGGTAGGACGGCGCGTGGGCCTCTCGGGGGAGCGAGTCGACGAGGTCCGTTCGATGTCCCGCGACCCCTTGTCCCTGGAAACCCCTGTAGGCGAGGAAGATGATGCTCGGCTCGGTGAGTTCATCGAGGACCATGGGGCGATCGCTCCCCTCGAAGCCGCCTCCTTCGGCATGATGCAGGATGAGATCGTCTCGGTTCTCCGGACGCTCTCGGCTCGGGAGCGGCGGGTCGTCGAGCTTCGGTTCGGTCTGATGGACGGCCAGCCCCGGACGCTCGAAGAGGTCGGGCGGGAGTTCGGCATCACCCGTGAGCGGATCCGGCAGATCGAGTCGAAGACGCTCTCCAAGCTCCGCCATCCGTCGAGGGCGCAGAGGCTCCGGGACTATCTCGAGGAGCGGGACTAAAGCGCTGGTCCTGAGCGGCTCACGTTCGGCAATGCGGTCTCTGTCGCGTCGAGGGCTTCGCGGATCGCTTCGACCGAGTTGGCGTAGGAGAACCGCAGGTACCCCTGCCCTCCCGCCCCGAAGGCGGTACCCGAGAGTCCGGCCACGCCTGCCTCTTCCAGCAGGAACGCGGCCAGTCGCTCGCTGGGCACGCCGAGCTGCTTGAAGTTCGGGAAAACGTAGAAGGCCCCCGCCGGCTCCAGACACGACACGCCGGAGATGCGGTTCAGTCCTTCGACGATCACGTCCCGGCGCTTGTGGAACTCGTCGATCATCGCCTGGACCGGCTCCCACGGCCCGGTGAGGGCGGCCAGCACGGCACGCTGGCTGAACGACGAGGTGCACGACACAGAATTGATGATGAGCCGGGTCACCGGCTCGACCAGGGGGGGAGGGAACGCGCCGAAGCCCAACCGCCACCCGGTCATGGCGAACGTCTTCGAGCAGCCGTCCAGGAGGATGGTTCGGTCGGCCATACCGTCCAATGAGGCGATCGAGACGTGCTCGCCCGAGTACCGGATGGCCCAGTACACCTCGTCCGACAGCACGTACAGGTCGTGCTCCAGCGCGACCCGGGCGAGAGCCTCCACGTCCTCTTTGGTCAACGCGCTTCCACAGGGATTGTGAGGCGTATTGAGGACGAGCAAGCGGCTGCGGTCGGTCACCAGCGAAGCGACTTCATCTGGATCCATACGGAACTCGTTCTCCTCGTGCAAGGGGACGGGCACCGGCGTGGCCCCGGCGAAGCTCGAGATGGATTCGTACATCGGGAACCCCGGGTCCGGGTAGAGGACTTCGTCACCCTCCTCACAGAGGGCCAGGATCGAATAGAACATGATGGGCTTGGCCCCCGGCGTGAGGACGATCTGTTCGGCCGGGTAACTCGGGCGACCGGTCCGTCCAAAGAACTCGCCGACCGCCTCTCGCACTTCCGGCAGCCCGGGTGCGGGTCCGTAGTGCGTGTAGCCCTCCTTCAAGGCGTCCGCCGCAGCGAGCGTGATGTGCGCCGGCGTGTCGAAATCGGGCTCCCCGATCTCCAGATGGATGATCTTGCGCCCCTGAGCTTCCAAGGCCCTAGCCCGGGCGAGAACCTCGAAGGCGGACTCGGTTCCAAGCCGCCCCATACGCGATGAAAGCCTCGGCTCGCTGGCCACGGAGAGACGCTACGGCCGGGAGATTCCGGAGGTCAAGCTGCAGACGAGAGCAGACAACGTTCGCGAAACGCCCCAGAGCCGAAGCGATCGCCGACGCCCGCAGCCCGAACCCAGACGCGGAAGGTGCTCCCAACTGTCTCTGAGGACCGTGATTCACAGGGGGAGCCGACACCACTGAGCCTTTCGGCCCCGGCCACCTCCTTCGGGGGCTACGTCAAAAGTCCTCCGATCCATCCATAGCACTACTAAAGCGCGGCCTACGCCATACCGAACCCTCGAGTGAAGAGGAGGCCAAGCAGATGAGGCGTATGGTCGTAGGACTGCTCGTAGCCACCGTCGTCTTCGGCGCGACGTATGGCCTCGCCGCAAGCCTGGGCGTGAGCTCGAAGACCCTCGGGGCGGGGACGTCCGTGGTGGCGGCTTGCCAATCAGGCACGCTGACGGCGAGTTACGCGACCCTGTACGACTCGGCCATCCCCGGCTACAAGGTGGGCGTAGTCACCGTGAATGGCCTGGACACCGCCTCGGCCACGAACTGCGCATCGAAGTCGTATCGGATCACGCTCACGAACTCGGGGAACAGCTCCCTGGGCGAGGTGACGGGCACCACTCCGTCGTCTGGGACGAGCTTCACCGCCGACTTCACCTCGAGCGACGTCTCGGCGGCAAGCGTCACCGGGATCCATGTCGTCATCAGCGGCTAGGTCAGCCTGGCCGAATGAGCAGGAAAGGAAGGAACACAGCATGAAGAGATTGCTCGTAGCCCTGCTGATCGGCGGGGCGGTCTTCGCCGGAGTCTTCGGCGTCGCAGCCAGCCTGGGCGTGACCTCCGACAGCCTCGGTGCCGGGAACTCCGTTGTAGCGGCCTGTCAGGCCGGCACCGTCAGCGTGAGCTACACGCCCAGCTACAGCGCCTCGGCGCCGGCCGGGTATCGGGCCACGACGGTGACGGTCGGAAACATCGACACCAGCCCGAGCGCCTGTGGCGGCAAGGCTATCCAGGTCACGTTGACGGGGCCGGGCGGTTCCAACGCTTCGCTCGGTGAGCAGACAGGAACGACTCCGACGTCAGGCTCCAGCATGAGCTTCACGTTTGCGAGCGTGAGCGCCTCGGACGTGACCGGCGTCCACGTCGTGATCGCCGGGTAGGTGCCGAGCGCCCCTCGAGCGCCTCAGGAACGAACCCCTGGGGCTGTCGCGGTGCTTCGACCGTGAACGCAAGCACACGGGGCCGACAGTTGGTCTGGGTTGCGGCCGTCGCCGCTGCCCTCCTCGGAGTTGCCATCCGGGGGTTCGCGACGAGCGCTGCCTGGACTTCAAAGAGCCTCGGGGCAAATGCGGTTGCGGTCTCTCGTTGTGACTCCGACGGTGTCACGGTGACGCAAAACCTTTCCGGCAGCAACGTCGTCAGCGTCACCGTCGGAAGCATCGCCAGCGCCTGCGGGGGCGCTTCTATCTCCGCGACCGTCGACAACGGGACGGCCAACTCGACTGGTTCTTCCACAGTTGCCAGTGGCGGCGGATCGGTCACCGTCACCTTGGCGTCGGCCGTCGCCGCCAAGGACGCGGACGAGATCGACGTCTCGATCACCGGGCCCTGATGAAGGCGGGGGTCAGTTCTGAAGGCGGCCGGAGTCGTGAGGCGACCTGCCAGAAGGCGGCTCTGTTCGGCGGCCTCGTGCTCCTTGGGATCGTGCACCTGGTTGCCGAGCCCGGGCTGGCGGCGACGATCTCCCTGACGTCGAAGCCCCTGACCGTGTACCGGACTTGCACGCTCACGGCAACACCGAACACGACCACCGCGGAAACGGATTCATACGTCGAACAGGCCAGCGCCAACAGCAACAACGGCACGGCCGCCACGATGGACGTCCAGTCCCGCAATAACGCCAACCGTCGCGTTTACGTCCGGTTCGACCTCGCCAGGTGCCGGCCTTCGATTCCGTCCTCTTCGACCGTCACGAACGCCCTGCTTCGGTTGTTCGTTACCGCAATCCCAGGCGTGTGCCGAACCGAGGACGCCTTCCGTTCGGCGGCGTCGTGGACTGAGACCGGGGTTACCTGGAACAATCAGCCGTTCGGTACGAGTGTGAACAACCCGCCCAGCTCACAACGAACCGATGCCATCACCGTCGGGGCGGCGCCGTGCCAGAACTCCACGGCCAACGTCTACGTCTCTGGATGGAGCGTGATCCCAGACGTGCAGGCGTTCGTCTCGGGGACGGCGACGAACTATGGCTGGATGATCCGAGACGATGCAGAGAACTCCGCGACGACGAGGAACGCCAGGTTCTCCTCGAAGGAGGCCAACCTCCTGGCGCAGTCCCCGCAACTGGTGATCACCTACATCGCGTCGCCATGAAGACGGCCCTGGACTCTTCGCGCACGGCCCTTCGCCGAGAGTGGTTTGGGCCAGGGAACAGGCGAAGGCCGCGAACAGCCGCGGCCGGCGCGTACGGATTCGATCTTGAACTGAGCACCCGCTCGCTGCCCCGAGCGGGGGACCATTCCAGAGGGAAGAAGATTCTTCGACCGGCGAACCTCGTGTTCGCACTTGCCATCCTTGCGGCAGCGCTCGCCTGGATGTTCACTCTCAGACCTGAGAGCCTCGGCGGCCCGGCGGGATACGTCATGGTCCGGGGAGTCAGCATGCTGCCCACCTATCATTCGGGTGATCTGGTGATCGTGCAAAAGGAGGCCTCGTACACGAGGGGCGAGATCATCGCCTACCGAATCCCCGAGGGCGATGTGGGGGGTGGGATCGTGGTCATCCACCGGATCGTCGGAGGCGCACCCGAGGAGGGTTTCGTCCTCCAGGGGGACAACAATCCGGCTCCAGACGACTGGCGACCGAAGGTCGCCGACATCATCGGGAGTGCATGGCTGGTCATCCCGAGAGGTGGCGCCTTCCTTGGCCTCCTGCGCGCCCCGCTTCTGCTGGCCAGCCTCGCTGCGGGCGTCGCGGTTGCTTTCCTGCTCGTCGATCCCACGAACACACGTTCTTCCAATGGATCTGGCGAGTCTCGGTCGAACGGGCAAGCCATACAGACGAAACCCTGAGCCCTGTCACTACCCCTGGCCGGTAAGCGGCGCTTGGTCTCGACCGCCGCGGCTAACTTCTCGTCCGAGTAGCCTGCCCTGAAGGCAGGTTATTCAGCAGTCCGATTTCATCCCATCAGGACAGTTCCAGCCGATTCCCCCGCAATGACGGGTACGCCCCCTCTTCGCATCTCGTAGAGCCAGGTGGCAACGAGACATGGGCCCGTTCACTCGCGCCTCGGCCCGGGCCCAAGAGAGGAGGGATCGTATGGATGGTCGTAAGGTCATCCGGGTCATCGCCCTGCTCGGCGTGGCGGCGATCGTGGCGACGGCCTGTGGCGGTGGTGGTGGAGCCAAGTCGTCGCCGACGGCCGCCAAGTCCGTACCCAAAGGCGGGCAGGTCGTCATCGGCGCCGAGCAATGGCCGGAGTGCGTGAACCCGATCACCAGCTGCTCGTCCGCCACCTGGACCTGGTACTCGGTCCTGCTCCACGTGCTGCCGCGGGCGATGGTGCTGGACCTGCATGGCAACTTCATTGCGTCGCCCCTGTTGGTCGAGGCTCCAAGCCTGGACAACGGGGGGGTAACCCAGAGCCCGTTCACCGTCACGTTCAAGATCAGCGACAAGGCAGTGTGGGACGACGGGTCCCCGATCACGTCGGCCGACTTCGAGTTCACGTGGAAGGCCATCACCAACACCACGGGGGCGTTCAGCACGGTCGGCTACACCGATATCGAGTCGGTCGACACGAGCGACCCGAAGACGGCCGTCGTCAAGTTCAAGAAGATCTTCGTGGACTGGCCGGACCTGTTCGGTGGGGTGTACCAGGGTATCTTCAAGAAGGCGGCGTTCCCCAGCGTGGACGCTGAGAAGCCGAACCTGAAGGACGAGATGCAGGACACCATCCCGTTCTCCGGGGGGCCCTGGAAGCTCAGCAACTGGAGCAAGGATCAGGCGGTCCTGGTTCGCAACGACAAGTACTACGGTAAGGTTGCGAACCTGGACCAGGTGACTGTGGTTCCTCGTACCGACCAGGCCACCGAGATCCAGTCCCTGCTGACCGGGGAGGTCGCGGCGATCTACCCGCAGCCGTCCGACGTCAGCTTGCTGGACCAGGTCTCCTCCAACCCGAACGTCAAGGCGGTCGGAAGCGATGGAGGGTTCTACGAGGCGCTGTGGTTCCAGCACGAGTCGCCGCCGCTCGACGACCCCAAGGTCCGCGAGGCCATGATGTACGCCGTGGACCGGCAGGCCGTCATCGACGCCATCATCAAGCTGAACAACCCCAACGCCGAGGTCCTGAACTGCGGGTTCGTGGCCTTCCCGAACATCGGGAACTGGTGCCAGAACAAGCCGTTCGAGCAGTTCTCCTACGACCCGGACAAGGCCAAGTCCATCCTGGAGTCTGACGGGTACGACTGCTCGAGTACCCCGTGCACCAAGGGGGGCAAGAAGCTGGTCATCGAGTACTCCACGGTGGCCACCAACACCCGGCGGACCACCACCCAGGAGCTGCTCAAGGACAAGGCCAAGGACGCCGGCATCGAGTTCAAGATCAAGAACTACGAGGCCGGGGTGCTGTTCGG
>DASXTW010000207.1:0-3679 GCA_036505215.1 Actinomycetota bacterium | reverse complement strand
AAGGTGCGTCCCCAGTCCGGGCACCAGCCAGGCGAAGAACCAGGGAATCGAAGCGAGATCCGTCTCAAAGGTTCTCGTGTCGGCCGGGACGACGAACGGGTCCCTGTAACTGGGATCACGATAGCCAAACTGCCGCAAGACGCGGAATCCCTTTTCGCTCTGCTGAAGTTGAATCTGGATGGCTCCGCCGGTCTCCACGTCATAGAAACGAATAGCGTTCGCCATAGCCGTACCCCCGCCGAGCTGGTTTGCTCAACCTCCGTGTGTCGACACTATCCGTGAACTCGTCACGACGTGCCACTTCGCTGCCCTTCAGCCTCGAAGTCCGCCGCCTAGTGTGCGCCTGCGGACCCAATTACGCCTAGAGGCGGTTCGCGACCTCCTTCGGGCGGCTGAGGGCGACGCAGCAGTGTCCGCCGTCGATCTGGCCCCGCTGCCTCTCCAGCGCCCCGGTCGTCAGCTCGGGCTGAACGTGGTGGTAAATGGTGGCGATGAGCCTTCGTCCTGCTCGCGTGCCTCCTGCTCGTATCCCGCTGGCCTCCTCGCTTTGTCGGCCAAGGTCCATCGTGGCACCCTCGTGGGACGTTCCGTCAAGGTTGCCCTTGGTAGAACGCCCGGGCTAGGCTGAGGGGGTGCCTCGACCTCGAAGGGACCTGACGACGCCCGAGAAGCGGCACCTGCACTCGCTCGAGGGCCGCATAGCGCGGCTCGAAGCCGAGCTACAGGCCACTCGCCGCGAGTGGGCCGAACTGGTGGAGGAGGCAGGCCAGGCCGCCGTGGCGCGAGAGCTACGCGTATCCCGCCAGGCCGTTGCGGATCGCCTGCGGCGCATCCGAGCGAACCGCGAGGGGCGGAGCGGTCGGCGGTGAAGGGCGCAAGGGATCCCTTGCGTTTTTCCGTGGCCGGGTGTATCTTCCGTTCAGGTACGGGAGCGGCGCGAGCCGGTTCAGCCACCAGCGGTCAGAGCCCACTTAGGGCATGCGAGCACCGAAGAGCTGCCGCCAGCGCCCGGAACCCTGGGAGCCCCCGATGGGGCGGCATGACATGGTGTGGCCGGTCGAAGAGGTCAGCGTGTTTGCACGGTGGACCTCTGAGGGGGCGGCCCCGAAGGACCGCCCTCCCCTTTTTTCGAGGGCAGGATCGAGGTCGTGGGCAGCGCCGTCGCCCCGTCGTCCAGCCCGGTGATCTGCGTGACGTTCCCCGTATGCAAGAGCCTCTTGACGTTCGTTTGCCCGGCCGGCCTCCATTTGCCCTCGCGACTGCATCTCGGTCGGGGTTCGCCCCTCGGGGTCGAGGAGATCGGTCGAGGGGATCCAGAGTGATACGGTCAGCACCCGGTCTCTCCTTCTGGAGGAGGTAACCATGGCCAACAAGGACAAGGGCGGTTCGAAGAGCTCGAAGACCGCGGCGAGCAAGTCCCTGAAGGAGAAGCGGGAGGCGAAGAAGGCCAAGGCCGCCGGCTCAGGTTCCTCATCGTCGGTAGACTGGACCAAAAAGTAGGCGGGGTCAGGAGTCGCCGGAACAGCGGCCGGCCCTGGCGAAGCCGGCGCTTGACCGCCGGTGACGATCCCGAGCGATCCGGCTCCGACTGGTCTTCGAGGATGCAGGCGAGTACGAGCTGAAGGGGTCCCGACCCGTTGCCTGTATCGAGTGGTGGCCTCGTCGCCGTCATCTGCATAACACGTGCAGAACGACTCGCCGACACTCGCTGAAACGCACCCGTACTCATGAGGCTCCTCGCGTCCTGCTCAGGCCTCTGACCAAGCGCGTTCGCGAGGCCCTTACCAGGCGGAGGAGCGGGGTTCGAATCCCCACCATCGAGCCTTTGTATGAACCGAAGCTATCGTTGCGGAGAAGCGGGGCGTCGCTGAAGTAATCAAGGGGACCGAGCGCTGGATGTCTCAAGGAACCGGGTCTCACGACTCTGAACCCAGCGCGTAGCGTTAGGGGACGCCGAGGGGCCGATTCCGTTAGCCGATTTTGGCGGGTCCCGGCCCCTATCCGCGACCACCCCCTCGACGGTGGGCATCCGAGGATCTCCATGTACCGCAGCGGCACGCAGACGGTAAGGATCACATGCTGAGCGCTGATTGACCGGCGGCGCGTTCGGCTCCATGCTCGAGGTCATGCAGACTTCCACATCGGACTCGCCCAGAAGTCCCAGACCCACGCCGCATGTTTCGGTCAATCGGACGGTGCGCTGCTCGTTCTGTCGAAGACCCAGCGGCTCCAGCCGGCGCATGGTCGGTGGCCCAGGCGAGGGGCTGAACCAGGTCTTCATCTGTGACGAGTGTGTCGCTCTGTGCGCCGGGATCGTGGCCGAGACGGACTAGGCGAGCCAGGCGGGCGCATCACGTGGACCAGGGGCCGGGGAACCGCGCGGAGCAGATACGGTAGCCGAGCTCCTCGTCTCCGACTGGAACGCCCGCGTACCACATCCCAAACGACCCGTCATGATGCTTCACCACACACGGAGTGTGGACGCTCAGGCCGTCGGGCCCTTGGCCTGCCGGTTCCAGAACCGCGCCCCGACGGTCCCACGACAGGCCATCGGATGAGGTCGCCAGAGCGATCCGGATCGGACCTCCGATGTCGCTGGCATAGAACATGTAGAAGGTCCTCGAGACCTCAAGCACACAGGGGTGCGAAACGGCGACCTCGCCCCGTTCCGGCTCCAAGATCGTCCCCACCCGGTCCCAGGAGGCTCCCGCCTGAGAGACCGCCGCGGCAAGTACCGTCCGCTGGTCGCCGCTCGAGCCCGGGTACCCCGTGAAGAACAGCCACCACCGTTCGCCTGTTATCAACAGACAGGGATGGTTGGCCCCGCCCGCGTCCTCGGGGCCGCGCTGGATGATGGTTCCCTGGGGGTCCCAGCGCTGCGAGTCATCCGACGTGGCCATGTGAAGGCGACTGGTCTCCCCATCGAAGCCTCCATACACCATCAGATAGCCACCGGGGGTCTTCACCACACAAGGCGATTCGGCCCCGTAGGAGTCACTGTCGCCGGCGAATCCGGCGTCGATCGCGATTCCCTGTCGTTCCCAAACGCCGCCCGGGGGCCGTTCTGCCGCGAGGATCCTGGAGGTCGTACCGTCACTGCCCGAGTACCACATCCGAAGGGTGCCATCTGGCTCCTCGAGCACCCACGGGCGCCATGCCCGGAGGGTGTCGGGCTCGCCAGGCGTCCCCGTCAAGGTGACCTCCCCTTCGCGAATCCACTCCACGACCTCACTCTAGGACGCCTTCGGCGAGGTCGATTGAGCGTCCCTCGCTCCGGGCCCGAGACAAGAGAAACCGAAGACATCCCGCTGAGTCGGAACGTACTCAGATGAGGCCAGGGAGTTGTGCCGTCCCGCCGGGCGTTGACGACAAAGGTCTCGTCTACGAGCCCCCGGCCGCCGCCGCTGCAAGTTCGGGGAGCATCTTCCTGGTACTGATGACCTCGTCCACAACCCCATAGGCCACGGCCTCTTCTGCGGTCAGGATGAAGTCCCGGTCGGTGTCCTTGGCCACCTTCTCAAGCGGCTGGCCGGTGTGTTGTGCGATGAGCTCCTCCAGGAGCTTGCGGTACCGCGTGATCTCCTTGGCCTGGATCTCGATGTCCACGGCCTGGCCCTGGGCGCCGCCGTGCGGCTGGTGCAGCAGGATCCGGGAGTGGGGCAGGGCGTAGCGCTTACCC
>DASXTW010000206.1:0-18467 GCA_036505215.1 Actinomycetota bacterium | reverse complement strand
GGGGGCTCAGCGTCGCTTGCGGGGCACCTTCGCCCGGACGACTTCGGGATCCCTCGGGTCCAGCGGGAGCACGTCCTGTCGCACGGGGCGTGGGCGGGCCGACTTCCGGTTGACCCTGAGCCGATGGATCACCGCCTTGGGCATGCGCCCACCGTAGGCGTCGCCCGCACGGCACTGGAACCTCGGTTTTCCGGAGTCCTGCTACGCAGTTCTACGTAGTGGAGAGTTTTTCGGCCCTTCTCGCGGCACGATCGGCGGCGTCCCGGGCGCGGGTCGCCTCGGCTTCCGCCTGCTGAGCCTTCTTGGCCGCGTCCCTGGCTTCAACCCGGGCCTTCTCCGCTTCTTGGCGGAGCCGATCAGCTCGGGAATTCGCCCGATCTGCTTGCTCGCGCGCCCTGATGGCCGCTCGTCGTGCCTGCGCCGCCTTCTCCACGAGGCCCTTGGCCTCCCTGGCCGCCTGATCCTGCTGGGCCCGAAGCGCCCTGGCTTCTTCCTTCTCTTTCTCCTCCTTCCCGGCTCCACGCTTCGTCCGCGGCTTCGCGGGTGCAGGCGGTTCCTCGGTGGGCGCGGGGACGAGCCCCAACCCTTCGACAGCTCCGAAGCTCGAGGGAGGCGGCAGCTCCTTCGACAGCCGGCCCGCCCGAATCATCTCGCCCGACTGGTCATCGAGCGAGGCAGCCTCCAGGGTCGAGCGCACAGCTTCCCCCGCCCCCGCCGAGGCCCGGCCCGATTCTCGGAGGATCTCCTCCGCCATCCGTACCAGCCCGGTGACCAGCCTGCGGCGTCGTTCCGACGCTTCGCGGAAGTCGGCGCTTCGGATGCCCGAGAGCACCTTGCGCTGGGCCCGTCGGAGGGACGCTCCAGCCTCCAAGAGGTCGTCGATGTCCCGGGGCCGCCGCCGCACGAGCTGGTTGACTGCCCAGGCGGCCACCGTGGGGCGCCGCAGGGCCTTGACGGCCCGGGACTGTTCAGCACGACCTTCGCCCGCCACCCGTTTGGCCAACTCGTCCCGGGCGGCCGTGAACTCCTCCGGCGGCAGCTCGAAGAGCCGGTCGATTTCGCCGTCTGCTGATTCCCTTTTCCTCGCACCCTTCGCCATGGCCGAATCCTGACGCATTCGCGCCGAGACCGTGGCCGCCCAGCGCGCTCGGTCTGCCCCGCCGTGTGAGAATTGCGCGTCGGCACCGAGAAGGGGGATCGCCATGGCCATCAGGCTTCGCCGTCGACTCCCGACGGGCGAGACACGCCCGTGGACGCTCACGGAGATCGTCCAGGGCAAGCCACTCGAACACCCCAGTCATCCGATGTTCGTTCACTTCCCGGTGGCGTTCTACATCGCCACGCTCGCCCTCGACGTCCTGTCGAAGCTGGGCCGGTTCCCGTCGGCACCAGTGGCCACCACATGGCTCCTGCTCGGCGCTTTCGGCGCTTCCCTCGTTGCCATCACCACCGGTCTGGTCGACAGGGCGACGACCCGGCGGGGCTCGAAGGTTCGGAAAAGGGTCAACCAGCACATGTACCTGCAGTTCGTGACCGCCGGGCTGTTCGTCGTGAACTTCGCCATCCGCTGGTCCGATCGGCACCTGGCCGAGGCCAGGCCCCTGTGGCTGATCCTCGACGTGATCGGGGTGGCCACCCTCGTGGTGGGGCAATACCTGGGAGGGATCCTCGTCTACGTGGTCGGCCTGCGGGTGGGTGAGTCCGGTCCTGCAACCTCACGAGTGGAAGAGCCAGACAACCCTTAGAGGCCGGGGCCGGTGAGGCGCCGATCCCCGGAGGTGGTCAGCACGAAGACCTGCCAGCTGTAATAGGCGAAGTAGTTGCGGGGATCTCGCTTCATCTGGTTGGAGTAACGGAGCACGGCGTTCACGTACGCCCTCGAGTGGTTGTAGGCGAACAGGGCTCGCCTGTCGTTGGAGGGGGAGCCCGAACGATACAGATAGTTCGCCGCCCCCATGATGGCGTCGTGTGGATCCTGGATGTCACCGCCCATCCCGTAGGCAGCCCAGGTCGACGGGATGAACTGCATGGGCCCCTGCGCGCCCGCGGTACTCGTCGAGCGAACTCGTCCGAACTTCGACTCGACGTACATCACGGCGGCCAGCAGCTCCCAGTCCACGCCGAACCGCCGCTCCGCTCGCCGGAACCAACGCCGCAACACACCGGCGGGCTTCGGAGGACCGGTCCGGAAACGGCTCGGGCGGGTGATGGGACGCACGATGGAGAACAGCTCCCGCGCTGCCGTGATGTTCGCCAGGGCCTCCGCACGGAGCCGTCCCCGAAGCAATGGCATGGTCCGTGCGGCAAGTGCCTCGTTCCTGGCCAGGAATCGGTAGATCCGTTGCTGGTACAGGGCGTGAAGCACCACATCGCCGGGGGGCCCGGCCCTCGATGGATCTCCCCGCTCCCTCCAGGCATCGATGGAATGGTGCAGAGCCTGGGTTGTCCCCACCAGGGCGTCCGCAAGGGTAGCCGGGTTCCGAGGGATCGGCCTGTTTGGCGACGGCGGTGTGACGGCGATCGTGACAGATGCCCGTGGCGATTCCGTAGTGGTCGGGGAAACGATCGGCCTCGACGGTTCCGGCGACGAGGCGCGCAATGCCCCGGTCACTCGGTCCGAACTGGACGAGCACGCAGCGAACACGATCGCCAGGGCGAGCCCTCGGATGGCAGGCTTCATCCGACCCATTCTCCCTGGTCCGATCCGGTGCGAGGTGGCAGAAGCGCTCGCCGGCGACGCCCTCCCGCCGGCGAAGGTCCCTCGCCTCTCGGCCGGTGCTGTGGTAAGAGACAGGCGCCATGGCCGGGATTTCCAACACCGATCGGATCGAGCGCCTTCGCGCCATTCCGATCTTGACGGAGTTACCTGAATCGACGCTCCGGCGAATCTCCGATGTCATGACCGAGTTCGAGGCTGCCCCCGGCCAGGTGCTGATCCAGCAGGGGCAGCCCGGGTCGGGACTCCTCATCGTGGACGAGGGCACCGTCACCGTCGAGCGTCCGGGCGGGGCTCCCATCGAGCTGGGGCCCGGTGAGTTCCTCGGGGAGCTGGCGCTTCTGACTCCTGAGGGTGTTCACCGGGCGCGTGTCCGTGCGAAAACACGCTGTGTGCTCCTCGCCATGAGCCGGCAGGATTTCCTCGCCTTCCTCGACGAGGAACCTCGCATCGCCGTGGCCATGCTTCCGACCCTGGCCAATCGGTTGGCTCGCCAGGACCGAGCCTGACGCCGAAGTCGCTGCTAGCCTTTCGCCGCCATGAGCCAGAACCCCATGCCGGACTGGGAGTGCCGGTTCCGCGCGCCCGTCCTTTCCATGCCCGACTGGTCCCCCCGAGCCCCCGACCGCATCGTGTACGCGTCGAACCAGACCGGCGTCTGGCAGGTCTACGCGTGGGATCGAGCCACGGGGATGCGTCGGCGCGTGACCGACCACCCAGTGGGGCTCCCGGACGGCCTTCCCACCCTCGACGGCGAAGGGGTGCTGTGGTTCCAAGATGAGACTGGGGACGAGTCCGGGCGGTGGTTTGTTCAGCCCTTCGCCGGTGGCGACGTCGCTCCCTTCATCGAGGGGCTCCCCCACGGTTGGAACGAGGGCCTGGCTCAGGCGCCCGGCGTGGTTGCTGCCGCGATCAGCGACCGAGACGGCTTTGCCGTGTACACCGCATTTGACGGCGCTCCGGCCAAGGAGCTCACAAGGAGCACGGAGTCCGTGTCAGTCGGAGGGGCCTGGTTGGGCGGCTTCAATCGGGCCGGGCTCTCCGCCGACGGATCCCTGCTGTGTCTGGAGCATGGCGAAGACGGCGACTTGATCCACCCGGCGCTGCGCGTGGTCGACCCGAGGACCGGCGAGATCATCGGCGAGCAGGTGGACGAAGGGATGGCGCTTCACGCGTCCTGCTGGTCTCCCGTCCCGGCGGATCACCGACTGGCCATCTCCCATGAGCGGGAGGGCGACGAGCGTCCGGCGATCTGGAACCTCTCGACAGGAGAGAGGGCCGAGCTCAGCATGGAGCTTCCAGGCATCGTGCTGGTGCAGGACTGGTGGCCGGACGCCTCGGCGATCCTGGTGACGAACCTCCACGAGGGCCGGGATCGGCTGTACCGATACGACCTCAGGACCGGGGACCTCGACCCCATCGAGACTCCCCCGGGTCGGATCACGAAGGCCCTGGTCCGGCCGGACGGCTCGGTCTGGTACCTCCACATGCGCGGTGACCGAGAGCCCCGGGCACTGAGCGAGACCGGAGTCGACGTCGTACGGGCCGAAGGAGAGCCGGCACCGGCAGGGCGGCCGTACGTGAGCTGGCGCTTCCAGAATGACCACGGCCAGCGAGTCCACGGCTTCCACGTGACGCCCGAGGGGCGAGGACCGTTCCCCGTTGTCATGTTCGTCCACGGAGGGCCGACGTCTTTGGATTCCGACCGATGGCAACCTGAGGTCCAGGCCTACGTGGATGCCGGATTCGCCGTGGGGCTGGTGAACTACCGAGGCTCCGTCGGCTACGGCCGCGAGTGGCGGGACGTCCTGATCGGCAACATCGGTGGACCCGAGATCGAGGACGTGAACGCCGGGTTGGCGGACTTGGTGGCGAGGGGCATCGCCGATCCGAGGCGGGCAGTGATCGCCGGCTGGTCCTGGGGCGGGTACATCACGCTGCTCGAGCTCGGAAAGCACCCCGACCTGTGGGTGTGCGGGGTGGCGGGCGTGCCGGTGGGCGACTACGAGGCCGGGTACGAGGACCTTTCGCCGCTCCTCCAGGCCTACGACCGCGCGCTCCTCGGGGGGACGCCGCACGACGTGCCCGAGCTGATGCGAGACCGCAACCCCATCTACTTCGCCGACCGGGTAAGAGCACCCGTCCTGTTCATCGCCGGAGAGAACGACACGAGATGCCCGATCCGCCAGGTGATGCTCTACGTGGAACGGCTCGAGGCTCGAGGCCACCCCCACCAGGTATACCTCTTCCCTACCGGCCACTCCTCGTTCGACGTCGACGAACGGGTGCGTCAGGTTCGGACGATCCTGGACTTCCTACGCCGGATGGTGCCCGCCACGTAACTCCTCGAAAATGCCTCGCTCGGCCACTTGGCGTGCTCAGCGTCTGTGTGACCTTCAGGCACTAGTTCGTTTGAACTAGTTATCCCGGGGGCAGCTTAGGTACCGCCTGAGCAATGCAAGGGAGGTGGGAGCCCTCCGCGAATGTGCGCTCGGCAGAACGAGTGACTTGTGAACGCCCCGACGATCGGCGCCCCAGAAGAAGGAGGAACGCCGATGAAACGAAGGATCGCCGCTCTGGGATTGGCCCTGAGCCTCGGAGTCCTCTGGATCGCGGTCTCCACCTCCCAGGCCATCCCTCCTGGGAACAACGGCACGATCAAGGTGGACGGCGTCGTTTTCGACGACATGCCGAATAACGAGCCGCACCCGGGCTGCAGCTTCCAGATCGACTTCTACGGGTTCGATCAGGGCGACCTGTACGCCACCATGGTCTTCAAAGGCATCCCTCCGACCGGCGGCGGAACTCTCTCCACGGGACGAGCGTTCATCGGTGAGGATGCCGCAGGCGGCGGAAGAGACCTGGATGCCTCGGTGAACGTCGACCTCAGCCAGGCGCTCGGTGACGTCGAACCACACCCCAAACAGGGGTATCACGTCAAGCTCACGATCCACGCCGATGGCTCTCAGGGCGCCGACGTCAAGCACAAGGTGTTCTGGGTGAGCGAATGTGCCGGCTTCGGCGGTGGCGGGGGTGGCGGCGGACCCGGCGGACCGGGATCTGGCGGAGCGGGGGCCAGCTCGGCCCAACCCGCCGCTCCGGTCAGCGGTTCCCCTCCGTTCACGGGGTAGCGGTCCAGAAGACGGCATGAAGGCGAGGCGTCCCCTCGCGACCGCCATCTTCTCGGCGGCGGTGCTTCCGACGGCGGTCTTGCTGGCGGCCTTGGCGACGGGGACGATCGCGGCCTCTCTCTTTCCGGGAGCCGGCTCCGGTCACCCCAGAGTGACTCATCGCGAGCCGGCAGTCGATGCGACCGGCGGCCGCGGTTCCTTCGTCACTCAGGACCCGACCAAGGCGTGCGATCGGCCGACGACGATCGGGACGGTTGCCGCGCATCAGGTCGTGGCCAGAGCGAAGCCCCGTGCCTCGGCGCGCCCCATCGCCAGATTCCCTCGGCGCAACGCGATCGGCGCCCCCCAGGTCTTCGACCTCCTCGGCCGGGTCGATACGCGGCGCCACGGCGTCTGGTTCAGGGCCCTTCTCCCCCTCCGCCCCAACGGAACCACCGGCTACCTTCCACAGCGAACGCTTCGACTGAGCCAGACCCGATACCACGTGACGATCAGCCGCCGAAGCTTTCGGCTCACGCTGTGGGAAGGATGCCGGAGACTGAAGTCCTTCCCGATCGGCGTCGGGACCGGCAAGACCCCGACTCCCGTCGGCCGTTTCTATCTGATCGGGCTGTTGAAACCGCCCGACTCCCACTCGATCTACGGTTCCTACGCGTACGGGCTGTCTGCATATTCCGACGTCATCAAGGACTGGCGGGGCGGAGGCATCATCGGGTTGCACGGCACCAACGATCAGTCCTCCATCGGGAGGCGATCCAGCCACGGCTGCATCCGGATGCGCAACAGGGACATCGAGGCCCTGGTGAAGATCCTTCCGCTGGGCACGCCGGTCGAGATCACCTAGCCCGGGGCCCATTCTGCGGGCCATATTGACTTTGGCCCAAGTGAACTAGTCCGTTTTGCGTTGGCCCCGGTCGCTCCGCTTAACTTCGCGTGGCTTGCCTTGCTCATTCTGAGGGTGACACTCGCCGATGACTTGACTCGGTAGGGAGGTGTCCGCTTAGGTGCCCCGAAGTTCGCTCGGACTGCTTCCACCAAGAACCCATGATGAAGACTGAGCGCCTCGTTCTGGGTCTGGCCCTGGTGGCCGCGGGAGTCTTCGGCTCCCCCTCTCCGCAGCACCTCTCCGGCAGGTCCCGGCCGGACGCGCTTCGTCCGGATGTCTCCGTGGGAGTCCACTCGGCGGCCTCTTTCGCCGGGTCAGGGGCGCCGTCTGGCGAAGGCGGGTCCGAGGTGCAGAGCGCGTGCAGCGACGGGGCCTACGTGTTGAACGGGCACCGATGGTCCAAACAGTACAACTGGCGCTTCCAGGCGAGCTCGAGGCCGAACGGGTTCTCCGCCTCCGGCACGGCCGACGCCTTCCGCCGAGCCGCGCTGAACATCGTGCGCGGCGACAACAACTGCGGCTTGCCCGACGCCATCAGCGCCTCACAGTGGTATCGCGGGACGACCAGCAGAGCGCCCAACATCAGCTCGGGAGCCGGGTGCCTGGGCCGAGACGGGTACAACGTGGTCGGGTTCGGAACTCTTCCCTCTGGCTATCTCGGTATGACCTGCTGGTGGACCTACAACGGACGCATCGTCGAGACCGACGTCAAGCTGAACAAGGCCTATTACCGCTGGTACATCAACCGTCCCTCCGGTTGCAGCTACAAGTGGAGCATCGAAGCGGCGGCCACCCACGAGTTCGGCCACGCTTTCGGCCTGGGCCACGTCTCAGAGGCCCAACACCCTTCTCTCACCATGAGCCCGGTGATCAAGGCCTGTCAGGAGTCCGAGAAAACCTTGGGCCTGGGTGACGTGGTCGGACTCAAGGCCCTGTACTGACCAGGGTCGCCAAGCGCCACGCGCTGCTGGGCTAGCTGCCGCTCCTGGTGCAGACCTGGTTCATGGCGGCCAGGTCGGCGTCGAGCTTGCCGCCTTCTCCTCCGGTGACCATCACCGTGGCGTCGGCGAACAGTGCGACGGCGCGGGCTCGGATCAGTGGGTTGGTCGAGGTCTGGGCGTCGCTGTAGATGGCGCTGACCCTGCTCCTGAGGTCCACAGCGTCCAGTGCCCCTGCAGCCCTGTAATGCAGAACCTGATTGAGCCCGGCGCAGGCGCGCGTGGCCGAAGGATCCATCGCGGTGATCCCGCCGGTCTGCGCCGATTGCGAGCATGCCGCGCCCCCGAGCGCAGCTGCCAGGGCCACGATCACGGCGAATCGACTCATACAAGAGGTGTCGGCAGCGAGCGCGTCTACATTGAAAGGTTCCGGCTTGACACGCTCTGTGGTCGGGAGCAAAGTCTCCGCCCAGCGCCGAGGCATCGGCGGCGCAGCGCAGGTCTAGCTCGCCGGCACGGCGTCGGTGAGTGGAAGGGGGTGGGCCGATCGAGCGTCGGCCCACCCTGCTTTTCGACTCAGGGTGCTAGTCGCTCGATCGCCCACAGCTCTCCCTGTCGCCTGTAGCGCACCCGGTCGTGCAGGCGGTTCTCCCGCCCCTCCCAGAACTCCACGGCTTCCGGGAGGACCCGAAACCCACCCCAGAACGGAGGGAGAGGGACGTCCTCCCCGGGGAATCTGGCCCGCACTTCCTCGAAGGCCCGCTCCAGCGAGTCGCGGCCCTCGATGACCCTGCTCTGCGGGGAAGCCCATGCCCCTCGGCGATGGCCCGGAGGTCGGGTTCGAAAGTAGGCTTCTGACTCCTCCCTGGACACGTGCTCGACCCGGCCACTGACCCGGACCTGCCGGTGGAGCTCCGGCCACACGAACACCAGGACACCGATCGGGTTGGCTTCGAGGTCTCTGGCTTTCGGACTCTCGTAGTTGGTGAAGAAGACGAACCCACGCTGATCGAGGCCACGCAGGATCACGGCCCGTGCAGAGGGAACGCCGTCGGGGGAGGACGTGGCGAGGATCGTGACGTCGGCCATCACCGAACGTGCGGCCTGCGCCTGCTCGGCCCAGCGGAGGAACCGCTCCACGGGATCGTCGTCGGCCCCGGCCGGATCGAAGGACTCAGACGGGTCCGTCCAGCCGGCTCCTGACTGGGCCTTGGTCTCGTCCCCACCCACGAGCCAAAGGCTACGCGAGTGCCCCGACCATGTGGGGGGATTCAGTCGAGAAGCTGGTAGGCGGGGATCGTCAGGAACTCGACGAAGTCATCCCCCAGGGCCACCTGCTCGAACACTGCCCTGGCGTCCTCGAACCGGCCCCCCGCGTATTCGTCGTGGCCGATGGCCTGCCGGATCCTGTCGAGCTCCTCATCCTCTATTTTGCGCACGAGCTCTTCGCTGACGTCGGTGCCTTCCTTCAACTTGGCTCCGTGATGGACCCACTGCCACACCTGGGAGCGGGCGATCTCCGATGTGGCCGCGTCCTCCATCAGGTTGGAGATGGCAGCAGCCCCCGTTCCCTGGAGCCACGAGGCAAGGTACTGGATGCCCACGCGCACGTTGGTTCGCAGACCCTTCTCGGTGATCTCCCCGCCCGGAACCTCGAAACGCAGAAGGTCCTCGGCCGTCACACGCACATCCTCACGGAGCCTGTCTCGCTGGTTCGCCCTTCCCTGAAGCACCTGGTCGAAGGGCTCCTGAGCCGTGGCAACCAGATCGGGATGGGCCACCCACGTCCCGTCGAAGCCGTCGCCCGACTCCCGGACCTTGTCGTCGCGAACCTTGACAAGCGCCCGCTCGTTCACCTCGGGGTCCTTGCGACTGGGGATGAACGCGGCCATCCCTCCGATGGCGTGCGCCGCCCGCCGATGACACGTGCGGACCAGCAGCTCCGTGTAGGCGCGCATGAACGGAGCCGTCATGGTGATCGAGTTCCGGTCGGGGAGGAGGAGGTCCTCCTGGCCGCGGAACTTCTTGATGATCGAGAACAGATAGTCCCACCGGCCGGCATTCAGGCCACTCGAGTGATCCCGGAGCTCGTACAGGATCTCCTCCATCTCGAACGCGGCCAGGATCGTCTCGATGAGGACCGTTGCCCGGATGGTCCCCCTGGAGATTCCCAGAGCGTCCTGGGCGAGATTGAACACGTCGTTCCACAGACGAGCCTCGAGATGGCTCTCCAGCTTCGGGATGTAGTAGTAGGGGCCGGTCCCGCGTTCGAGGAGCCGACGGGCGCAGTGGAACCAGTACAGCCCGAAGTCGAACAGGCTGGCGGATACGGCCGTGCCGTCCACCACCAGGTGGCGCTCCACCAAGTGCCACCCGCGGGGCCGCACGACGAGCGTGGCGATCTCCTCGTCCAGGCGGTAGGTCTTCTCGGGGGTCTCCAACGAGATCGTGCGCTCGACGGCATCGATGAGATTGGCCTGTCCAGTGACCATGTTGTCCCACGTGGGGGCGTTGGCGTCCTCGAAGTCCGCCATGAACACCTTCGCACCGGAGTTCAGCGCGTTGATCATCATCTTGCGATCGGTGGGTCCGGTGATCTCGACCCGGCGGTCCTGGAGGTCGGCAGGCGGCTCGGCCACCTGCCAGGAGTCGTCCTCGCGGATGTCACGGGTTGCGCCCAGGAAGTCCGGCTCCTCCCCCTCTTCCAGGGCGATCTGGCGCTCGAGCCGCTTCGCCAGGAGCTCTTCGCGCCGTGGATTGAACTCGCGCTGCAGGGACGCCACGAACGCCAGGGCATCGGGGCTCAGGATGTCGGCGCCCCGGCCTCCGACCGGCCCCCTGATCTCGATACCCTGCACGTCCGGGAAACCCATGATCTGCACCCCCCTGGACCCCGTCAGATCGAGTAGGACACCCAGTCCTGTCTGGTTGCGCCCATCCGTTCGAAGAACCCTTGAGCCTGTGTGTTCTCCTTGGTCACCTGCCAGGTGAGATAGGCGAACCCATTCTCCTTGGCGTACGAGCGGCATGCATCGAACAGCGCCGAGCCGCCGCCCGTCCGGCGCAGCTCTTCGATGACGTGGATGTCGTTGAGGACGGCGATCTTGTCCGCATGCTCGGTACTGAAGGTGAAGTACAGGATGGCGAAGCCGGCCAGGCCACCATCCTGTTCGGCCACCAGCACGATCCCTTCCTTCTCGTACAGAAGGGTGCCCAGGAGGGCTCGGACCCTCTCCGCCGATGGCTCCGGCCGCGCGTAGTAGTCGCGGACGTGTCCCCGCACGAGCTGCGCCAGCGGCTCCAGGTCCTCGGGCCGAGCGTGTCTCACCGTGACGTCGGCCATGTCACCTGCCTCGCAGCGTGAACTGCTCCTCCTCGGTCGAGCCCTTCATGGCCAGGGTCGAAGCGCCGTCCCCGGAGATGGCCGTGGCCACTTCGTCGAAGTAGCCGGCACCGACCTCCCGCTGATGCTTCACCGCACTGTAGCCGAGCTTCTCCAGCTCGAACTCGCGCTCCTGCAATCGCACGTACGCGGTCATCCCCTCCCTGACATATCCCCTGGCCAGCTCGAACATCGAGGCATTGATGGCGTGAAACCCCGCCAGCGTGACGAACTGGAACCGATAGCCCATCGCCCCGAGCTCTTTCTGGAACCGCGCGATGGCGTCGTCGTCGAGGTGCTGTCTCCAGTTGAACGAGGGCGAGCAGTTGTAAGCCATCATCTTGTCGGGGAACTGCTTGTGGACGGCTTCGGCGAACATCCGGGCCTCGTCGAGATCGGGGGTCGAGGTCTCGAACCACAGGAGATCGGCGTATGGGGCGAAGGCGAGCCCCCGCTTGATCACCGGGTCCATCCCCGAGCGCACCGTGAAATAGCCCTCGGCCGTCCGCTCGCCCGTCAGGAACTCGCTATCGGTGGGGTCGGCGTCGCTGGTGATGAGGGTCGCCGACAGGGAGTCCGTGCGGGCAATGAGGATCGTGGGGACCCCGCTCACGTCGGCGGCCAGCCTGGCCGACACCAGCGTGCGGACGAACTGGTTGGTCGGGACCAACACTTTGCCGCCCAGATGGCCGCACTTCTTCTCCGAGGACAGCTGATCCTCGAAGTGGACCCCGGCCGCCCCGGCCTCGATCATGGCCTTCATCAACTCGAAGGCGTTGAGCGGCCCGCCGAACCCGGCCTCGGCGTCGGCCACGATCGGGGCCAGCCAGTAGTGCTCGTCGTTTCCCTCGGCCCAGTGGATCTGGTCGGCTCGGACCAGGGCGTTGTTCAGCCGCCTGATGACCGCCGGCACGCTGTTGGCCGGATAGAGGCTCTGGTCGGGGTAGGTCTCCGCGGCCAGGTTGGCATCCGCTGCCACCTGCCAACCGGAGAGGTACACCACCTTCAGACCCGCCTTGACCATCTGGACCGCCTGTCCGCCGGTCAGGGCTCCCAGGGCGGCGACGTAGTCCTCTTCGGCCAGCAACCTCCACAGGCGCTCCGCCCCCAGCCGGGCCAGCGTGTGCTCCAAGGCGATCGAGCCGCGAAGCCGAACCACCGCGGCCGCCGAATACGGGCGCACCACACCTATCCACCGAGGGTCTTCCGCCCACTCCCGCTCCAGCCCCTTGGCTTCATCGGTAATGCGTTGCTGAACGCCTACCTGGCCGTTGGTCTGGCTCATCGGGTCCCTCCAACGCTGAGGGCCGCAGTGTCGACGCGGGGGGAGCGAACTCCACCGGCGAGGCCACCTACCGCTCGGTAACTTAGCTTCCCTCCTCATACCCAGGAGGTAGCCGGGCCAAACTCTAACCTACTAACGGGTAGGTTGTCCAATCGGCCCCCCTCCACCCGATTTACGTAGGACTGCGTACCGAAACTCAGGGAAAGTCGGCTTTCCGCTGCCACCGGGGGACCGTACATTCGAACAGGTCTTCCCCATGCTCGCTGATCGATCTCCTTCCACGAGGTTCGGGCCGCTCTCGCAGAGTGGGCGTTCCTCTCTCGCTGCGGCCATCTGCATTTCGCTCATTGCGATGCTCATTCCACTCTTCTCGAGCCCGCCAGCCCGAGCCGACATGAGGAGACAGGTCCAGGTCAACCAGCATCGCAGGCACCAGGCCTCCTTGAAGATTCGCAAGGTCCGGCGCCTGATCGAGCGATTGAAGAGAGAGGAACGAGAGCTCCGTGCAGCGCTCGACGCGAGCCAGCTCTCCGTCCGAGGAGTGGAGAGCGCAGCGATGCTGGAGCAATGGAGGGAGATCACGCGCCTGCAGGCCCGGCTCCGCGATGCGAGGCGAGCGGCCAAGCGGATCGGGCAGCTCCGACGAGAGATCGAACATCGAATTCGCCAATTGCAGATCGCGCTGACGCATCTGTTTCGAGTCTGCCCCGTCGATGAGCCACGCTGGTACGTCGACGACTTCGGCGTCCTCATGAGGCGTGACGAGAACGGCGTGCCCACCACGGACAAGGAGAAGTGGCACCGCCACCAGGGGGTGGACGTCTTCAGCGTCACGGGAACCCCGGTACGGTCGCCCTTCCCCGGTTGGGCTCGGGTGGCCACCAACCCCGTCGGCGGGCTCGCTGTCAAGGTCTTCGGTGCGCAGGGGTTCGTCTACAACGCGCACCTCATCGCCTATGGCCACCTCGGCTACGTCGAGGAGGGCACCATCATCGGGTACGTGGGGAACACCGGCGACGCCCGGGGCACCATGTCTCACGATCATTTCGAATGGCACCCCTTCAATGGCCCGGCCGTCGATCCCTACCCGTACCTGAACGAAGCCTGCCGGTAGCCCGAAGCACACTCGGGGATCGTGAGCGATCCGCGTCCTCCACATTCGCAAGCGGATGGGCCGTATACGCCACCTCTCCGTACATGTCGCTGCTCACCGTGCGCGCGGAGCTTTCCGGGGACCTGGAGCGGCGGCGGACCGAGCTCATGCGGGAACGCGTGGGCGCCCGCTTCGCCTGCTGACGGGGACCGTCACAGCTGCCCTGGTGGGCATCATCCTGGCCGCCATCTTCATCCTCGGAGGATCCAATCCTGGCCATCCCAAGAATCCGTTCTCGATTCCTCACCGCGCCCCGGGCGAGTCCGGTCCCTGGGGAACCTGATCGGAGGAACAGTCCTACGCCGACCCCAGGCCTCAGCGCGTCTCCATTTCCTTCGCCGTCCTCATCGCCAACGACTACCGAGACCGCCTCGCCGTCCCCGTCCCCGTCGGCGACCCCGTAGAGGCCGGCGCGAGCCGTCCGGCCTAGAGCTTCCGGAAAAATCCCCGCCGGGCGGGCCCCTCGGGAGGTTCTGCGTCGGGAAACTCGGCGACCTGCGGGTAGAGCCGTCTGATTCGTGCGGCCAGAGCGCCTATGGATTTCGAGACGTTGGATTTCGGCTCGTCCAGGTAGACGGGACGTCCTCTGTTGAGGGAAAGCGGCACCAGACGACTGGACGGGATCAGCGCGTCGGCCTGGAAACGCAATACGTGCTCCACGTCGGAGGTGGAGAGCTTCACCCTGCTGTCCGCCCGGTTCAGTACCACCAGGAAGCGAGCAGGAGGGATCCCCAGCGACAGGAGGGCGTTGAACGCGGAGGACAGATGGCGGACTGCAACCACGTCGAGGGCGGTGACCAGGCAGATCGCATCCGCCAGATCGAGCGCCGCCAAGGCCTGCTCGTCGTAGACCGGCGCGGTGTCCACCACCGTGTAGGCGAAGGTGCGCTGAAGCGTCCTCAGGGTCTTGGCCACAGCTTCACCGGACAGGCGGCTGGAGGAAACGGATTCGGGCTGGGCTGCGTACGCCCAGAGATGGTCTCCAACTTGGAGGCCCGCTCGCCGCAAGGCCACGCGGTCGCTTCGTTCGGACAGGCCCGCGAGGCCGTCGAGGTCGAGCGGGGCCTCGGCCCCGAAATAGGAAACCGTGTCGCCAAGTGCAAGGTCGAGGTCGAGAACAGCCGTATCGGCGCGCGACTGCGCTGCCAGGGCCACCGCCAGGTTGGCCGCGAGGAAGGTCTTGCCGGTGCCGCCCTTGGAGGAGAACAGAGAGATGATCGTGCCACCTCCTTGGGCGGGTTCCATCAGCCTCGTCCCGCGGGTCGACCGGATCCTCGCAGAGCCATCCATGACCCGTTCCAGGGCCTGAGCCAGCTCGGTGACGGGGGCGGTCGGCTCGACCACTTCACGGACGCCGGCTCGCAGGGCGGCCAGCAAGAACCCCTCGTCCGAGCGGTCTCCCAGAAGGACCATGCCGGTCGCGGGATCGAGCCGTGCCACGTACTCGGCCATCCCGAACGCATCCTCGCGTTTGATCCTCGGCGTCAGCAGGAGGATGAACGTCGAGCCACGGTGGTCCGAGAGGAACGCCTCCGCTGCCGTGGCGCTCGGGAGCCATCGAACCCGCTCCGGCTCGACCCCGAGGGCCTCCGCCGCTCGATCGCGATGGGAAAGCGGCATCCCTACGACAACGACCCCAACCCCCCCTCGTTCGAAGAACCCGGCCCCGGTGCCTATGGGAAGGAGAGGTTTCGGCGCGGTCTGTTGTTCAGGCTCGGCCTCCTCGAACACCGGCACCTCTGGTTCGGGCTCGGGCTCCTCGAGCACCGGCTCGGGCTCAGGCGCAGGTTCCTCCATCACCGGTTCGGGTTGGGGTTCCGGTTCGGGCTCGGGCTGGGGTGCCGGCTCCGGCTGAGCCGGCCCAGGTTTCTCTTCGGCCACGGCCGGTTCGGCAGGAGGCGACTCCTTCGCCCTGGCTCGCCGACCGAGCCCAATACGACGCTTGGGACGCGGTGGCTCTTGCATGTCCGGTTCGAGTGAAGGCTTCAGGACGGCCGACTCCGAGGCCGGCTCTACCTCCGCCTCGAGCGTCGGGCCGAGCTCCGGTGCAGCCTCGAGGTGTCGAACGACCGAGTCCGTTCCAGGTTCAGGCTCTGGTTCGCGATCGGCTCGAACATCCTGTGCTGTTCGGCGCCGCTTCACTGCCCCATCTCGCCGGCGCAACGCGGGGCGCGGCCTTGGCTGAGAAGGCTTCTCCGGCTCCAGCTCAGGTCTCGGCTCGGCTGGCGCTTCGTCGAGGACGGTCTCGGGCTGCGGCTCGGCCGGAAGAGGGGGTGCCTCGGTCTCTGGCGCCGTTCCTGACTCGACTCGGGGGCTGGGCTGGGCACGCTTCTCTGTCTCGATCTGCGGGGTGGATGCAGGCTGGATTGCGCTGGGTCGCGGTCGGACCTCTTCCTCTGGTGGGCGTCGCTGGCTCTTCTCCACCCGGTGCTTTCCCTTCCGCCGCAGGCTCCGAAAGACAGGCTCGCGGTCGGGGTCGGGGAACTCCCACTGAAAGCTCGGCTCCGGGCGCCGTACAGGCATCGGCTCCGGTGGGGCCGCCGGCCCTTGCTCCACCTCCCGGTGCGTACCGAACACCGTTTCGGATTGGGGCTGGGGCTCGCGGGACTCGGATGGTGGGCTGGCCGGCCGCTTCTCTTTCTCTCCGCGTCGCCACCGGTCGAGCAGGCCGCGTCGCTTGGTGCGTGGCGGGCCCTGTAGCAGGACGGCTCCGTCTGAGGGGTCTACCAGCTCGACCGGCCTTTCGCGCTCCGGCTCGTCTCGCTTGTCGACCTTGTCCGGCCCCACCGCTCCTTCGCCTTTGGGACTCGGGACTGCGTTGTTGCGGGCCTCAGGACGTTGCGGGGCCATCTCGGGCGCTTTCGGAAATCCAGTCAGCAGAATGGACCCGTCGGCCGGTTCCACGAATGCCACCCGTTCTCGTTCACGGTCTCTACGCTGCTTCGATCCGCCAACCCTGGACTGAGGGCGGAAGGCCCATGGTTGCGCGCGGGGAGGAAGGGGACCCGGAGCCGGGATGGGCTCCATAGGCCTGATCGGCTCGGGAGGCGGCATGGGCCGGGGCGGCTCCGGCGGGGGGACGGGCGGCGGCTCGGGCCGGGGCGGCTCCGGCGGGGGGACGGGCGGCGGCTCGGGCCGAGGCGGCTCGGGCCGAGGCGGCTCCGGCGGGGGGATGGGCGGCGGCTCGGGCTGCGGAGGCGGCTCGGGCCGGGGGATGGGCGGCGGCTCGGGCTGCGGAGGCGGCTCGGGCCGGGGCGTTTCGGGGGATGGTTCCGGTGCAGGCTCCGGCAGCACAGGTTGGGGAGGAGTCTCAGGCTCAGGGGGCGGTTCGAGTGGTCGGATGGGCTCGGGCGGTCGGATCGGCTCGGATGGTTCCCGTGTGGGCTCCGGAAGCAAGTAGGGCTCCGGCTCGAAGACGGTTTCGACTGGAGCGACTGACGTCTCCCCGACCGGGCTCTCCACGAGGACGATGTCGCGGCTGTCCTGGCGCATCGCCTCCGCCAGCCTGGCGGGGTCGGCCGTCGTGTCGAGGTATCCATCCGCCCCGGCAAAGAACGCATTCTCGATCATGACCTGGCCAACGGCAGTTCCGTACACAAGGATCCTGAAGCTCGGGAAGTACTGACGGATCGTGCGGATCAGCCCGAGGGCGTCCTCGCGGTCCGCAAGCTCGAGCGAGATCAAGACGGTGAGGCCGATATGCGTCGGCAGCTCCCGCAGCGCCTGCGGCGCGTCTCGGGTCGAGGCCGCGCGCGCCAGCACGTTGAGGTCCGGATGAGCAGCCAGAATGCCATCCAGCGGACCCGGACCTTCGCGCGTTGGCTCGACCAAGACGACGTTCAAGAATCCCACCCTCGAAGTGCTCTTTCGTGATGATTATCGGCGCTTTCCAACATGGCTCCTTAAGAGCCTAGGGTGTCGCCTCTGGGATGACTAGATAGGGATGCTGCGCAGCGGGGGGAAAGGGATTCGAACCCTTGAGGGACTTGCGCCCCCAGCGGTTTTCAAGACCGCCGCCTTCGTCCGCTCGGCCATCCCCCCGCGAACGAGTCTAGCCGGGCACCGCTACCCTCCAAGGCCATCGTGGATGCCAAACAGAGCATCAGGGAGCACCTGTGGGATCTGCTGGAGCGAGAAGGAGTGGCCCGCTTCCCCGGTGCCCGGGGCCGGATCCCAAACTTCATCGGCGCGGAGGAAGCGGCAAGGCAGCTCGCCACGATGGACGAGTGGACCAAAGCCCGTGTGTTGAAGGCGAACCCGGACTCGCCTCAGCTCCCCGTACGAGCGCAGGCCCTAGCCGAGGGCAAGGTTCTGTACATGGCCGTCCCCAGGCTCCGGAACCCCAAGCCGTTCCTCCTCCTGGATCCGACGACGGCACGGCCGAGCCCACGCAAGGCGGCCTCCATTCGGGGCGCCACCCGGCTGGGGCGGCCCGTTGCGATATCGGCCATGCGTCGCATCGACCTGGTGGTGTGCGGGAGCGTTGCAGTGAACCGCAAAGGGGCCCGCATCGGAAAGGGCGGCGGGTTCTCCGACCTCGAGTTCGCGCTCCTCAACGAGGCAGGGCTTGTGGACGAGACGACCGCAGTGGCCCCGACCGTTCATCCTCTCCAGGTCATGGATGAAGAGCTGCCCGAAACCCGGCACGATTTCCGCGTCGACCTCATCGTCATGCCGGAGGAGGTCATCCGGACCGCCCGAAAGAGCCGTCGCCGGCCTCCCGGGATCATCTGGTCCGACCTGGACGAAGACAAGATCTCCGAGGTGCCTGTCCTCGAGGCCCTGGCGCGTCGACGCCGGACCTGACCTCCCGCAGCTTGGCCGCCCAGCCCGAACCCCTGTTGACGGAACTAGTCATTTCGGCTTAGATAAAGCGGACTAGGTTTCTCGAGAGAGCCCGGCGGGAATGCTGCCCGTGCCCGCGAACAGGAGCCGGAGGCTCGCGGACTGGGGGCGTGCCGTGCCTGAGACCGAGA
>DASXTW010000205.1:0-2299 GCA_036505215.1 Actinomycetota bacterium | reverse complement strand
TGGCCGTGTCGAAGAAGTTGATGCCGTCCTCGAGGGCACGGTCCATGATGGCGTGAGAGACCTCCTCGGAGGTCTCCGGCCCGAAGTTCATGGTTCCCAGGCAGAGCCGGCTGACCAGCAGTCCCAGCCGCCCGAGGTGCGTGTACTCCATGCCGCCCTCCTCGCCGGTCTCTACGATTTGACCAGATTCTCCGTCGAAAGGCGTAGCCCGGGTCGAATGCGCGACCCACGATTACGACGAACGCCGCGTTGACCGAGGGTTCGATCTCTCATAGCGTTGCCCGGGACGTTTCGCGGATCGGAGGACGCGACGAGGCCCCGCCTGGCATTCGTGCTGGTCGTTATGGTCAGCCTGGCGCTGTGGCCGGGAAGGGCTTGGGCCGGCATGCCCGAGCGAATGCCCGTCACCTCGGGGGACGGGTCCATCCCCGCTGGGGCTTGTCCCTTCCCCGTCTTCATCCATGTGGTCACGAACAACGAGTACAACATCGAATTCCGCGACGCCGAGGGGAACCTGATCCGGACGATCACGCAGGGACGTGTCGTCCTGGAGATCACGAACATGGCCACGGGCACCTCGGTGGTCCGGAACGTCTCGGGACCCGGGACGAAGACAGAGGCCGATCAGATCTTCGTCAAGACAGGGCCCTGGTTCTTCGCCTTCTTTCCCGGGGATCTCGGGCCGGGGACGCCGGGGGCCATGTTCATCAACAACGGACGGGTCGTCGAGTTCCAGGGCGTTCCCGGCAAGATCATCAGCCAGACCGGGGTCCAGGAGAACCTCTGCGCGACGCTGGGCGCGAGCCCCAACGCCGGGGCCTCGGGAGCCGAGGCGAGCGGGTGCCCCGA
Source organism: Actinomycetota bacterium (assembly GCA_036505215.1). Lineage (GTDB taxonomy): Bacteria > Actinomycetota > UBA4738 > UBA4738 > UBA4738 > DASXTW01. The sequence continues at coordinate 1,450 of DASXTW010000205.1, read as the reverse complement.
CGGCGAGGCCTCGGAAGCCGAGGCGAGCGAGAGCGAGGTGCCGCTGGAAGGTTCGCCGGATGCGGATCCGCAGGGAATCGACTTCGGCGACGATCGCAGGCCGGGCTCGCCGGGGTCCCTGTTAATCAGCCGCGAAAGGAACAGTAAGTTCGTGGGCGAGGCTGAGGTCCCTTCTCGTATCACTAGCCAAACCGGAGTGCAGGAGGACCTGTGCGCGACGCTGGACGCGAGTCCCGAGAGCGACGCCACCGATGTGGAGGCCACCGCCGGCGATGAAAGCCAGATACCGGTGGTAAGGCTCGCCTGACGCGCGCCATCTGGAACTGACGGAGATCGTGTACACATCGGGCCCTCCGATCGAAGGGGGTACCGGTGACCGAACAGCAGCTGGCCCGCGGAGCGGCGCGTCGTCTGGCGATCCTCCGCCACGCACGGGAGGTCACGGGCAACGTCTCGATGACTTGTCGTTACTTCGGGATCACGCGCCAGGCCTACTACACGTGGCTCCGCCGCTACGAAGAGCAGGGCCTGGAAGGCCTGCGGGAACGCTCACGGCGGCCGCGCGTGAGCCCGAACGCCACGAAGGCCGAAGTGGTCGGCAAGATCGTCTATCTCCGTCAGCACTACCACTTCGGGCCGCACAAGATCGCCATGTACCTCAAGCGCTATCACGACGTCGGGATCTCCCCATCGGGGGTCTGGCGGATCCTGAGGCGCCTGGACATGAGCCGGCTGCCCGCCTCCCAGCGCTACCGGCGCCACGTCGATCGATGGAAGCGCTACGAGAAGCCGCTACCGGGCCACCGGGTCCAGATCGACGTGAAGTTCATCGCTCCGCTGGCAGGCAGCCGGAAGAAGCACTACCAGTTCACCGCGATCGATGACTGCACTCGGATCCGGGTGCTCCGCCTCTACGACCGGCTCAACCAGACCTCGGCGATCCGGTTCCTGGACTACGTGCTGGAGAAGCTCCCTTTCAAGGTCGAGGTGATCCAGACCGACCACGGTGCGGAGTTCGGGTCCCAGTTCCACTACCACGTCTTGGACCGAGGGATCGGGCACGTCTACATCAAGCCGGCCACCCCGAGGCTGAACGGCAAGGTCGAGCGGTCCCACCGGATCGACCAGGAGGAGTTCTACCGGATGCTCGAGGGGGTCGTGATCGACGACACGGGCTTGTTCAACGAGCGCTTGAAGGAGTGGGAGGACTTCTACAACTTCAACCGACCGCACGGAGCTCTCGGGGGCCAGACCCCGTATGAGAGGCTTCGCGAGAAGACCCGGAGCTCGGTGTGAACGAGCACCGTCAGCTGCACATTAGGTGGTGGGCCCCCCGGGACTCGAACCCGGAACCTGCGGATTAAGAGTCTGGTGCGAAGGTGCAGGTCAGCGACCTGTACGCCATCTGAGCTGTGCAGTTGCGTCTCAGTGGCACCCATCGTTTCCCGTT
>DASXTW010000204.1:0-1885 GCA_036505215.1 Actinomycetota bacterium | reverse complement strand
CCATCAGATCGAGCACACGCTGTTGCCGAAGGTCCTGGCGCTTCCGGTGTTCTCCTCGGACGCGCTCTCCTCGGTCGCGTACGCGACCGAGGAGATCCTGCGCGTGCTGCTCGGGGCGACTGCGGCCGCGCTCGCCTATCGCTATGTGATGCCGATCGCCATCGCCATCGCCACGCTCATGCTGATCGTCGTGGCGTCATACCGGCAGACCGTCCGGGCCTACCCGAACGGAGGCGGCGCCTACATCGTGAGCAAGGAGAATCTGGGGACGCTGCCTGGGCTGGTTGCGGCGGGGGCCCTCCTCGTCGATTACGTCCTGACGGTCTCGGTCTCGGTGGTGGCCGGCGTCTTCGCGCTGACCTCGGCGGCCACCGGGTTGCTCTCCTTCCGGATCGAGCTCTCCATTGGGTTCGTCTTGCTGATCACGCTTGCCAACCTGCGGGGGGTGCGCGAGTCCGGAACGCTGTTCGCCTTCCCCACGTACGCATTCATCGCGTCGATCGTAACGATGATCGGGGTCGGGCTCTTCCGGTGCCTCGGCGGTTGCCCATCGGCTGAGCCGATCGCCCCGGCGGTGGACCTCGCGCGGGTGGCCGGTCCCATCGGCCTGTTCGTCATCCTGCGGGCTTTCTCCTCGGGGTCGACGGCCCTCACCGGGGTCGAGGCCATCTCGAACGGTGTGCCCGCGTTCCGCCGACCGCAGGCCAAGAACGCCGCCGACACGCTGGCCATCATGGGGACCATCGCCATCACGATGTTCCTCGGCATCTCCTTCCTGGCCAGCCGGATGCACGTCACGGTGAGCGACGAGCGGTCGGTGGTGGCGCAGATCGCTCACACGGTGTTCGGTGGCGGGTTCTTCTTCTATGTGGTTCAGATCTTCACCACGGCGATCCTGGTCCTCGCGGCGAACACCTCCTACCAGGACTTCCCTCGGCTGTCGGCCATCCTCGCCCGGGACCGGTTCCTCCCCCGCCAGTTCGCCAACCGAGGGGACCGGCTGGTGTTCTCCAACGGCGTCGTGGTCTTGACCGCGCTGGCGTGCTTGCTGATCGTGGTCTTCGACGCGGACCTCACCCGCCTGATCCAGCTGTACGTCGTCGGCGTGTTCACCTCGTTCACGTTGTCGCAGACCGGGATGGTCCGGCACTGGCTGAAGGAGAAGCGGAAGGGGCCGAACGCCGCGCGGGGCTGGCGTCGGTCCATCGTCATCAACGGGATCGGCGCGACGGCCACGTTCGTGGTGCTCGTTGTGGTGACGTACACGAAGTTCAGGCATGGGGCCTGGATCGTGATCGCGGCGATGCCCTTCATCGTGATGATGTTTCTGAACATCCACCGGCATTACGAGGCCGTGCTGCGGGAGCTCCGGCAGGGCAGGGTGCGGGCGGGCGAGGTGGGGGTAAACCATCTGGTGCTGCTCGTCAGGGACCTGGATGTCGCCACCGCGGAGGCCCTGGGGGCGATCCGATCGATCCGTCCGACCGAATGGCGCGTCGTGTACCCCTCGAACGACGGCATCCCCGCCGAGCTCCGGGACCGGTGGCGGGAGTTCTCCATGGGCGCGCCCGACCTCGAGCCGCTCCCCGTCCCGGACGGGGACATGCTCGAGGCCGTCCGGAGGTACGTGCGCGGCATCGACCGGGCCCCCCAGGACTTCGTCAACGTGTTCATCCCTGAAGTCGTCCGGGAGAGCCTGGCGGGCTACCTGATCCGCCGTCGGGCCCTGGTGCGGCTGAAGGCGGGCCTGCTCCGAGAGCCCAACATCGTGGTCACCGATGTGCCGGTGTTCGTCGAGGATGGGCAGCCGGTCGGCGTCGACGGCCGGCCGCTCATCCCCACCCGGACCGTGGCGCTCGTGTTCGTCGCGGGGGTGCACGACGGG
>DASXTW010000203.1:0-11856 GCA_036505215.1 Actinomycetota bacterium | reverse complement strand
CCGACATCGCGTACAGGAACACCGGGGCCGCCGCCGCCACGCCCGTGTCGTTGACGAAGAACGCAACCACGCCGGCCAGCGTGAGCACGACCAGGACGTGCTGCCACCGTTCCCCTGCCAGTTCCAGTCCCCGACCGATCGGCCCCCGCCGCATCAGCACAAGCGCCAGGATGACGGGGAGACCGAGGAGCGGGATCAACGCCGCAGGCACCTTCCTCACTTGCCCAACACCGACGCTCAACCTGTCCCCAAACTCGTGGAGGGCATCAGACACGTTGTTCCCGGCGCGCTCGGCGAACCGGGTCGCGTGGGTGGGGGTTCCCGGAAGGTACCGATTTGCGAGCAGCACCGCGCCGAGTCCGAGCGCCGTGACGCCGGCTACGAACGCCAGCTCCTTGAGGCCGAAGCGCCGTCGCGTTCGAAGCACCCACCACAGCCCGGCCGCGAAGAACAGCGTGATGGCTCCTCCGATGTCCGCACCCAGGGAAGGGAACCCAGCGAACAGCCCGCCGCCGACCAGGATGAGGAATCCGGTGAACGGGGGAAGCCAGGCTGCCACGAACAGGGCGCTCGCCAGCACGAGACAAAGGAAGGCGTTGGGAAGCCCGTAGTAGCGGGCGCCGTCGAACATGGTCCCGCCGATGAGCGGAACCCGGGCCCCCCGCCAACCGAGCATGGCGTCCACGACCACCACTGACAGGCCGACCACGCCCAGAAACGTGAAGGGGCCGAGCGGACCCGGCCATCGAGTCCGTTCAGCGAGCACTGCCAGGGCCACAACCGAGAGCACGAGGAACGGCACAACCACCGAGTAGGTCAACCGCGGAAGCACCCCACCCAGCATCAGGGGAATCGCGAAGGCGGCGCCGCACAGGGCCATGAGCCGCATCCCGCCGGCGAGGCGCGGAGGCAGCCGTCGGCGAGCGGCCATGATCATGGCGACGATCGCGACCAGCCCGGCGCCGGAAACGAATGCCACCTCGGCCAGCTGGATGGGGAAGCGGATCCTGCGCTGTTCCAAGTGCAGACGATGCAACCTGAAGGGTGCCGGCTCGTCCATCACTCGGATGGGCTCACCATCCATCTGCGAAGGAATAGGAATCCCGAAGAACTCGAGGATCGTCGGAGCCACGTCGACATTCGAGACCAGTCCGACCTGCCGCGTGGTGTCCGACTGCAGGGCATGCATCTGCCCGGAGCCCATGAGGAGGTCGTCGGGCTGCCCCTCGGCCACAACGAGCGGGCCCACCTCGTCCCCCGTTCGCATCATGTGCACCGACGGGGTTGGCGACGCCACCAGCACGAGCGTGCGGCCCCGACCGAAGCCCCGAACTTCCCGGAGGAGCGAGTCACCGATCTGCTCGAGCAGAAGTCGGCGCTGCCGCCCTCTAATGCCGTTCGCATCAGCTTCCCAGGCACCCGGGATCTGGTCGATCAGCAGGAAGTCATCGTCAGTACTGCAGGGCTGCCCACCCAACAGGGACCGCGACTCCGACTCGAAGAGCTTCGGCGAAGGTGGGGTCCCCGGTCCGATTCGACCACAGACGCCAACGCCATTGCTGGCGAGCGTTCGGGCCAGAAGAGCACGGAGACCTTGGTCGGGGGCGGCCCCTGAACCAAGCGCCTCGTACACCTTCTCCGAATCGTTGCGATATCGATCACTGGAAGCCATGAGGACCGCTCCACCTGCCCGCGCCATCCCCGCGAACTCGGAAACCGAGAGCAGCTCTTCGAAGGAGACGTGATCGATGACGAACAGGATGACTACCCCGTGCCGGCGGACGGGAGCCTTGGGAGAACTAGAGGCGCTGGCCTCGGCGAAAAGGACCAGCCCACAGGTCGTGAGAAAGAGGAGGGCCGCGCGGGCCCGGGTCACGACAGGACGGCAGACAGTGAGGGCTCGGGCACCCGGCGTACTTCCGCGCCCATGGCCGCCAGGCGCCCATCGAAGTCCTGATAGCCCCGGTCCACGTGGTAGAGATCGAAGATCTCTGTGCGTCCGTCTGCGGCCAGCGCGGCAACGATCATCGCCGCTCCCGCCCTGATGTCGAGGGCGCGAACGGGCGCCCCCGACAGCTTCTCTACGCCCCGGATCACCGCGTGGTGACCCTCGGTCCGGATGTCGGCCCCCATCCGGTTCAACTCATCCACGAACATGAACCTGCTCTCGAACACGTTCTCGGTGATGATGCTGGTCCCCCGCGCGATCGAGAGCAGGGCCATCATCTGCGGCTGGAGGTCCGTGGGAAACCCGGGGTACGGCAGCGTCACGAAATCGACGGCAAGCGGACGCTCATCCATACCCACTGTGATGCTGCCGTCCGATATCGCGATCCGCGCGCCGGCCTCGGTCAGCTTGTCCAGGACGAGGTCCAGGTGATCGGCCCGAGCGTGCTCGAGCGTCACCTCCCCACAGGTCATGCACACTGCGATAGCGAAGGTGCCCGCCTCGATCCGATCGGGAACTACACCGTGCCGTACCGGCCGGAACGACTCGACCCCCTCGATCTCGATCGATGTCGTCCCTGCGCCCTCGATCTTCGCCCCCATCTCCACCAGCATCTGGGCGAGGTCCTGGATCTCGGGCTCCCGGGCCGCGTTCTCGATCACCGTCGGTCCCCTGGCCCCCACGGCGGCCATCAGGATGTTCTCGGTGGCACCCACGCTCGGGAAGTCCAGCGAGATGAACGCTCCGTGCAGGTTGGGGGCCTTGGCCTCCAGGTAGCCGTGCGCGGCCGTGAACTCGACCCCCATGCGCTCGAGTCCCTTCATGTGGAGATCGATCTTGCGCGACCCGATGTTGCATCCGCCCGGCATCGCCACCCGGCCGTGCCCGTACCGCGCCAGGAGAGGCCCCAGGACGACAATGGAAGCTCGCATCTTCCGCACCAGCTCGTAGGGAGCCTCGATGCCGGTCGCGCCGTCTGTGTCGATGGTGAGGGTGCTCCCGTCCCACGCCACTCCCGCGCCCAAGCGCTCCAGCACCTCGCCCATGGTGATGCAATCCACGATGCGCGGGACGTTCTCGATGACCGTCTTTCCCGCCGCCAGGAGGGATGCCGCCATCAGCTTCAGGGCGGAGTTCTTCGCGCCGTTGATCCGCACGGCGCCGTTCAAGTGCCGCCCCCCGGTCACCATGAGGCGATCCATGCGTGGATTCTAGGGGGTGGGCCCGCTCGCGAACGTGAACGCCCGTCTACCCGGCGATGTCGATCCTGGTGACGGCCTTGGCCAGCTCCGTTATGGCCTCGGCGTCCTCGTGGTTCTGGATCTTGCGCTCCGCCTCTTCCTTCTGCCGCCTGGCTCTGTCGAGGTCGATCTCGCCCTTCAGCTCGGCGTGCTCGGCCAGCACGTCGACGCGGGTCTCGCCCTCGTTCGTGACGACGTGCAGGAAGCCTCCGTCGATGGCCGCGGCCACCCGCTCGCCCTCGACCGGATCGATGAACAGCGGTCCGATGCCCAGTTGGATCAGCATTGGAGCATGCCCGGCCAGGATGCCCACCTCGCCCTCGCTGCCCCTGGCGATGACCATGGTGGCCTGGCCCGACCAGACCTCCCGCTCGGGAGTGACCAGGAAGGCCTCGAAGGGCGCCGCCACGACCTACTCCTCTCCTTCTTCGCGCCCCATCTTCTTGGCCTGCTCCTGGGCCTCCTCGATTCCCCCGACCATGTAGAAGGCCTGCTCGGGCAAGTGGTCGTACTCGCCTTCGACCAGCGACTTGAAGGAGGCGATGGTCTCGTCGATCGGCGTGTACTTCCCGGAGATGCCGGTGAATTGTTCCGCGACGAAGAAGGGCTGAGAGAGGAAGCGCTCGATCTTCCGGGCCCGCGCCACGACGACCTTGTCCTCCTCCGAGAGCTCGTCGACCCCGAGGATGGCGATGATGTCCTGGAGGTCCTTGTACCGCTGGAGGGTCTCCTGGACCCGCCGGGCCACGTCATAGTGCTCGTCGCCCACATACCTCGGGTCGAGGATCCGGGAGGTGGATTCCAGCGGGTCGACGGCGGGATAGATGCCCTTCTCCACGATGGCCCGAGAAAGAACCGTGGTGGCGTCGAGGTGCGCAAAGGTGGTGTGCGGGGCGGGGTCCGTGATGTCGTCCGCCGGCACGTACACGGCTTGCAGGGAGGTGATGGCCCGACCCTTGGTGGAGGTGATCCGTTCCTGCAGCTCGCCCATCTCGTCTGCGAGGGTCGGCTGGTACCCCACTGCCGAAGGCATCCGCCCCAGCAGGGTGGACACCTCCGACCCCGCCTGGACGAACCGGAAGATGTTGTCGATGAACAGCAGAACGTCCTGGTGCTCGACGTCACGGAAGTACTCCGCGATGGTGAGCGCAGCCAGACCGACTCGCAGCCGCACGCCCGGTGGCTCGTCCATCTGGCCGAATACCAGGGCGGTCTTGTTGATGACCCCGGTCTCGGTCATCTCCAGGAAGAGGTCGTTGCCCTCGCGGGTACGTTCTCCCACCCCGGCGAACACGGACACACCGCCGTGCTGCTCGGCAACCCGGTGGATCATCTCCTGGATGATGACGGTCTTGCCCACACCGGCCCCGCCGAACATCCCGATCTTCCCGCCCTTGACGTAGGGCTCGAGAAGGTCGATGACCTTGATCCCGGTCTCGAACATCTCGACCTTCGGCTCGAGCTCCTCGAACGACGGCGACGGCCGGTGGATAGGCCAGTAATCGGCGGCATCGACCGTGTCGGTGTCCAGGGGCTGGCCCAGGACGTTGTAGACGTGCCCGAGAACCTTCGGCCCAACCGGGACGGAGATGGACCGACCGGTGTTCGCGACCGGCGCTCCTCGGACCAATCCATCGGTCGGCCTCATGGCGATGGTTCGCACGGTGGAGTTGCCGATGTGCTGGGCCACCTCGCACACGATCGTGGTGGTCTCCCCGTCCAGCGTGCGCTGGATCTCGAGCGCATAGTTGATCTCCGGGAGCTGTCCGGGTGGGAAGTCCACGTCGACCACGGGCCCAATGACCCGGGCGACTCGCCCGTTCGCTCGTCCGTCGCCCTTCTCGTCAGCCATCTCGCTTCACGCTCCTATTCACCAGAAGCCTGCCGTAACGCTTCCGCTCCACCGACGACCTCCATGATTTCGGTGGTGATCTCGGTCTGGCGGGCCTGGTTGGCCACCCGCGTCAGGACCTTGATCAGCTCCTCCGCATTGTCGGTGGCTGCGCTCATGGCCCGCCGGCGGGCGGCGTGCTCGGAAGCAGCCGCTTCCAGCAACGCGCTGTACACCCGGGTCTCCACATACCGGGGCAGCAGCGCTTCGAGGAGCGCTTCGGGCTCGGGCTCGAAGATGTATTGGGCCACAGGCCCCTCCGCCGGGCGCTCGGCCTCCTCGAACACCATCGGCACGAACCGCCTGGCCACCGCACGCTGACGAAGCGGCGAAACGAAGTCCGTGAACACGCCGTGGATTTCATCGACGTCGCCGGCCGTGAACTGCTGCATCATGGCCTGAGCGATCTCCTTGGCGTTCTCGTACGAAGGGGTTTCCGAGAAACCGGTCCAGGCCTCCTGGATGGGGCGCCGGCGAAACCTGTAGTAGGACAGCCCTTTTCGCCCGGCCACGAACAGCTTGACCTCCTTGCCTTCCTGCCGGAGGAGAGAAAAGAGCTCCTCGGCCCGGCGCAGGACGTTCGAGCTGTACGCCCCGGCCAGCCCGCGGTCCGACGTCACCACGAAGACGGCCGCCGCCTCGGGTTCGGGCCGCTGCTCCAGTAGGGGATGGCTGAGGGCCGAGCTGACCGAGGCCACGTCGCCGATCGCTGCCGTCAGTCGCTCCGCATACGGCCGGGCCTGTTCCACGCGCTGCTGTGCCTTCATTATGCGGGATGTGGCGATCAGCTCCATGGCGCGCGTGATCTTCATGGTGGACTGGACCGACCGGATCCGGCGCCGGACCTCCCTGAGCTTCGCGCCCATCCCACTCTTCCCCCTGGCGATGCCTAACCGGGCAGCTGGACTCCGCTCTCGCCCACGCGTCCCGCCTTCTTCTCGAACTCTTCCGGGGTGGGCCGACGGAACCTCTTCAGCGCTTCCTGTTCCTCGTCTGTGAGCGGCTGGGCCTCCGCCTCCTTCAGCGGACGGCCCTCCGACGTCATGAAGCTGGCCCGGAACTCCTTGATGGCTGCCTCCAGGCGCCCTGCGATGTCCTCCGGCAGCTCGCCCTTCTCCGCGACGGTTCGGCCGATGTCCGCGTGCCGCGACTCCACGAACTCCAGCAGCTCGCTCTGGAAGCGCTTCACATCACCCACCGGGATGTCGTCCAGGAAGCCTCCGGTCGCGCCGAAGATCGAGACGACCTGCTGTTCCACGGGCATCGGTTGGTACTGAAGCTGCTTCAGGATCTCCACCACGCGAGCACCCCGATCGAGCTGGGCCTGAGAGGCTCGGTCCAGCTCCGAGCCGAACGTGGCGAAGGCCTCGAGCTCCCGGTACTGGGCCAGATCCAGTCGAAGCCGGCCGGCGACCTGCTTCATGGCCCTGATCTGGGCGTTGCCGCCCACCCGCGACACCGAGATGCCCACGTTGATGGCGGGCCTGACACCCGCGTTGAACAGGTCCTTCTCCAGGTAGATCTGCCCATCTGTGATCGAGATGACGTTGGTCGGGATGTAGGCCGACACGTCTCCGCCCTTGGTCTCGACGATCGGCAGGGCGGTGAGTGAGCCTCCGCCCAGGTCGTCGGAGAGCTTGGCCCCCCGCTCGAGCAGCCGGGAGTGGAGGTAGAACACGTCCCCCGGATAGGCCTCGCGCCCGGGCGGCCTGCGCACCAGGAGCGAAAGCTCTCGGTAGGCGTCCGCTTGCTTGGACAGGTCGTCGTAGATGATCAGGGCGTGCTCCCCCTTGTCCATCCAGTGGGCACCCAGGGCCGCGCCGGCGTAGGGCGCGACGTACTTGAACGAAGCCGGGTAGGAGGCGGCCGCGTTGATCACGACCGTGTAGTCCATGGCCCCGTTCTGTTCCAGTGCTTGCACCACCTCCGCGATGGTCGACCCTTTCTGGCCGATGGCCACATAGATGCACTTGACCTGCTTCTTCGGGTCGCCGCTCGCCCAGTTGTCCCGCTGGTTGATGATCGTATCGATGGCGATGGCGGTCTTGCCCGTCTTCTGGTCACCGATGATCAGCTCTCGCTGGCCGCGGCCGATCGGGGTCATGGCGTCGATGGCGACGATGCCGGTCTGAAGGGGCTCCTTCACCGGCTGGCGCTGGACCACCGAGGGGGCCTGGATCTCGAGGGCACGGTATTCCTCCTCCTTGATCTGCCCCTTGTCGTCCACGGGTTGCCCGGTGGGGTCGATGACCCTGCCCAGAAAGCCGTCCCCCACCGGCACGGACAGGATGCGGCCGGTCTGCTTGACCGGGTCGCCTTCCTTGATGTGCTCGGTCTCGCCGAGCACGATGCAGCCGATCGCGGCTTCGTCCAGGTTGAAGGCGATCCCCAGGACGCCGCCGGGGAACTCCAAGAGCTCGTTGGCCATGGCCCGAGGGAGGCCCTCAACGTTGGCCACTCCGTCGCCCGTGGCCGCGACCCGGCCGACCTCCTCCCGCTCCATATCGGGCTCGAACCCCTCCACGTACTTGCGGAGCGCCGCCGCGATTTCCTCGGATGAGATGGTCAGCTCTTGGGCCAACTCCACAACCTCCTAATGCCTCGTTCTCATCGCACTCCCGCCAGCTGTTCCCGGGCCAACTCCAACTTCCGCCTCACCGAGCCGTCGAAGACCTGATCGCCAACCCGGGCGACGACGCCGCCGACCAGGGAGGGATCGACGAGGACCTTGAGCTCCACGTCTTTGCCGCTCGCTTTGGAGAGCGCCTTGGCCAGCTTCGCCCTGCGCTGCTCGTCCAGGGGAACCGCGGACCGGACCTCGGCTACGGCCTTGCTCCGGTACTCCCCCACGACCTCCGCCAGCGACTCGAGGATATCGGGGAGATCCTTCGTCCTGCCTTCCTCGACCAGGAACCCGAGTAGGGCAGTGGTGTGCCGACTCGCCTTGTTCTGGAGGATCTCCCGGATCACCGCGATCTTGCGCTCCGCGGGGAGGGAGGGATCGACGAGCGCTTCTCGCAGCTTGGGCTGGTCCTCGATCGTCCTGCCGAACCGGTACAGCTCGTCCTCCACCCTGTCCAGCTCGCCTTCCGCCTCGGCTACGGCGAACAGGGCGCGGGCGTATCCCTGGATGACCGTGTCCTTCGTGGCCACTTATCCCTCCGACTCGGAGCTGCCGTGCCCGTTGGCAGGGGCCATGGCCCCCAGCTCCTTGATGTAGGAATCAACCAGCTTGAGATGGAGTTCCTTCTCCTCATCCAGCTTCTTCCCCACCACCTTGCCGGCGATGGCCACGGAGAGCTGGCCGACCTGGGCCTTCAGCTCCTCGAACACCCGATCGCGCTCGGCCCGGATCTCCTCCTGGGCCCGGGCCACGATGGCCTGATACTCCTTCTCGGCCTTGGCCGTCATGTCCTTTCGGAGCTGCTCCGCTGTCTTGCGAGCCTCATCGATGACGCGGTTGGCCTCCTCGCGTGCGCCCGAGAGCTGCGCCCGGTAATCGTCCAGGAGCTTCTCCGCGTCAGTCCTGGACTGCTCGGCCTTCTCCAGGTCTCCCTGGATTCGCTGCCGACGGGCTTCCAGAGCCTGGTTCAGCCGTGGAATCGCCCATTTCCACATGAAGAAGAACAGGATGCCGAAGGCAATGGCACCCACGACGAGCTCGGAGAGGTGTGGATACAGGTCCTTCTTGTCACTGACCTCCTCCGCCGCCAGGAGGAGATTCGCCATCAACGCAATCACATGGTCCTCCTAGGAAATGATGAACGACAGAACGAAACCGAACAGGGCCAACGCCTCGATCAGACCGATGCCTATGAACATGGTCCCCCGGACCATGCCGGCAGCCTCGGGCTGGCGAGCCATCGCCTCGACGGACTTCCCCATCAGAATCCCGATTCCGATCCCGGGCCCGATCGCCGCCAGGCCATACACGAGGCCCTTACCGATCGCCGTGAGACTGCCGGTGGTCTCTGCGATCAGGCCCAACAGGTGGGTCACCACTCCGACCATGAACTCCTCCTTGGATTCAGTGCTCTTCCGCCATCGCACCTCCGATATAGGAGGCGGTGAGCACGGCGAAGATGAATGCTTGCAGCCCGGCCACGAAGATCTCGAACCCCACCAGGACGATCGCCAGCCCACTCGACGCCACGCCGAACACGAACGTCTTGGGCACCGAGAGGAGGGCGATGCTCCCGAGGAAGAACACCGCGAGGAGGAAATGGCCGGCGACCATGTTGGCGAACAGACGGACGGACAGGGTGAGCGGCCGGACCAGGATCACCGAGATGAACTCGATCGGTGCCAGTAGGAAATACATGAGGAGCGGAGCGCCCGGCGGGAACATCACCAGCTTCAGATAGCCGAAGAACCCGTGGCGCCGGACGCCGACCGTGTTGTACGTGATCCACGAGATGAGCGCCATCACGATGGGGAAGGCGATGCGAGAGTTCAGCGGGAAGTTCACACCCGGGATGACCTCGAGGATGTTGCCGAAGAAGATGAAGAAGAAGAGCGTCGAGAGGAAGGCCAGGAACGGGAGTCCTTCGGGCCCGATCATCTGCATCACGATCTGTTGTCGGACGAACTCCATTCCCATCTCGACCATGTTCTGGAACTTGCCCGGCACGATCGATGGCTTCCGGAGGCCGATAACGAAGAACAGAAGGGTTGCCAGGAAGGCCACGGTCAGCAAGAAGAAGATGAAGTTGTAGCAGAAATGGACGGGGCCGATCTTGACCATGGGTCCCCAGCAGTCCCACACGAAGTCCTTCGTGGTCGGCTTCTCGAAGGGGACTCCGAGGATCGCCGGGAGTACAGCCAGTACTCTCATGGAGCCATCTCACCCCTCCTACCGGATTCGAAGTTCGCCTCCGGGATCTGCAGTTCCTGCCCCAGCCCGCCCGCGATGAGCCTCATCTCGTACGTGAGGAGGAGGATCGTCGCCGGCACCACAGCAAGTCCGAACGCCAATGGGGAGAACCAGCTGAGCCGGTTCAAAGCGAACATGATCGCCACGATCACTCCCAGCCGGAGTACGAACCCGCCCATCACGGCTGCAGAGTAGGCCGTCAGTGAGATCCGGGCCGCTTGGGAGAGCAACAGGGCGTTGGCCGCTGCGTTGGCCACGACCACGACGACGCCGATAGCTGCCGACCAGCCCGTGCCCCAGCCCGCGGCGAGCCACCCGGCGAGCAGTGCCACCAGCGCCACCGGCGGGCCGAACGGGACGACCCTGCGGACGATGGCTCGTTCGGGCTCAGCGTTTCTCGTCATCTGGCTTCCCGTATCTCAGATAGATCAGGTAGGTGCCGGCCGCCGCGCCCACGATCATCCCGATGGCCGTGAAGACCTTCCCCGTCCCGGCCACGTGGTCGATCAGCCAGCCGATGCCTCCCCAAACGATGAGGGCGCTCAAGAGGTAGGCACTGATCGTCACCCCGGTCGACATCCCGCCCCACATATCTTTGGGGTCAGGTGTGCCGGCCATGAAGCCTGCGGAGTATAGCGGCAGGGTCAGGGGGGAGTCAAAGCGAGGAGAGCCCCGTTTTCCCTGGTCAACGGCCACTTTCAGCCCCTCCCCCGGGCACTTTGTGAAAACTTTCACAAGCGCCGTGACAGTATAGCCGGTTCCCTGACCCGTGGCGGCTAGGCGGCGCCCGGCCCGGCCCCCGCCTGGGAGACCGCTTCGCTGGTGCCCTTCCGTACCGAGCGTGTTCGCCGGCGCTCCCTCAGTCGTCGAGGGAGGAACGACGCCCCGATCAACACCAGGGTGACGGCAAGGAGCGATCCCACCACGGCGCGATCGTGAATGAAGGAGACGGCCAGCCCCGACCCGGCGAGGAGAACGCTCCAGAAGTACATGATCAGCACGGCTCGGCGGTGCGTATTTCCGATCTCCCTCAGTTGATGGTGGATGTGCTCCTTGTCGGGGGCGAAGATGGGCCGGCCCTTGCGGATTCGCCGGACGATGGCCATCCCCACGTCAACCAGCGGAACCGCCAGCACGAACAGCGGGATCAATACGGGGATGGCGAAGGCCGCCAGGGCGCCTCTGGAGGGTTGGATCGTCCGGCCCACGCCGGCGATCGTCGAGGCTGCGAGCAGGAGTCCCAATAACATCGCTCCGGAATCCCCCATGAAGATCCGGGCCGGGTAGAAGTTGTAGGGGAGGAACCCGACTGCCGCGCCCGCAGTGATTGCAGCGAGCAGCGCGGCGATGGAGGTCGACTCGCTGAACGTGGAGGGGGCGACGTGGACCCACACGAAGAAGGCACCCGCGGCGATGGCCACGATCCCCGCAGCCAGGCCATCCAGCCCGTCGATGAGGTTGGTCGCATTGACCATGATCAGGACCCAGGCCACAGTGAGCGGAACCGCAACATCAGACCCGAGGGAGATGACCCCCTGGGTGGGGAACCAGAAGAACAGCAGCTCGACTCCGTTCAGGATCAACAGGCCCGCGGCCAGGATTTGGCCGGCGGCTTTCGCCGGAGCGGACAGGGCCCTGACGTCGTCGACCAATCCCAGCGCGGTGATGACCAGGGCGCCGAGCGCCACGCCCTGGAGCTCGAACGATTGCCGGTAGAGCCGCCGGAACTCCGGGATGAAGTAGGCCACCGCCATAGCGACCAGCACTCCAGCGAAGATGCCCACGCCACCCAGGGTGGGAGTCGGCTTGGGATGGACCTTGCGGTCCGAGGGGCGGTCGATGGCCCCGAACCTTGCAGCGAGCCGGCGCACCAGCGGTGTGATCAGCAGGACCGTCCCGGCGC
>DASXTW010000202.1:0-20467 GCA_036505215.1 Actinomycetota bacterium | reverse complement strand
TGCATCCCGAGTACATCAGGAGGGAGGCGTAGTAGGTCTGCGACTCGGTCTCGCGATCGACGTCGAGCAGGTCGGCGAGCCTCATGGCCATCAGCGTGCCGTGCAGGCCATGCTCGAACGGAAACCCCATGCCCAGGTCTGTGGCCAGGCACGCAGCGGCGATGACCTCGGCGGTCCGGACGGGCTCGCTCTCCCGCGATGTTTGCTCCGTCACCCGTTGAAGGGTACGCCAGCGCCCCGGTGCGCGCGGACCTGGACCGCGGCCCGACCTTCCACTCGATCGCCAAATCGAGTTGGGGAACTAGGGTTGGTAATGCTGGCCTTGCTGAGATTCCGCACAGATTCCGCGACAGGTCGCAAAACGACGCCAACCGGCAAGAGACTTCGATCAACAAGATCGCAGCTCGCCGTAGATGATTCCCCGATTACCGCAGGTGAGCGAAACGCCCTTGAGCGCCCTTACAAGGCGGAGGTCGGTGGTTCGAAACCACCAGCGCCCACCACAGCGTTTGTCCAGGTCAAGGCCACTTTTTCGCTTCGCCACTACGCGTCGAAAGTGCCACCAGCTCGTTCAGCCGCCTGACGGCCTCATGGCCCAATCGAAAAAAGGTGCGGAGACCGATCGTGGGGGAGGAGGCGGTTCCTTACTCCAAGCAAGTGCGGGAGGAAGTCGGCTGAAGCGGTAAGGTAAGGAACTGGATCTGACAGGAGCCATCGGCCTGGAAAGGAGACCCGGATGCTGACCCTCAACACCGTCATGATCGGCTCGGACGACCCCAAGTCTTTGAGCGAGTTCTACACCAAAGTGCTCGGCAAGCCGGCGTGGGAAGACAGCGCGTA
Organism: Actinomycetota bacterium; assembly: GCA_036505215.1. Classification (GTDB taxonomy): domain Bacteria; phylum Actinomycetota; class UBA4738; order UBA4738; family UBA4738; genus DASXTW01. Next base: position 19,627 of record DASXTW010000202.1, on the reverse strand, counting down.
CGTGGGCTGGCAGGCCGGCAGCTCGTGGCTGATGATCGGTGAGCACTCGGAGGTCAAGGGGCGGAACGAGATGCCCGGACGGATCATCCTGAACTTCGAGACGCCGGACGTGAAGGGCGAGTTCGACCGGATCAAGGGCCTGGGTGCCGCCGTTCAACAGGAGCCGTACCAGCCAGGGGGCGCCGACGCTCCGCAGATGTGGATCGCGACGTTCGAGGATCCCGACGGGAACTACTTCCAGCTGGCCTCGCCGATGCCGGCGGCGTAGTCGGCTCGCCGTCCGCTCGTCGGCTGTCCCGCTCTAGTCGCGGCCCCTCGTCGTGGCCACGTCGACCTCATTGCCCTCGGCGTCGGCCAGGGTCCACGACTCGGGGGCGTGCTCGTCGCTGACCAGCTGGCCGCCGGCGGCGACCGCGCAGCGACGCGCGCCTCGGCCTGGTCGGGCGGCACCCAGACGTCGATGTGGATCCGGTTGCGCTGGGGACGCGGTGCGTCCATCTGCTGGAACCAGAACGGAGCGCCGCGGCCATAGCGGGTGGTTGTCTCCTGGTGGAGTAGCTCAAGCGACATTCCCGCACGCGGGCCCACCGCGAGGTGCCCTCACTCAATGCTGCGGGACGACTCGACCGAGGTCAGGCTTGGTTCGTTACCTGCTTGGGCCAAGTCCATGCATACCAGATGATCAGCAGTAGGAGAGAGCTCTCCGCGATGCTCAGGAAGTAGTAGTACGCCCAATCTTCGCCGATGGCCGAGACCGCGATAGAGACGATGTACAGAATCGGCAGAACGATGTTGACCCACCGGTTGAGCCTCGGCCTGAGGACGAGAGTCAGGAAGACCATCGCGCTCGCGATCGCGATGTACACCGAGACCGCGAACAGGAAGGTCTGTGTGATCTCGATCCCCGAGATCTCGCCCGCGATCACGTCCTCGATGACCCCGCGTCGGAAGAACCCGAAGATGTCCCCGTACGCGTACAGGAACAGCATCGCGATCCAGAGTGCGGATATCTTGAGCCGCACACCGATCCTCACCTCTTCGAGGCTGGAGTTGGTGATCGCCAAATCGGCCTCCTCTTTCACACCTCGGCAAGCATCTTGGAGGAACGCATGAGGTGATGCCAGCCCGTCCAAGGGACATCCGCGAACACTCGCCCACGCGACGATCGTCTTACTCGCAGTGGCTAAGAGCCCGGGCGAGGTTCGGAAACGAACGCAACCGCTCGCGTAAGGCCTCTTGGGGTCAGCAGTCACACCCTGCGCGTTCTCGACGAAGGGCACCCAGATCAGGTTGTCGACTGGGTCGTCGCCCCCGTTGGGCATTATCGCCGCGTCGAGATCTGCGAGGAGCCACCGGAGCTCCTCGTCGGCCTAGGGCTCCTCTTCGGCGCGGCGAGCGAGATCAGCAGCGTACCGGGTTACCTCACCAAAGAGCAGGTGCGGGAGGAGTTCGCCGCCGTTATCGCTCAGGTGCTCTTCGAGAATCGGCCCGAGCGCCGGATGCCTAGCGACAAACCAGTCGACGAACGCGGCTGGGGTGCGTGGAACCTCGGTCATGGCAAGAGGCTACCCTCCGACTCAGGGGATATTCCGCAACACTTGCTCAGCCGAGGGTCTGCCCGATCCTCGCGCTGTGCCGGGGGCGCGTAGCCGCGACGGTCACCCAGCGCGCCGACGCACCATCGTCGCCAGCATCGTCGCCACGTGCATGCGCTCGGCCCCCTGCTCGGCGTACGCGTCGCCGCGGCAGACGGTCAGCGTGCGACCGGCGCGGACGACCTCGCCCTCGGCGACGAGGCTCTCGCCACTAGCCGGTGCCAGTAGGTTGACCTTGAGCTCGACGGTCAGAACCTCCGCTTCGTCCGGCATCAGGGTCAGCGCCGCGTAGCCGCAGGCGCTGTCGAGGGCGGCGACCACGACTCCCGCGTGGAGGAAGCCGTCCTGCTGGGACAGGCGCGGCTCGATCGGCAGCGCGATGGCGACGCGACCGGTGGCGACGTCGGCGAGCTCGGCGCCGAAAGTCGCCATCGCGCCCTGGCGGGCGAAGCTGGCGCGGACGCTGGCGACGATAGCGGCGTCAAGCGGCGCGGACGCCGAGCTCATCGGGCGCTTCACTTCCTCATAGTAGGAGGAGGGCACTCCGACTCCTCCGATGCGCCGATGCCAGTTCAGGGGACATTCCCGGACGCTAGCTCACACGAGCGTGCTCTTGCCTGACCCCTGCACATAACACCTGCATAACAACTCGAGGGCACTCCAAGGCACTCAACGAAACTCAACGGCACTTGATCAGACCTGTTTAGGGGGCTGACCAGCGCTTTTGCTTCGCCATTACAAGGCGGAGGTCGGTGGTTCGATCCCACCAGCGCCCACGGAGAAAGCACGCAGGTCAAAGGCCGTCTTTCCGTGTCATTCGGTCCGCGGCGGCAGTCCGCGTGCCACAGACGTGCCACACGAGATTCACGGACCCGCTCGATTAAAGCCACAAACGCCCTGGTCGCAGCGCCGGCCACGGGCCCCTCGCGCCCCAGAAGGGCGGAGGTCAAGTCGTCGGTGAAGGCCCTCTCTATGAAGTCGCGATCACCGGCAGCGAACGCTCGGTAGACGTCACCTACGAGCTGAAGTCGATCTTCGGTTGGCAGGCGCTCCCTCCGTCTTCATCGGGCCCCCCCAAGGACGAACCACCTAGCCCGGCGAGTCTCATCGCTGGGCACGCTTCGATCCGAGAGACGAAGGGTCAGCCCGCCTTGATCTCGGGGTGCGTAGGCGAGGCGGCGGCGCGCGCCAGCAACAGGTCGCGTTCCCGGGCGTTCGCGGTGAGCGAGGCAGCGCGCTCGAACTCCCGGCGGGCCTCCTCGTGCCGGCCGAGCTTGGCGAGCAGGTCGCCGCGGACGCTCGGCAGGAGGTGATAGCCGTCGAGCGACCCCTCCGAGACCAGCTCGTCCACCAGCTCGAGCCCCGCCTCGGGGCCGAACGCCATCCCCACCGCCACAGCCCGGTTCAGCTCGACCACCGGCGTGGGCATGACCTGCGCCAGCGCGTCGTAGAGCGCCACGATCCGTTCCCAGTCGGTCTCCTCGGCGGCCCGGGCGCGCGCGTGGCAGGCGGCGATCGCCGCTTGCAAGGCATAGGGACCCAGCGTGCCGCCGACCCTTTCGGCCCGCTCCAGTGCGGCGAGACCCCGGCCGATCAGAAGATGGTCCCACTTGGCCCGGTCCTGGTCCAACAGCAGGACGGGCTTCCCGGAAGGATCGGTCCGCGCCCCCAGCCGCGATGCCTGGATCTCCATGAGCGCGACCAGCCCATGGACCTCCGGCTCGCCGGGCGCCAGCCCGGCCAGAACACGACCGAGCCGCAGCGCCTCCTCGCACAGCGCGGGCCTGACCCATTCTTCGCCGGCGGTTGCGGAGTAGCCCTCGTTGAAGATCACATAGATGACCTCGAGGACCGACGAGAGACGAGCGGCGCGATCGACCCCGGTCGGGACTTCGAACGGGACCCGCGCCTCGGCCAGCGTTCGCTTGGCCCGGACGATCCGCTGGGCCACGGTCGATTCGGGGACCAGGAACGCCCGGGCGATCTCCTCGGTGGTCAGGCCCCCCAACAGTCGAAGGGTCAGCGCCACCCGGGCCTCTTTCGACAGCACAGGGTGGCAGCACACGAACACCAGCCGTAGGAGGTCGTCGCTGATGTCGTCGATTCCTGCCTCCAAATCCGGCTCGAACACCTGTCCCGCCACTTCGAGCTCACGGCCCAGCTGCTCGTACTTGCGTTCGGCTATCGCCGTCCGCCGAAAGTGGTCGATGGCCCGGCGCTTCCCGATGGCCATGAGCCACGCAGCAGGGTTGTCGGGGACGCCGGATTCCGGCCACTGCTCGAGGGCAGCCACGAGCGCGTCCTGGGCGAGGTCCTCGGCAAGACCGACATCGCGCACCATCCGCGCGAGGCCGGCGATCAACTTGGGGGATTCGATCCTCCCGACCGCGTCGATGGCACGCCGACCGCCGTCAGCCGTCACGGCCGCCGATCCCACTCGTTCGCCGATCGACGGCCGGACGACATATCAGGCACGCTACCGGCTCGCGCTGTCGGCCACCTGCTTCCGGAGTTGCTCGTTCTTCTGCCTGAGCTCGGGCGAGAGGTTCTCGCCGAAGTCCTCGAACTCGTACACGGGCCGGATCTCCACCTCGGTTCCCTCGAATGGGGCCCGCTTCAGCCATTCGATGGCCTCGTCCAGCGACCGAACCTGCCACAGCCAGAACCCCGCCACCAGCTCCTTCGACTCGGTGAACGGCCCGTCGATCACGGTGCGCTTGCCGTCCTCGAACCGGACGCGGGCGCCCTTCGAGCTGGGGTGAAGTCCCTCGCCCGCCAGCATCACGCCTGCCTTCACCAGCTCCTCGTTGAATTTGGTCATCTCGGAGAGGATCTTCTCGTCGGGCAGGACACCCGCCTCGGAGTCCTCGTTGGCCTTCACCAGCACCAACACTCGCATCGCTTGCCTCCTTCCGGCTAGAGGGTCCGGAGCTGAAGATCCGAACCGGTCTCTTCTCTCTACCTACACGTCGAACGAGCTTTGGCCAAATCGACACATCACCCGAATGCGGCGTGGTGGGCTGTTGATGAGGAAGAACGAGTAGATCAGCTGCTCGGTCTAAAACTTCAACGGTCATGTCGCAGTTCGACTCCCGTGCCCCCGGCAGGGGTCGAACCCTCAGACAACCCCGTCTACCACCAAACCTTCTGGCGGTGATCCCACCATGGGAATCGAGCGAAACGAGAGTCGTCTTGGTTCCTCTCCAAGCAGCCGATTTCTCCCTCTTGCCTCTCCCTCTCATGCCTCTCCCTAAGAGCAGCGTCAGACGAAGCGTCGCTCTCGAGGGATATTGCATGGTGAGCATCGCCGAGCGAATGAGCCCGGGTTTCCGAGCCACTCTTCCTGAGGGACTACCCCGGCACACTCGGAGGGCGGTCAGCTTGACTGGGCCCGGCGCTTCAGCTCCAGCCAGACGGAGTCGACTTCACGCCCCAGGTCCTCCAGGGGCCCGTCGTTCCGGATGACGAAGTGGCCCGCACGCTCGCGCTCGCTGTCCGGCGCCTGGGCAGCCATGCGCTCCCGGACGGCGCGCTCGCTCATGCCCCGGTCGGCGGCGAGCCTTGCGATCCGAGCCTGCTCTCCAGCGGAGACGACCACCACCACGTCGAAGGCTTGCTCCAATCGGTTCTCGACCAGGAGCGGGACCGCGTGGACCACGACCCGATCGGTGCCCCGGTAGGGCTCGTCGGCCTCCGCGAACAGGCGGGCCACCTCTGGGTGCACGATTGCCTCCAGGCGGCTGCGGGCCACGGGGTCGGCGAAGATGCGCCGGGCCAGCCAGTCGCGGTCGAGTTCCCCGGATGGGTTCGCCGCCTGGGGCCCGAACTCGGCGAGGACGCGCGCGTGGCCGGGAGTCCCAGGCTCGACGGCTCGCCGCGCGAACTCGTCCGCGTCGAACACCAGGGCCCCTCGCTCCGCGAGCATTCGCGCGACGGTTGACTTCCCGGCCCCGATCCCGCCCGAGAGCCCGACGAGCAGCATCGCGCGCAGGATAGACCCTTGGCGCACCCAGGGCCTTCATTGGTCGCGTCCATCCGTCGGTGTAATGTCGACGGGCGCAGGTTCCTTCGAGGAGATTCGAACTCACGAAGAAGGACCTACACCCGTGGCGAGTATTCACCGACCAGGAATGACGCCAACCCATGCCTCGGCAGCAGGCGACTGCGGCCAAAAGGAGCACCTGGTCCATCCCGTCGCAGGCCCGGTCGCCCGACCTTCCGGCCGTGTACGGCCAGCTGATGCCGCAGCACCCGCGCCCTCCACCTCGAGAGCGGTCACGGCTGATGTCCCGGCGAGCAGTCGAAGGAGCCTTTGCACGAGCAGGTAAAGGAACGAGAGCACCGGCGGATGCTACGGATCGCCCAGGCCCGTGCCAATCGGAGTTCTCGCGCCGTACGGGGAGTTCATGGGCTTGCTCGTTTGGATCGGCTTCCGCACATCGATGGCATCCCTGAGTGTTGCTCTGGTCCCTCGACCGCCTCGGCCGCCGTAGGCTGGTGGGTTCATGAGCTACCAGGGGACCGGCGCCCTCTCCGCCAGCCGGCTGGCGAACCTTGCCGCAGGTGCTATCGCGGCAGCGTTCGACGCCTACCAGGACGGCTTCGAGGCCATCACCCGCCGAGCCTTGGAGCGATTCGAGCGGCGAGACTGGAGAGGAGCCCTGGCCGATGCTGTGGAGCGTCTCGATCTCTACGGAGAGCTCATCGATCGCATCGAGCGGGACATGCGAGAGGCACTGGAGTCCCGGATAACGGATCGGCTCCTCTGGGCAGGGTTGAAGGCCGTCTATTCTGGGCTGATTGCCGGGCGAGAAGATTGGGAGTTGGCCGAGACTTTCTTCAACTCCGTAACGCGTCGGATCTTTGCCACGGCAGGCGTCGATCCGAACATCGAGTTCGTGGCCTCCGACTTCGAGGCGCCGCCTGTCTCAAGCGACGGCACCGTCTGCCGGACGTACGAGGCTAGGGCGGGGACGGCAGACTTCCTCGAGGCCATCCTGACAGATCGCTGGTTCGACGCTCCCTACGAGGACGTCCGCCGCGATGCGCGGCTGGCAGCGGCACGGCTGACCGAGCACCTGCGCTCGCTCGGAGTCGGTGACGGCGATATTGACCGGGCCGAAATGGTCGAGGCTCCATTCTTCCGACGGAAGGGGGCGTACCTCATCGGACGCGTATTCCATGGCTCCAAGGCGCTCCCGCTGGCTCTGGCCCTCCTCCACAACGAAAGCGGCATCGCAGTGGACGCAGTGCTCGTGGAGGAGAACGACCTCAGCATCCTGTTCAGCTTCACCCGTTCGCACTTTCACGTGAACGCCGGACCGCCTTACCAGCTGGTGCGGTTCCTGAAGCGGCTCATCCCGAACAAGCGAATAGCCGAGCTCTACATCGCCATCGGGTGCCACAAGCACGGCAAGACAGAGCTGTATCGCAACCTCCTTCAGTATGTGAGTTCCACCGACGAGCGGTTCGTAGTGGCACCTGGCACCCCGGGTCTTGTGATGGTCGTATTCACGATGCCCGGATATGACGTGGTGTTCAAGGTGATCAAGGATCGGTTCCCGCTCGCCAAGTCTGTGACTCGGAACGGCGTGATGCGGAACTATCGCCTAGTGTTCCGGCACGATCGAGCTGGAAGGCTTGTGGAGGCCCAGGAGTTTGAACACCTCAGGTTCGACCGCGACCGACTAACCGCCGACCTGGTGGAGGAGCTCCGGCGGGAGGCTGGCCGGACGGTCGAGGTGAGCCGTGACAGCGTCGTGATCCACCACGCGTACGTGGAGCGCCGCGTCAGTCCATTGGATCTCTTCGTGCGGGAGGCCTCCGAGGATGCCGCGCGAGACGCGGTGATTGACTTCGGACAGGCCATCAAGGACCTGGCGGCTACGAACATCTTCCCGGGAGACCTCCTCCCCAAGAACTTCGGCGTCACGAGGCATGGCCGGGTGGTCTGCTACGACTACGACGAGCTGTCGCTGCTCACCGACTTCCAGTTTCGGACGCTGCCGGTGTCACGCACGTACGAGGACGACCTTGCCGAGGAGGGCTGGTTCGGGGCCGGGCCGAGGGACGCCTTCCCAGAGGAGTTCCCCAATTTCATCTCTCTGCCTCCTCCCCTGCGCGAAGTGCTGGAGCGGAAGCACGGGGAACTCTACGACCCGGGATTCTGGACGCAGATGCAGGACCGGGTCCAGAGCGGGGAGATCGTGGATATCTTCCCCTACCACCCGTCACGGCGTCTGCAGTTCGAGCCGTTCTGAGCGCGTCGCGCCTGTGCGGACGGGTGCGTGGCGCGTTCCATCTGCCCCGACTTGCCCAAGTTGTCGACCAGGCGCGTCAGGTTGGCGCTGCTGCAGCCCATCCGCCGAGCGAGCTCCGTCAGACGCCGACCGCCGAGAGCCCACCTCCTTCCGTCTCGGTGGCAGCGGTGCGACTCGCAGCAGCACGCCAGCTTTCATATACTTCAACTTGCCTACCCGGATCGGTTGGTCGGAGGGGGTAACAATGTCTTGCAGGCCTCTGGACGGCGATCGGGAAATCGTACTCCCCTATGTGGCCCGAGAATGCCTTCAGTTCGGGCCGATCCTCTTGGCAGGGCCGAGGGGCCTTCTCCTCCAAGCACCGACCGTGGAGATGTCCGGCCTAGGGCGTCGTGTCGAGCCCATGCCATACGACCGACCGATGCGGAAATGCGGGCACCCTCCGTGACCAGACCGAGAGTCGGTGAGGAGGTTCCATCAAGCAAGCAACGAGCGGGAGGGGTGAATGGTATGCAGGAAGAGACAAAAGTTTCGCTGCCGCCGGCGGCCGATCCTGCGGCACTGGGTCTGGGCGCGTTCGCGCTGACAACGTTCCTGCTGTCGGCATCGAACGCGAAGCTTACGGACGGGATCGATGCCTGGGTCGGGTTCGCGTTCGCCTACGGCGGGTTCATCCAGCTCCTGGCAGGGATGTGGGAGTTCCGAAACCGGAACGTATTCGGGGCTACCGCGTTCTCGACATACGGCGGGTTCTGGATCGGCCTAGGGCTGTGGTTCCTTCTGATCGAGCCAAGGGCCACGGCTGCGGCGCAGGCCCAGAACGACCTTGGGTGGATCCTGCTCGCGTTCTCCATCTTCAACACCTACATGCTGCTCTGGAGCACGCGGGTGAACGTCGCCGTGTTCCTCGTGTTCCTCACCCTTGAGGCAACGGAGATCATCCTCTGGCTCGGCTTCTTCAGTGGGACGGCGAACCTGATCAAGCTGGGAGGCTGGGTGGGCATTGTGACGGCTCTGGTCGCCTGGTACACCTCAGCTGCGGTCGTGGTCAACGGTATGGCCGGGCGGCAGGTGCTGAAAGTTGGGTCCCCGATGTGGAGCGAGCGTCCGATGGGCGCTCGTGTCCCATAGAGCGAGCGCAGTGAGCGCGCGGAAGGAGGTGACTGAATAGCCGTTTCTTAACGTCTTTAACGTCCTTGACACATTCCGCAAGGGACGCCCATAGTGAACCGAACCCCCCTTTGCTCCCGAAGGAGGCCAATATGGTTGAGTTGTTGTCGCCCGGCGGAACGCTGGAGATGGTCCGGGAGGCTCTCAAGGAAGGGGCCGATTCGGTCTACGTGGGACCCCTGGGGTGGAGCCGGCGCGAGGCACGGTACGAGCTCCAGCACCACGAGGTCCGCGAGGCGGCCAACATGGCCCATGACAAGGGAGCGAAGCTCCGCGTGGCCCTCAACGCCGACATCGAGTCCGCCGACCACCCCGACATGATGCGGAAAGTCGAGGGTTACGCCCAGTGGGGGGTGGACGGCTTCATCATGAAGACCCCCGAGGCCATGGCGGTGGTTCACGACCGCTTCCCGGAGATCACCATCCACGCCAGCGTGGGCTGCAACGTGCGAAGCCGCAGCCGCATGAAGGAGGTCAAGGAGGCGGGGGCCACCCAGTTCGTGGCCTCAACGGCCCTCAACACCTTCGATCGGATCGCCGCGCTGAAGGCCACCGCGGACGAAGTGGGGATCGGGGTGGAGTTGCTCATCCACTCCAACCGCTGTGTGACCGGTGTGGGTGGCTGTCGGCTCTATGACTACTTCGCACCGTACTTCGAGGAGCAGATCGTCCACGACTCGGACGGCAGTCACCGCGTCAAGCTGATCGGTAACCCGGACAAGGGAGGGGTCTGTTACCGGCCCTGCCTGGGCACGCACATCCCCGAGATCGAGGAGCGGTTCCCTGGGTCGGTCCTGACGTACCTCGAGAAGAGTAACAACGAGATCTACCAACTTCTCGAGGACATCCCGAATTACATGGCTCTCGGGGTCACCACCGTGAAGATCCAGGGTCGCGAGTACCCCCCCGAGGTCATCGCCGAGCTGACGCGGCTGTACCGGAGGCTCGTGGACGAGGTCAACCAGGGAAAGCCCGACATCGCGAGCGCTCGGGCGGATCTCGACAGAGTCCTCCCGGATCGGGATCGCACCCGGAATGCCAAGACCCAGGAGCTCCACTTGCGGCTCCTGACCAGGATGGCCGAGGAGCCCGAGCCTGGAGGACCCGCCAAGGCCGGCAAGGTCTGCTACGCCTGCGGGGCCCGGGAGGAGGAGTTGCACCGGACGTCCGTGTCCCGGGGTGACACCACCGAATGGGACCCAGACAGCGAGGAAACATCGCTTCTCGGCGGCGAGTCAGGGGGCTAGACGCCGGCGAGCTGGAACGGCGCCAGCGTCTGGACCATCCATACGGCTCATATCACGCTGTCCCTGCCGCGCGGCGTCGAATAGCGGACCGAGAGGACCGGCAGACCGAAGGCGCCGAGGAGCCCCCGGCGGCCTCTTGTTCGCGGGTACAGGATGGGTGACGCTGGAACGGCTTGCCGGGGGCTTCGTGGGGCCATCACCGTGGTCGGGGAAGGGCCTGACGCGGTTCGGGACGCCACCGTAGAACTCCTGGAAGCCTTAGTGGCGGAGAACGGGTGCCGGGTGGAGGAGATCGCCGCCGCGATCTTTACGGTCTCGGATGACCTGAAGGGCTCGAACCCCGCCGCCGCTGCCAGAGAGCACGGGTGGGACCGGGTGCCGCTGCTTGCGGTCAGGGAGCACGGGGGCGACACGCACGTCCCCCGGTGCCTGCGGATCCTCGTGCTCTGGAACACATCCCGGACCCAAGCGGACGTCCGGCACGTGTACCTCCGAGGCGCCACCGTTCTCCGCCCGGATCTCCAGGTGGGGCCATGACTCGGGGGGAGGACGACCTGGTCATCGTGATGCGGGCGGACGCGACGGCGGAGCACGTCGGCACCGTAGTCGAAAGGGCTGAGTCGCTCGGCATCATGGCTCATATCGCGAAGGGCACCGATCGGACCATCATCAGCGTGATCGCGGACGAGCGGTTCGTTGATCCCCAGACGTTCGAGCCGCTCGAGGGGGTCGAGCGGGTGGTACCGATCCTGCATCGCTTCAGGTTGGCAAGCCGGGACTTCCACCCTGAAAACCGTGTGATCGAGCTGCCGGGCGGGGTCCGGTTGGGCGGCAGTGGCGTCGTGATGATGGCGGGTCCATGCGCGGTGGAGAGCCGGGAGCAGCTCTATGAGGCGGCGGAGGCCGTGCACGCCGCCGGCGTGAAGATCCTGCGGGCTGGCGCCTTCAAGCCTAGAACGTCGCCCTATAGCTTCCAGGGCCTGGGCGAGAAGGGCCTACTGATGCTCAGGGAAGTCGCGGACGAGCTGGGGATGGCGGTGATCACCGAGGTGGTCACGCCGGAAGACGTCCCCCAGGTGGCCGAGCACGCCGAGATGCTGCAGATCGGGACCCGCAACATGGCTAACTTCGGACTGCTCCGGGCGGTGGGGAAGGCCGCCAAGCCGGTGCTGTTGAAGCGCGGCTGGGGGGCGACGCTAGACGAGCTGTTGCTTGCGGCGGAGTACGTCCTTGCGGAGGGGAACGAGCAGGTGGCCGTGTGCGAGCGGGGCATCCGGACCTTCGAGACGTCCACCCGGTTCACCGTGGACATCAACGCGATCCCTGCGCTGAAGCAGATGTCGTCGCTCCCCGTGGTGGTCGACCCCAGCCATGGGACGGGCCGGGCGGAGCTCGTGGCCCCGGTAGCCCGGGCTGGTGTGGCCGCGGGCGCCGATGGGCTCCTGGTGGAGGTGCACCCCAACCCACCCGAGGCGCTCTCCGACGGGGCCCAGGCCCTCACTCCCTTGGGGTTCGCTCTGCTCATGGAGGAGGTCCGGCGGGTCGCGAGTGCGGTCGGCCGGCAGGTGTCGTGAGCACGATCGGGTGGATTGCCAACCTGCGGGCCGAAGAGGGGGCCACCGCCGGGCGGGCGGGAGGGCTTCGGAGGACAGCGTGAGGGTCGACGGGCAGCGCAGGGGAACCGCGCCGCCGGCATCGTCCGAGGTCCGTCCGGCGGACGGCCCCATCCTGGGGAGCTGCCGGGTTCCTGGGGACAAGTCGATCTCGCACCGGGCCGCCCTGGTCTCCGCTATGGCCAAGGGAACCAGCCGGATCCGCGGCTTCTCGACCGCCGGCGACTGCGGAGCCACCCTCGACGTGCTGGCCGCCCTGGGTGTGGAGGTCACGACGAAGGTCGACGAGGTCGTGATCCGGGGACAGGGGCGGCTCCTACCCCCTGATGCCCCGCTCGATTGCGGGCGCTCGGGGACCACAATGCGGCTGGTCGCGGGGCTACTGGCCACCGCTCCCTTCCGCTCCGTCTTGACCGGGGACCATCAGCTCCTGGGCCGGCCGATGGATCGGGTGGCCGAGCCACTCCAGAGGATGGGGGCCCGAGTGAGCCTGGCCGCCGGAGGGAGGGCCCCGCTATCAATCGAGGGTGGCCCTCTCATCGGGATCGAGTATCGCCTCCCAGTGGCCAGCGCCCAGGTCAAGTCGGCGGTCCTGCTGGCGGGCCTCCGGGCCTCGGGGGCCACGACCGTGGTCGAGGCGGTGCCTACTCGGGACCACACCGAACGGCTGCTGGCCTGGGCGGGAGTGCCGATTCGCCTGCACCATGCCGGGGCTGAGATCCTGACGACCGTCTGGCCCGCCGACCCGGCACCCTCCGAGGTGATCGTACCGGGAGACCTCTCCTCGGCCGCCCCCCTCCTGGCGGCCGCCGCCCTGGTGCCCGGCTCGGACCTGGCGGTAACGGCAGTGGGGCTCAACCCCACCAGGACGGGCTTCCTTCGCGCCCTCGAGCGGATGGGGGCGTCGGTCGAGTTAGCGCCCTCGTCCGCTGCGCCGGAGCCCCTCGGCGATGTGCGTGTCCGTCACGCTCCCCTTCGGGGCCTCCGGGTCGACCCCGTGGAGGTCCCCTCGATCATCGACGAGCTACCCCTCCTGGGGCTCCTCGCTACCCAGGCCGAGGGCGTCACCGAGGTACGGGGCGCTTCCGAGCTACGGGTGAAGGAGAGCGACCGGGTCGAAGGCCTGGTGGCTGGCCTGAGGGCTCTGGGTGCCGACGCCCAGGAGGCCGAGGATGGATTCGTGGTCCAGGGGCCGACCCCGCTGCTGGGTGGGCGGTGCGATGCACGGGCGGACCACCGGCTGGCTATGACCTTCGCCCTGGCCGGGCTGGTGGCCTCAGGAACCGTGGTCGTGGAGGGCATGGGCTCCGTTGCCGATTCGTTCCCTGGATTCCTCGACATGCTGGAGGGGCTCCGGTGAGCGGGAAAATCGCCCTGATCGGGGACCCTGTGGACCGGAGTCCTTCACCGCCCATGCACCGGGCCGCCTTCGAGAACCTGGGGCTGGCCATGGACTACGTGGCCGTCAGGGTCACCCGGCGAGACCTCCTCGAGGCCTTCCCCTCCCTACGGAAGGCGTTTTTCGGGCTCAACGTCACGAGGCCGCTCAAGGAGGCCATCCTCCCACTGCTGGACATCGTCTCGCCGGAGGCCGCCGAGGCGGGCTCGGTCAACACGGTGACGTTTCGAAAAGACGGGACCGAGGGGTACTCCACGGACGGCGCCGGGTTCCTGGCAGCCCTGGGGCGCGCTGGAGCGGGGGCTCCGCGCCGGGTGCTGATCCTGGGGACCGGGGGGGCGGCCCGGGCGATAGCGGGGGCCTTGCGGAAGGCGGGGGCCTCGGTCCTGGTGGCCGGGAGGAACGTGGAAGCCGGGGTCCGCCTGGCCCGGGACCTCAGGGGAGTCGCTTTCCTCCCCATGGACGCTCCGCACTTGGCGGGGGCGCTGGAGGACGCGGAGGTTCTGGTCAACGCCACCCCCGTCGGAAGCGAACCAAACACTCGGGCCTGCCCGCTCCCGAAGAAGGTGGAGCTCAGGCCAGGCCTGACTGTGTTCGATCTGGTGTACCGTCCCAGGCTGACGGTCCTGCTAATCCGGGCCGAAGCGGCTGGTTGCCGGGTCGTGGAGGGCATCGAGATGCTCGTCGAGCAGGCCGCTGCCTCGTTCGCAATCTGGACCGGTCTGCCGGCGCCGGTCGAAATCATGCGCCGGGCGGCCCATGGAGCCCTGGACGAACCGGTGCGCGAGGCGGAAAGGCCAGCCATCCACGCTTCAAAGTGGATGACGCGTTGATGCTGCGCCTCCTGACGGCAGGGGAGTCGCACGGACCCGAGCTGGTGCTGATCGTCGAGGGACTCCCCGCCGGGCTAGATGTGCCGGTTGAGGAGATCGACCGCGATCTTGCCAGGCGGCAGATGGGCTACGGGCGGAGCGCCCGATCGACGCGGATCGAGCGGGACCGGGCCGAGGTTGTCGGCGGCCTAGCCTCGGGGAAGACCACCGGGGCCCCCGTCGCCATCCGCATCGTGAATCGTGACTTCGCCAACCAGCCGCCGGAGGCGACGCCGCTCTTCGCTCCCCGCCCCGGCCACGCCGACCTGACCGGCCGGTTGAAGTATGGGCTCCACGACTTCCGATTGGTGCGAGAGCGGGCCAGCGCTCGGGAGACCGCCGCCCGAGTGGCCGCCGGAGCCATCGCCAAACGGTTGTTGGCAGCGTTCGGGGCCTGGGTGTGCAGCTTCGTGCTGGAGGTGGCGGGCGTCGCTGCGGCCCTAGAGGCACCGCTCGATGTCCTGGCGGGGTCCGACCTCGAGCGGCTGGCCAGAGCGGCCGATCAGGACGCGCTCCGATGTCCCGACCCCAATGCGTCGGTCCGGATGCTGGCGGCCATCGACGAAGCCCGGGCCCGCGGCGAGACGGTGGGCGGGGTGTTCGTGGTGGTTGCGACCGGAGCGCCCCCCGGGCTCGGGAGCTACGTGCACTGGGACCGCAGGCTCGATGGGCGGCTGGCCCAGGCCCTCTGCTCGATTCAGGCGGTGAAGGGTGTGGAGATCGGGCCAGCCTTCGAGCTCGCGCGCCACCTGGGCACCCGGGCCCAAGACCCCATCGAGTGGCGGGAGGGCTCCATCGTGCGGACCACGAACAGGGCGGGGGGGTTGGAGGGGGGTGTGACGAGCGGGGAGCCGATCGTCCTGCGGGCGGCCATGAAGCCCCTCTCGTCGGTGAGGGCGGAAATGGCCTCCGTGGACTTCCGGTCAGGGGAGACGGCCAACCCCCCCGTCGTCCGCTCGGACGTGTGTGCCGTGCCCGCGGCTGCCGTCGTCGGAGAGGGAATGGTGGCCTGGGTGCTGGCCGACGCCCTGACCGAGCGGTTCGGGCAGGACCGGATGGATGCCATGCTGGCGGCCCACGAGGCGGTCAGGGGTGTCGACCTCCCAGCTAGCCTGAGAGCAGGAACCCCCGAGGAGGGTGCTGGAGCA
The DNA here is from genome assembly GCA_036505215.1 of Actinomycetota bacterium. GTDB lineage: Bacteria > Actinomycetota > UBA4738 > UBA4738 > UBA4738 > DASXTW01. Next base: position 4,323 of record DASXTW010000202.1, on the reverse strand, counting down.
TGAGGACCACCTTCCTCCCTGCCCCGGCGCTTCCTCCCGGTCGCCCACGTCTGGTCGTCGCTGGTTTCATGGGTACCGGCAAGACGGTGGCCGGCCAGTTGGCCGCGGAGATCCTCGGACTCCCCTTCTTCGACCTGGACGCCGTGATCGAAGCCAGGGCGGGCATGCCCGTGTCGCGCATCTTCGCCCGTATCGGGGAGCCGGGGTTCAGGAACCTGGAGCGCTCGGTCATGGCCGACGCGGCCTGCGTCTCCGGGGCGGTGGTGGCCACCGGCGGCGGGGCGGTGGAGGATCGCGCCACATTCGGCGACCTGTGCGAAGGCGCCGTGGTTGCGGTGCTGACGTGTGGTTCGGACGAGCTGATGCGGCGGCTGGGAGAAGGATTCGCCCGCCCTCTGCTCGGACCGGACCCTCACTCCCGGGTGCCGGAGTTGCTCCGGGATCGCGCCCCAGCGTACGCCTCTGCCGGTGAAGCCCTTGATACTACCGGCCTCACGGCGGAGGAGGTGGCGGCCGAGCTGGCGTCAAGATACCGGGGGGTCGTCGAAGGGGGAGGACCCGTCCGGATCCCGGTGGAGGTGCCGGATGAACCCTATGAGGTCGTCCTCGGACCGGGGGCCATCGAGGGCCTCGGTCAGGACATGAAAGACGTTCTCCCTCAGGCCCGGAGGGCGGCGCTGGCCATCGACGAGGCCATATGCCGGGGTGCCGGGGACCGCGTGTCGGCGGCGCTGGAGGGGGCCGGCCTGGCGGTTGCGGCCCGGGTCGTGGTCCCCGGAGGGGAGGCCACCAAGTCCATCGAGGTCGTCGCCGACCTCTGGAGCCGCTTCCGCAGGGCTGGACTGGAGCCCGGCGACGTGGTGGTCGCCGTGGGGGGCGGGGCCACCCTGGATGCTGCGGGGTTCGCCGCCGCGACCTATGCACGGGGCGTGGCCCTGGTGATGGTGCCGACCACCCTGCTCGCCATGGTGGACGCGGCTCTCGGGGGAAAAGTGGGGATCGACCACGCTGGGGTGAAGAATCTGGTGGGGTCCTTCCATCACCCTCGCCTCGTGCTGGCCGATCCGACCACGCTCGGCTCGCTTCCCACGCGGGCACTGCGAGCCGGCCTTGGGGAAGTGGTGAAGGCCTTCCTCCTAGCCTCACCCTTGGCCCTGGAAGGGCTGGAGGCCATCGGCGCTGACATCACCGGACAGGTGGTCTGGCTCATTGAGCAGGCTGTTCGCATCAAGGTCGGGTACGTCGCGGCGGATCCCTGGGATCTTGGTCTCCGCCATGCGTTGAACCTGGGCCACACCTTCGCCCACGCAATCGAGGCGGTGACCGAGTTTGGAGTATCCCACGGGGAGGCCGTAGCCATCGGCCTTGTCGCCGCAGCCCGGCTGGGCACCGAGATCGGCATCACCCCGCAAGGCCTGCCCGATCGCGTTGGGCGGGTGCTCGCCCGCGTCGATCTGCCCGCGAACCCCCCCTCCGACCTCGACGCCCAAGGCCTGCTCGAGGCGATGGAGGCGGACAAGAAGCGTCGCGGCGGCCGGGCGGTGTTCGTGGTCCCGAGCGAGGGGGGCTCCACCCTCGTGGAGGGCGTGGGCACGGATCTGGCGCTGTCCGCCCTCCTGGCGCCCCGCGCCGGGAGGGCCGCCACGTGAGCGGGGCCACCCCCTCGGCGGGCGGTGCACGGCCAATCCGTGTGTTGCTCATGCACGGGCCGAACCTCAACCTCCTGGGCGAGCGGGAACCTGACGTGTACGGCCACGTCACGCTGGAGGAGATCGACCGGCGGATCGAGCAACGTGCCCGCGAGATCGGGGTCGAGGTCCGCTCGGCTCAGTCGAACCTGGAGGGCGATCTGGTGACTGTGATCCAGGAAGCCAGGCACTGGGCCGACGGGATCATCATCAACGCAGCGGGCTACTCCCACACCAGCGTGGCGATCCGTGACGCCATCACCTCCGTCCCCATCCCCACCGTCGAGGTGCACCTGTCGAACCCAGCGGCCAGGGAAGAGTTCCGCCGGGCGGGCATCGTGGCCGGGGCGTGCACAGGCGTGGTGGCTGGCTTCGGGTGGCGGAGCTATACGATCGCGCTGGAGGCTCTGGCTGATATGGTCCGGGATGCATCCTCATGAGTGGGCAGAGGTTCCCTGTCAAGATGCTCGCTGTCTTAAGCCTCAACCGAACCGGCTAGACTCTCCCCCGGATGCGGTTCGCCCCCCACACGGACAGCGACGTGGATGAGATGCTCGCCGCGTGCGGGCTCTCCTCGATCGACGACCTCTTCGCTCATCTTCCCACCCGCATGACCCTCGATCGCGAGCTCGCCATCGCGCCGGGGATGTCGGAGATGGAACTTGTGGGGGAACTCAAGCGGCTGGCCGGTCGGAACCGGCATGCCGACGAGTTCCTGTGCTTCGCTGGGGGCGGCGCCTACGATCACTACGTCCCGGCGCTGGTCTGGGCCCTGGCGGGGCGGTCCGAGCTCTACACCTCCTACACGCCCTATCAGCCCGAACTGTCACAAGGGGTACTTCAGGCCCTGTTCGAGTACCAGTCGCTGGTCTGCGAGCTTACAGCCTTGGAGGTATCCAACGCCTCGCTCTACGACGGGCCGACCGCGTTGGTGGAAGCAGCAAACATGGCGAGGGCGGCAACCGGGCGAACCCGGGTCCTGGTGTCGGGGTCGGTGGACCTCAGGTACGTGCATGCGCTGAAGACCTACGGCCGCGGAGCGGGGTACCAACCTGAGGTCTTTCCGTTTCCCTATCAGCCGGGAGGATGGGAGCTCCGGGGTGATGACGTCGCTGCAGTCGTCGTTCAGCATCCGAACTTCTTCGGGCTGCTCGAGCCGGCCCGGGAGCTCTGCGCCGCGGCGCATGAGGCGGGGGCGCGAGCCATCCACATCTTCGACCCGCTCTCCCTGGGGATCCTCGCACCCCCAGGCGAGCTCGGCGCCGACATCGCCGTGGCGGAGGGCCAAGTCCTGGGCAACCACCTGAACTACGGCGGTCCGTACCTGGGAATCATCGCCGCGCGGATGCAGGACGTCCGCCGCATGCCGGGACGGATCGTCGGCGAGACCACGGACGTCGATGGAAGGACCGGCTACGTGCTCACCCTGCAGGCCAGGGAGCAGCACATCCGCCGGGAGAAGGCCACGTCGAACATCTGCACGAACCAGACGCTGATGGCGTTGGCCGCCACTGTGTACATGGCGTGGCTCGGACCGGAGGGGCTGGCAGAGCTCGGGCGCCAGTGCCTAGCCAAGTCCAGGTACACGGCCGAGCGCCTGGGCGATCTCTCTTCTGCCGAGATGATGTGGCCTGGTGCTGAGTTCTTCAAGGAGTTCGTGGTCGTCCCGCGGCGCGATCCGGTCGAGGTGCAACGTCGGCTACTGGGGGAGGGGTTCCTGGCCGGCCCCGTCGTTGACGAGCGAGGTCTGCTGGTCTCGGTCACCGAGCGTCGGACCCGCGACGAGATCGATCGCTTCGTCAAGGCCTTCGAGGAGGCTTCGTCGTGACGCGGCCAGATGGGGAAGTGGGGGCGCCCGTCCGTAGCCGGGGGCCCGGAGGGGCGGCTGGGACGCTGAAAGATCGGTCGCACCCGGGCCGCCGGGGGTGGACCCTGCCCGGGCTCGACGTCCCGCCGGCCGACGTCTCGAAGGAGCATCGCCGCACCGTGCCGCCGGATCTCCCGCAGGTGTCTGAAGTGGACGTGGTCCGCCACTTCACGCGGCTCTCCCAAGTCAACTACGGAGTGGATACGGGCTTCTATCCTCTGGGGTCGTGCTCGATGAAGTACAACCCGAAGGTGGCCGAGGTGGTGGCGGCCCTCCCCGGATTCCAGCGCCTTCACCCGCACCAGCCGGAGGAGACCATCCAGGGGGCCCTGGAGCTCCTGTGGCGGTTGGAACGGGCCCTGTGTGAAGTCACGGGGATGGCCCGGGCCACCTTTCAGCCGCCGGCCGGAGCCTCGGGAGAGCTCACCGGACTGTTGATCATGCGGGCCTACCACACGAAGAACGGCGATCCTCGGTCCAAGATCGTGATCCCGGACTCCGCGCACGGGACCAACCCGGCGAGCGTCACCCTCTCCGGCTACAAGGCGGTCCAGGTGCCGTCCGACGAGCGGGGGATGGTGGACCTGTCGAAGCTGCAGGGTCTCGTGGACGGGGACACCGCGGGGCTCATGCTGACGAATCCGAACACGCTGGGGTTGTTCGAGGAGGAGATCGAGGGGATCGCCGCCGCCATGCACCGGGTGGGCGCCCTCCTCTACTACGACGGCGCCAACCTCAACGCCATCATGGGCCGGGTCCGCCCCGGCG
>DASXTW010000201.1:0-9189 GCA_036505215.1 Actinomycetota bacterium | reverse complement strand
GGGCCATGGGGAAGTTCTGCCTGATCATCTGGGCGAGCCGGTTGGCCTTGCCCTCCAGCGAGAGACGGTCGCCCTCCACCTTCTCGTAGTGTTCGAGCTCGGTCTGGAACAGCCTGACGATCTCCGTGGCCTGCCCGGCCGCCCCGGCGATGGCCACCGCGGACGAGTCGTCAGCCGGAAAGACCTTCTCAATCCGTTCGTCGGCGATGGAGAACCCCTCGACTGCCCGGCGGTCGCCGGCCATCACCACGCCCCCGTCGAACTTGATCGCTAGAACGGTGGTGCCGTGCGGAATCTCAGCTCTCCCCGCGAAGGTCGGGCTCGTGCCGGGCGGCGATCCCGCCGCCGCGCCGACCGGCTCCTGAGTAGACGCACGCAGGAGATCCGCAAAGCTCGGATTGGCCCCGAGCGGATAGGCGGGGTCGGGGAATCCGGCGGTGGGGTCGGTCATTCCCCGCCCTTCTGGACGTAGGACTTCACGAACTCCTCGGCGTTCTCCTCCAGCACGGAGTCGATCTCGTCGAGGATCTCGTCCATCTCCTCCTTCAACTTCTCTGCCTTGTCGGTGGTCTCGGTCTGCCCGGCGTCGCCGCCCGGGCCTCCTCCGCCCTTCTTCTGGGTGCGCTTCTGTTCCTGTTCCTGTGGCAAGACGACGCTCCTTCTCACGGCGGGCGTTCGGGTAGCTATTGTAGGCCGCGCCTCCCGCTCGGTCGTCGAGGAGCAGGACCAAACGTCGGTCTCGAACGATCGGGTCAGCGTTGAAGTGCGGCGATCAGAGAGGCCGCGTCCTCCGACGTCTCGAGGAGTGCTTCGACGTGCTCGCTGGTGCCCTTGAGCGGCTCGCGGGTGGGGACCCGCTGCAAGGTCTCCCCACCGGTGTCGAAGATGATGGAGTCCCAGGAAGCGGCGGCGATCGATTGCGGGTATCGCTGGATGCACCGGCCACGAAAATAGGCCCTGGTGTCGTCGGGAGGCTGCATCATGGCCTTCTGGAGCTCGGCCTCGGCGGTCAGCCGGTCGACCTTTCCGCTCTCCGCCAGCCGGTAGTACAGCCCGCGGTCCCGGCGAACATCGTGGTACTGGAGATCGATCATGGCGAGCTTCGAGTTGTTCCAGTCCAGTCCGTCGCGCTCGCGGTACGCGTCCACCAGGCGGTGCTTGGCCACCCAGTCCAGCTCGCGATGCAGTGACAGCGGATCCTCCTCGATCCCCGACAGGATGGCTTCCCACCACTGGAGGACCTCGCCGTTCTCACCCGTCGGCTCGTTCTCCTTCACGAACTTCTTGGCGTGGTCCAGGTACTCCCACTGCAGCTCGAGGGCCCGGACCCTCCGGCCGTCCCGCAGCTTGACGGTCTGCCGACACGAGGTGTCCCAGGAGACTTCGTGCAGAGCCGACACGGGGGTCTCCAGCGAGAGGTCGGGAAGCAGCTCGTCCTCGATCAACTTGAGTACCAGGGCGGTGCTCCCCACCTTGAGGAACGTGGCGACTTCGCACATGTTTGCGTCGCCGACGATCACATGGAGCCGCCGGTACTTCTCGGGATCAGCGTGGGGCTCGTCGCGCGTGTTGATGATGGGTCGCTTGAGCGTGGTCTCCAGGCCCACCTCAGCCTCGAAGAAGTCCGCCCGCTGGGACAGCTGATACGCGACTCCTCGGGATTCGTCGCGGGGGCTCTCGGAGCCGACCTTGCCTGCCCCGGTGAAGATCTGCCGCGTGACCAGGAAGGGGGTGAGGTCGCGAACGATGCGCGAGAACGGTGTCCGCCGGTCCACCAGATAGTTCTCGTGGCAGCCGTAGGAGTTTCCCTTGCTGTCGGTGTTGTTCTTGTAGATGGCCAGGCGCTGGCCGGCCCCCAGGAGGTGTTGCACCGCCTCGAGGGACTTCTCGAGGATCCGCTCCCCCGCCTTGTCGTGGGCCACCAGTCCCCGTGGCGTAGCGCACTCCGGCGTGGAGTACTCGGGATGGGCGTGGTCCACGTAGTAGCGGGCTCCGTTGGGCAGGATCACGTTGGCCAGGCCGAGGTCCTCTTCCACGGGCTGGCGCTCCTGGATCGGCTCGAAGCCCCGGGCGTCGCGCAGAGGCGACTCCTGTTCGTAGTCCCACCGAATGCGGCGGAGCGTACCGGCGTAGGAATTGATCAGCATGGAGGAAGACAGGACGGGGTTGAAATCGGACATGCCCGGTCCCGAGATGCCGTACTCGGTCTCTATCCCCATGACCTTCGGGATGGCCAACGGTCCTCCTCGGCCTTCTGTTGGCCCTCCAGCCTACTCGGCGGGGTCCCCGGGCGTCGCAGGGAGCGCAGCGACCGAGACGCGTGGGGTGCCTACAGGTACTGCCCGGCGTTGACCCGCTCGACCTGCCGGCCCTCGCCCCTGGCATCCCCGAGCAGCGTTCGCACGTACACGATCCGCTCGCCCTTCTTCCCGGAGATCCGGGCCCAGTCATCCGGGTTGGTCGTATTGGGCAGGTCCTCGTTCTCCTTGAACTCGTCCCGGATCGCGGTGATCAGGTCGTCCAGCTTCAGGCCCTTCTCCCCCTGGCCGAGGAACCGTTTGATGGCCATTTTCTTGGCTCGTCGGACGATGTTCTCGATCATGGCGCCCGAGTTGAAGTCCTTGAAGTACAGGACCTCCTTGTCACCGGAGGCGTAGGTCACCTCTAGGAACCGGTTCTCGTCGCTGGTCGCGTACATCTGGTCGATGGTGGCGTCGATCATCCGGCGAACTGCCCGGCTCCGGTCTCCCTTGACCTCCGACTCGTGCAGCGGAACTTCCTCCGTCAGGTACTTGGAAAGGATGTCTCGCCCCGCATCGGCGTCCGGACGCTCGATCTTGATCTTCACGTCCAGCCGGCCCGGCCGGAGGATGGCCGGGTCGATCATGTCCTCGCGGTTCGAGGCGCCGATGACGATGACGTTCTTGAGGGTCTCCACCCCGTCGATCTCCGACAGGAGCTGAGGGACGATGGTGTTCTCCACGTCACTGGAGATACCCGACCCCCGGGTCCGGAACAGCGAGTCCATCTCGTCGAAGAACACGATGACGGGGAAGCCCTCCTCGGACTTCTCCTTGGCCCGCTGGAAGATGAGGCGGATCTGGCGCTCTGTCTCGCCGACGTATTTGTTCAGCAGCTCCGGCCCCTTGATGTTCAAGAAGTAGGAGTGGACGCCCTCCCGGCCGGTCTTCTCGGCGACCTGTTGGGCCAGTGAGTTCGCCACGGCCTTGGCGATGAGGGTCTTGCCGCATCCGGGAGGCCCGTACAGGAGCACGCCCTTGGGCGGCGTCAGCTGGTGCTCGACGAACAGCTCGGCGTACAGGAACGGGAGCTCCACCGCATCGCGAATGTCCTCGATCTGCTTGCCCAGCCCCCCGATGTCCTCATAGCTGATGTCGGGGATCTCCTCGAGGATGGCCTCCTCGACCTCCTCCTTGGGCAGAGCCTCCAGGGCGTAGCCGGATCTGGGGTCGTACAGGACGGGATCGCCCGCCCGCAGCGCGCCCCGGACGTCGGCCGAGAGCATGGCCACCATCTCCTCGTCGCCCCGGCCGATCAGCAGGGCCCGGTCCTCGCCGAGAAGCGACTTGACGGTGGTGACTTCGCCCAGCACATCCTGGTCCAGCACGTCGACGATGTTGAGCGCTTCGTTCAGGATGACCTCGACCCCTCGGCGAAACCGCTTGCGGTCGATCGTGGGATCGACGTTGACCCGCATCTTCCGCCCGGCGGTGAAGACGTCCACAGACTCGTCGTCGTTCTCCCGGAGGAACACCCCGAAGGTGGCCGGGGGTCGGGCCAGCTTCTCGACCTCTTCCTTCAGGGTCTCGATCCGGTCACGCTCGGAGCGCAGCACGGCCACCAGCTTCTCGTTCTGGGCCACCGCTCGGGAAAGCTCGCCCCGGCTCTGGAGAAGCTGCTCCTCGAGCACCTTCACCTGGCGGGGGGAGTTGGTCAGACGTCGCCGGAGCAGGGCAGTCTCGTCCTCGAGGAACTTGATCTGGGTCTGGAGCTGGTGGATGTCCTTCTCGTAGCGTTCCAGCTGCTCCTCGGGATCGGGCATCCTCTGCTGCGGCATCTGTTCCTCGCCTACCTTCCTCGGTGCTCGCTGCCGTCCAATATATTCCTGGCTCTTGCCCTTTTGACGGAGGCCCCCCGGGGACCGTTTCCTTCCTCTTACGTGGAGTCTCGGCCCAGGGGATGGGGAACCTTAGACGTCGGAGTAGGACTTTCGGCCAACCGTGATGAAACCGGTATGCGCAACCATCCTATGCTCCGGCCGGACGCTTCGCGCGGTGACGTGCCACGACCTCAGCAGGACCTCGAACGTCATGACTTCGGTGAATCCCGCGCTCTCCATGGCCGGCACGCACTGCTGGATCTGGTTGGTGGTGGGGAGATAGGTGCACAGGATCCCGCCGGTCCTCAGGGCGCCGGCCACCTCGGGCAACACGGCCCAGGGCTCGGGGAGGTCCAGCACCGCCCGATCGAACGTCTCTCCCACCGTTGCGATCTCCCGCACGTCGCCCAACCGCAGGTCCACCCACGGCGGTACCTTTCCGAAGAACGCCTCGAGATTCGCAGCGGCTTTTTCGTGGAAGTCCTCTCTCGCCTCGTAGGAGACGACCTTTCCATCCGCGCCGGCGGCCCGGCACAGGGCGATGGTCAGAGCGCCTGAGCCCGTTCCCGCCTCCAGCACCCAGGATCCCGGAGCGATGTCCGCCTCCACCACGATAACCCCCATGTCCTTGGGATAGATCACCTGCGCGCCCCGGGGCATCTTCAGGACGAAGTCGGCCAGCGTCGGTCGAAGGCACACGAGCCCCGCCCCGGTGGTGGAGTGCACCACGGTCCCCTCCTCGGAGCCGAGGATGAGGTCGTGCGGGACGGCGCCCCCGTGGAAGTGGAACGTTCCCTCTGCCTGGAGCCTGACGAGGTATCGGCGCCCTCTGGCGTCGACCAGCAGGACCCGCTCTCCGACCTCGAATGGCGCGCTCAATTCAGTCTCCCAGCGTGGCGGCTTCATCGTCCAGATTGTGGCCGGTGGCTACGACATCGAATCCGTGGTCCAGCGCCACGCGGTCGAAGATGTATCGCTTCGACAGCCCGCAGACGGAACAGATCGAACGAGGGCCCTCCGTCCCTGCCGTGGGGATGTCGAATCCGTATTCCCCCTGCAGGTCGAGCTGGATGAGATTCCGCAGCCGAACCTTCACGCTTGGAAGGCTACCGCACTCATCCCGGACGCCTTCGCGACCGGCATGGCCGCCGTCCCGGGACCACCTTGACAGGAGGTCTGGAGGATGGGCTAGCCGGACGGAAGGGGCCGAACCCCCAAGGTCACCCGAACCGTGTCCCTGCTCCCATTTCGGCGGACCACGGTCACCGAAACCGCGTCTCCGGGCTTTCGGTCCAGGATGAGCTTGCCCAGGTCGTCCGATGTCTGCACGGATTCCCCGGCGAAGGCGACGATGACGTCGCCCGTCTCGATCCTGGCCTTGTCGGCGGGACCATTTGGAGCCAGGGCCAAGACGAGCGCCCCGTGGTCGACGGCCAGGTCGAACTGGGCCGCCACGCCGGCGTCAACGGTCTGCGAGGACACTCCCAGGTACGCCAGCGCGCTCTGCGGGTGGCTGATGGCCCGACTGATCAGCGCCTTGACCGACTCGGTGATGGCAATGGCGAACCCGACGTTCTCGGCCTGCTGGTTGCCTGCGGTATTGATGCCGACGACGTTGCCCGCCTGGTCCACGAGAGGCCCGCCCGAGTTCCCCGGGTTTATTGCGGCGTCGGTCTGAAGAGCGTCCTGATACGTGCGGGTTCCTCCCTGGGCCTGGGGATCGGAAGCCTGGACGGTTCGGGCCAGGGAACTGATGATCCCCGAGGTAACCGTGGGTCCTCCAGGAAGGGCCAGCGCGTAGCCCAGCGCGATGACTCTCTCCCCGAGCTGGACGTCCTGGGAGTTTCCCAGGGGAACCGTCGGGAGGTTCGACGCGTTCACCTTGAGGATGGCCAGATCCCGGTCCTGATCGGCACCGATCACTCTGCCCGTGAACGATCGATTGTCGGGCGGGGGCAGGGTGACCTTGATGTTCAGCGCGCCCTCGACGACGTGGAAGTTCGTCACGATGATCCCGTCCGACCTCACCACGAACCCGGTGCCGACCCCCTTGCCGGTCTCCCCGCCGCCCAGGAACGCGTCGGGGTTCGGCACGGCGGTGGTGACGTTGACCACCGCCGGGGCCACCCGCTTCACCACCGAGACGATCGGATCGCCGGTGACAGCGGTGGTGTTCAGGGAATTGGTCGACGGGAGGGGCGGGGCGGGGGTGGAGGGGGTGACCCCCGACTGCCCCGCCTTCCCGCCAGTGCAGGCCGCCAGGGCGAGTGTGGCTGCAGCAAGGAGCGCCATGGCTCCCCGTGAGACCCTCAGCCCGCGGCCTGCATGTGGTGCCATTGCTTGCATCATACGAACCAACCTAAGAGCACCCTGAGAACAGGGGGTCCGGGGGCTCAAGTAGCGAGGCGGCGGGCGGTCTGAGCCACTCAGCAGGACCGTGCCCATTCGGCAAGATCCACGAGCTCAGGCGGACCGGGGCGGAGTCGCACACAGGCCAGGTGCGCCAGATTGTACGAGTGATAGTCGGACAGATCCTGACCCTGCCCGAGCAGCAGGGCGGCGAGGAGCGGCGCTTCGTGGGAGACGCCCAAGACGAGCTCTTCGGGATGCCTGGCCTCGGCGTCTCGGGCCCATCCCAGCACGTCGTCGCCCGCCATCTCCAACGAGGCCTCGGGCACGGCCGAGGCGGGGTCCCTCGCATAGGCCTCCAGCAGCTCGGGGTCGCGTTCGCGGATTTTGCTCCAGGGGGTCCCCTGCCAGTGCACCCAGAAGGACCATTCATTCAGCCGCTCGTCCTGCTGGACGGCCAGGCCATGAGGCGTGGCGAGGATGGCCGCCGTCTCCTTGGCCCGATCGAGCGGGCTCGCGTACACCGCTCGCACGGGCGCGCCGGCGAGCGCTGCCGACAGGGCATCGGCCGAGGCCCGCCCCTCCTTCGACAGGTGGAATCCGGGCAGCCGCCCGTAGAACAGCCCCTGCGGGTTCCACACCCGAGCGTGACGGATCCCCACGATCACGCCGGGGAACCTTACCTGCTGCGGTCTCCGGTGGGTGAAGAGAGCCTGGACCTATGATGGGCCGGTGAGGACCATCGAGTTCCGTCGTCACGCCGAACGGGAGAAGGATGCAGACGCCCTCAGCATCGAAGGACGATCACACGCCGAAGACGTCGGCAGAACCCTCCCCACGGACTTCGCCATGGTGTTCGTCTCTCCGGCCCAGCGGGCGGCGGAGACCGTGGCGTGGTTCCTTCGCGGCTCGGGACAGCAGCTTCCCGGCCACTCAGTGATTCCCGGGCTGCTGTCCGAGGACGAGGATCGGTGGCGGAGCGCCGGTAAGGCGGCCGGATCGAGCCGTGTCGACGCCATCGCTGCCGAGGCTCCTGACCTGGTCGAACGGGAGTCCAGCCGCCTGAAGGCCCTGGTGGAGGAGCTGTTCGAGCGGGTACCGGAGGACGCCACTGCGCTGGCCGTGGGTCACTCTCCCCTGATCGAGGCCGCCGTGTATGGCCTGACGGGTGTAGTGATCGAGCCGCTCTCGGAGTGCCAGGGGGTGGCCGTCGCTCGATACGGCCCCGGCGAGTACCGACTAAGGGAGATCCGGGAGCCCTGAGCCCGGCACCGGGCCGCTGAACGGCCAGGGTTTTCGAAGCAAGCAAATGCCTAAGCCAGACAGTCCGGGGAAAGAAGGAATTACGTAGATACCTTGGGCGGTAACAGGACGATAATATTCCATGGCCATCGTCCAGCGCATCCAGGAGTATGGGCCCCGACTTCGATTCGGAGGCGCCGTGCTCGCTTCGGTGCTGCTCCTGGGTGCTTGCACCAGTTCGTACACCTACATCAAGAACTCCTCCGTCAAGACCTACTTCAAGGTGCCGAACAATTGGCAGATCTTCGACGAGAACCAGATCTTCAAGAGCCAGATCAGCGGCCTGTCGCCTCAGGGAGAGGCCGCCGCCAAGGCGTCGATCTGGATGGTGGCATTCGATGCGAACCCGAAGCCCTCGCTCAATCATTTCTTCAGCGGAAGTTCTCCCTACCCACAGGGGTTCGCCCAGGTGAGGCAGCTCAGCGAAGAGCAGAAGGATTCCATCTCCCTCGGGTCGATCCGAAACACCGTCTTCCCCTTGAACCAACTCCAGGTCCAGGACCCGACAAGCGTGGAGTTCCTGCAGAACGACGACCTGGTCCTGCAAGGCGGGATCCACGGCAACCGGATCATCTTCAACGTCCGGTTGGGCGACACGTTCTACACGGTGAACCAGACTGGGCTGGTCAATCCCCAGACGAGCCTCCTGTACCTCTTTGTGATCGGGTGCGAGGCTCACTGTTACCTGAATCACAAACGGACGATAGATGAGATAGTGAAGTCTTGGACCGTGAGGGAGCGATGACATGAGTTCCAACGGGCCGCAGTCGGGCTTGGCGTGGCCCGATCACGATCAGGGACCGGCGCCGCCCCCTGAATACAAGGGGCGGGAGCGGGACGAGGATCGGTCGACGCGCAAACCACTCGCCTGGTGGGACCGGGTGAAGTTCCTGTTCCTCCTCCTGGGAGGATTCGCCGCGCTGGTGTGGGGCACCATGGCGAACGACCCCATCCTGCCGTTCAGGGAAGCACTGATACAGACGGCTCGGTCCGGAGCATGGGTCCTGGGCCTGGTCGCCTTCGAGCTCCTCCGACAGATCCACTTCTTCATCAGCGAGCACTGGGCCAGGTACCACCGGTTCTGGAGCGAGCGGGTCTTCGGCGGACTGAACCGCCGGGTCAGCAAGATGAACGACTGGAACCGGTTCCGCCTCGCCCGGGCGTTCAAGTGGTTGTTCTTTCTGGCCATCTTCGACTTGATCCTGGCCAAGCTGATCCACGAGCCGCCGGCGATCGCGCTGTTCAAGCTTCCGGTGATCATCTTCCAGGCCCTGCCACTGATCGTGCAGGCCGTGGTGATCATCTCGCTCGGGCTCTTCCAGATCATCGCTCTGTACTGGTTCCTGTCCAAGGGCGGCATCGACGTGTACTTCCCCGACGACATCAAGACCCGGTTCCGCGATGTCTGGGGCCAGGAC
>DASXTW010000200.1:0-30057 GCA_036505215.1 Actinomycetota bacterium | reverse complement strand
GGAGCAGCCGGAGAGGCTTGGGTGAACCTCTCGACCTCACTCTCCCGCATCGATGCCGCGACCAACGAGGTCGCCGAGTGGATGCCCATCGGCGGATCACCCGGCGGCCTGGCGGTCGGTCTCGGTGCCGTGTGGGTCGCGGGGTTCAATGCGGACACCGTCTGGCGCATCGAACCCGGCTAGGATGACTCACCCTTTCGCTGATCTCCTCAGATCCGGAGCAGGATCCATATCGCGAGTCCCGTGCCGGCCAGGGCGGTCCCGTAGCACCCGGCCGCGACCAACCGTCTCAGGTGGATGCCGAACTGGTGATGAATGGCAAAGCGGAACCGGTGTGCCCAGTGGTACAGGGGGAGGGAGATCAGGGCAAGGAGGTACAGCTTGGTGAGTGGATTGCGGGCGAGGTGCAGGATCCGGCCGTAGGAAAACGCTCTCTCGGGGAGCCAGCCGGCGGCGAAGGCGATCCCCAGGATCGCCACGTGGATGGGGAGAAGCACGGCCGCCACGAAGCCGCCCGCTGAGAACAGCCCCCACGCCATCGCCTCCAACCTGGCCTGCGGGCCTCGCGGCCGCGGGCGGCGCTCTCGGGGGCGGACCTCGCTCGCGTCCGACCAGTCGAGGACGTCCCCAAGGGAGGGCGGCTCGGGCGGGTCCCCTCTTGGCATCAGAACCAGATGTGGAAGTAGGTCACCGCCGCGGAGACGGCGATCCACGCCCCGACCAATGCGGCGAGCAGCGCGCTTCTCGGCACGGTCCTTCGCCCCAGCCGGATGACCACGATGTGAGTGGTGAGCCGAAACCATGTCGCCGCGTGGTACAGGAGGGCCGCAAGGATCACTCCCGAGAGCGCAACCATTCCCGGCGTGTCCAGAAACCTCAGGAAATCCTGATAAGGCCCTTGCCCACTCGACAGCGCGAACAGGAACGCGAGCATGAGGCCCGAGAAGATCGCGGCGAACATGGAGGTGATCTCCCGCGCCGCGAATCGCCGGTAGGGGCCAGACCTGAGCCACCACGTGCGACTGGATTGTGGAACGTAAACGGGATACCGGCGCCGCTCCTCGTGGGTCACTCCCGCCCCCCGAACGGCAGCACCATCGAGAGCATGGTGTCTGTCGTCTTCGCCACCTTCTCCCGCTGGATGGCCGCGGCCGGATCAACGTCCTTGGGGCAGACAACCGAGCACTCACCGACGAAGGTGCAGTCCCAGATCCCCCAGTCGACGGCGATGGCCCGGTGTCGCTCGCCTCGTCCCTGGTCCCGGGAGTCGAGGTTGTACCGATGGGCCAGGGCAATCGCCGCGGGGCCCAGGAACTCGGGGTCCTTGGCCACCACGGGACACGCGGCGTAGCACAGCATGCAGTTGATGCACATGCTGAACTGCTTGTACCTCTCCACCTCATCCGGCGTCTGGAGGTACTCCCCGGACTCGAGCGCGGCTTCGTGTTCTCTGATGATCCAGGGCTTGACTTCACGCAACTTGCGCATGAACGATGTCATGTCCACGACCAGATCTCGGATCACCGGGAAGTTCTCCAGTGGCTGGACGACCACCGGCTTGGGGTAGAACTCCCGCAGGAACGTGGAGCACGTGAGCCGGGGGCGGTAATTGACCATCATCCCGCAGGACCCGCACACCCCCATCCGGCACGACCACCGATACGTCAGGCTGCCGTCCATGTCGTCCTTGATGAGGTTCAGCGCGTCGAGGATGACCATGTCCTCGCGGTAGGGGACGGCGAACTCGTCGAAGTAGGGCTTCTCCCGATGCTCGGGGCGGTACCGGGCCACCTTGAGGGTCATCGTCCGTTCCGCCATCCCACTCCTTCCCTGATCAGATTCAGTATTTCCGCTCCGCGGGCGGCCATCGCGTGATCGTCACGTCGTCGTAGTGGATGCGCGGGCCGGCATCGGACTCGTACGCGAGGCTGTGCCTGAGGAATCCCTCATCGTCGCGGTCGGGGTAGTCCCGGCGAGTATGCGACCCGCGGGATTCCCGCCGCTCGAGGGCCGCAGCGACCACGGTCTCCGCGACCTCCAGCATGTTCCCCAGCTCCAGCGCCGCCACCAGCTCGGTGTTGTATGCCCGGTCCCGGTCGTCCAGGGCAACATCACGATACCGGCCCCGCAGCGCCCGGACCTCCTCCAAAGCTTCCTTGAGTGATTCCTCGGTCCGAAAGACGCCGACCCCCCGCTCCATGGTCTTCTGGAGATCCCTTCGGATGGCCGCAATCCGCTCCCGGCCTCCCGTCCCGTCCAGGTACGTCGCGACCAGCCGTCCCTCCTCCTCCTCGGCCATCCGGGCAAGTGGATTCTGAGCTGTCGCCGTCGTCTCGAGAGCGTCCTCCGCCGCCCTCTGTCCCACCCGGGCCCCGAACACCAGGCACTCGGTGAGCGAGTTCGACCCCAGCCGGTTAGCTCCATTGATGCTGACGCACGCGGCCTCGCCCGCCGCGTACACCCCTGGCAACCGGGTTCGCCCTTCGATGTCGGTGTCGATTCCGCCCATCATGTAGTGCACCACCGGCCGCACAGGGATCGGCTCGTGGACCGGATCGATCCCAACGAACTTCTCTGCGAGTTCCCTGACGAACGGAAGCTTCTCGTCGATGAGCTTCTCACCGAGATGACGCACGTCCAGGTGGACGTAGTGGCCGTACGGCCCCTCGAAGGCGTGACCCTTCTCGATCTCCTGCATGATGGCCCGCGACAGGATGTCCCTAGGCCCGAGCTCCATCTTCGACGGGATGTAGTCCTCGAGGAACCGCCTGCCCTCGTTGTTGACCATGTAGCCGCCCTCGCCTCGTGCGGCTTCCGTAATGAGGATCCCCGTGCCCGGAAGGCCGGTGGGGTGATACTGGACGAACTCCATGTCCTTGAGGGGGACTCCCGCCCGGTACGCCAGAGCCATCCCGTCTGCTGTGCAGATGGCGCCATTGGTGGTGAAGGCGAAGATCCGCCCCAGACCTCCCGTACACAGGATCACCGCTTTGGCCGTGAAGCACCGCACCTCGGAGTCACGAAGGTCGATGGCGGCAACACCCGAGCAGTGGCCGTCCTCCACGAGCAACTTCGTCACGAAGAACTCGTCGTATTCGACGATGCGCTCGTACTTGAGCGAGGTCTGGAACAAGGTGTGCAGCAAGTGGAAGCCGGTCTTGTCGGCGGCGAAGGCCGTCCGATTCACGCTCATGCCGCCGAAGGGGCGCACGGCGATCCTCCCGTCCGGCTCCCGGCTCCACGGGCATCCCCAGCGCTCGAGCCGGACGACCTCGTCCGGCGCCTCTGCCACGAAGGCCTCCACGGCGTCCTGATCCGCCAGATAGTCGCTGCCCCGGATGGTGTCGAAGGCATGCAGGTCGGGGCTGTCGTCGGGTCCGAGGGCGGCCCCCGCGCCCCCCTCCGCCGAGACCGTGTGGCTTCGCATCGGGTAGACCTTCGAAACCAGGGCGATGCTCAAGGAATCCGACACTTCAGCAGCGGCGATGGCCGCGCGCAGGCCTGCAGCCCCGCCCCCGACGATGACGATGTCGTGATTGAACGTCTCCACGCGTCTCCTTACAGGCGGTCGAACATGATGGCTCGCTTGACCTCCTGGATGGCCTTGGTGACCTTGATCCCTCGAGGACAGGCCTCGGTGCAGTTGAAGGTGGTCCGGCACCGGAAGACCCCGGTCCTGTCGGACAGGATGTCCAGGCGCTCCCGAGCGCCCTCGTCTCGCGAGTCGAAGATGAACCGGTGAGCGTTGACTATGGCGGCGGGTCCGATGTACTCGCCGTCCCCCCAGAAGATAGGGCACGACGTCGTACAGGCGGCGCACAGGATGCACTTGGTGGTGTCGTCGTATCGCTCCCGCTCTTCCGGTGACTGCCGCCGCTCCCGGTCGGGCGGCTGTTCGTCGTTGACGAGGTATGGGAGCACCCGCCGGTATCCGGCGAAGAACGGCTCCATGTCCACGATGAGGTCCTTGATGACGGGGAGGCCCCGGATCGGCTCCACGGTGACCCGTGGGGCCACGTCCTTCACCAGGACCTTGCAGGCCAGGGCGTTTCGCCCGTTGATCAGCATGGCGTCGGAGCCGCACACGCCATGGGCGCATGATCTGCGCAGGGCCAGCGTGCCGTCGTGGTACCACTTCACCTCGTGCAACGCGTCGAGGAGCCGATCGGTGGGCTCCATGTTGACCGAGTGTTCCTCCCACCAGGCCTCCTCACGCCTCTCCGGATCGAAGCGCCGGATCTGGATCGTGAGCTTGATCTGTCCGGGGGCGGGCGGGCCTGTTCTCGGCTTGGCTCCAGGCTCCCGTGGCGGCCCCTCCTCCCAGAGCTCGATCTCCTCCGGCGCCTCCGGGAGCAACTCCGGCCACAGTTCAGTCGCCATCAATACTTCCTTTCCATGGGGACATACGGTCCTAACTTCACGTTCTTATAGTCCAACCTGATCAATCCGTCGTCCTCCCGGTAGGCCAGGGAGTGCACCAGCCACCTGTCGTCGTCGCGGAGGGGATGGTCTTCCCGGTAGTGCCCCCCGCGGCTCTCGTCTCGGGTCCGTGCGGCGGCCACGACGGCGTCGGAGACGTCGAGCAGGAATCCGAGCTCGACGGCTTCCATCAACTCAGTATTGAACGTCCTCCCCCGATCGTGCACCCCGATGAGCTTGTAGCGCTCCCGCAACCCGGCCAGGATGCCCTCGAGCTGCCCAAGGCCCGCCTCGGACCGGAGCACCCCGCACAGGTCGAACATGTGCTTCTGAAGATCAGATCGAATGTCGGCGGCGTACTCGACGTTCGGTCCTTTGAGCAGTCCCCGGAGCATCTCGACTGTCTCCAGCTCCGGGTGATGGGGCAGCTTCGGCGGGCCGGCTTCACTAGCGAACTCCACCATGTGCCGCCCACCCCGGCGGCCGAACACGACGATATCGAGCAGCGAGTTGGTCCCCAGCCTGTTGGCCCCGTGGACGGAGACGCAGGCGCACTCCCCGGCGGCATACAGGCCGGGCACCGGGGCCTCGTCGGGCCCCACCACCACCTGGGCATCCTCGTCGGTGGGGATGCCGCCCATGGCGTAATGCGCGGTCGGCTGGATGGGAACCGGCTCCGTCATCGGTTCCACCCCCAGATAGATCCGGGCGAACTCGGTGACGTCCGGAATCTTCTGTTCGATGATCTCCGGGTCGAGGTGACGGACGTCCAGGTACACGTAGTCCTTGCCGTCGATGCCCCGGCCTTCCTTGATCTCCTGATAGATGGCCCGGCTGATCATGTCGCGGGGGGCCAGATCTTTGATGGTCGGGGCGTACCGTTCCATGAACCGCTCGCCATCGCTGTTGATGAGGATTCCGCCCTCGCCCCGGACCGCTTCCGAGATGAGGATCCCCATCTTGTAGATCCCGGTCGGATGAAACTGGAAGAACTCCATGTCCTCCAGGGGAATGCCCCGTCGGAAGCAGATCGCCGGACCGTCGCCCGTCAGGGTGTGGGCATTCGAGGTGACCTTGAAGATCTTGCCGAAGCCGCCGGTGGCGAACAGGACCGCCTTGGCCCGGAACACATGAATCTCTCCAGTGGCCAACTCGTAGGCGACCACACCCCCACACCGGCCGTCCTCGGTCATGATCACGTCGAGCACGTAGAACTCGTTGAAGAATCGAACGTCCTGCCGGATGCACTGCTGGTACAGCGTCTGCAGGATCATGTGCCCCGTGCGGTCGGCCGCATAGCAGGCCCGCCGGACGGGCGCCTCGCCGTGGTTGCGAGTGTGCCCGCCGAACCGCCGCTGGTCGATCTTTCCGTCACGGGTCCGGTTGAACGGGAACCCCCAGTGCTCGAGCTCGATGACGGCTTCGATCGCTTCCCGGCACATCAAGATGGCCGCGGGCTGGTCGACCAGATAGTCCCCACCTTTGACGGTGTCGAAGGCGTGCCATTCCGGGTAGTCCTCTTCCACGTTGCCCAGGGCCGCGCACATCCCTCCTTGGGCCGCCCCGGTGTGCGAGCGGGTGGGATAGAGCTTGGAGACGACGCACGTCTTGACCTCCTTGGAGGCCTCCAGTGCGGCTCGAAGGCCGGCTCCTCCAGCCCCCACGACGACCGCTTCGTAGGTGTGGACGACGGTCACGGGGGGTCCAGGGGGGTAGTACTCCGCGGAGCGCAGCGGGGCGGATGCGGACCCCCTGGCACGTCGAGAACCCGCCGAAGGCGGGGGCTCGAGGAGGAGATTGGATCCAGGGAGGTAGGGGGCATGCTCAGCAGGTGATCCCCGCGGTCCCCGGCCACTTGCAAGGGTCGAAGGAGAACACCGCCACGGTGCCGAGGGCGAAGATGAGCATCCCGGTGATGAAGAAGAACCAGCTCGTGGCGATCCGCAGGCCCGGCCGGCGAGCGTAGTCCAGGATCACCACCCTCAGCCCGTTGATCCCATGGACCAGGGCGAGCGAGAGCATCAGCCAGTCCCAGGTCCGCCAGAACGGCCGCTGCCACCGCAGGGCGACGAAGGCGAAGTTCACTCTGTCCACGCCCTCGCCGAAGACATGCATGATCAGGACGTGCCCCACCGCCAGAACCAGGAGCACGATGCCCGACACCCGCATGAAGATCCACCACCAGAACTCGGCGCCCTTGCCGGGCCGCTCCCGGCCGGCGCGATAGGGGAGTCCGGTGCCCAGGCTTCCGGGGCGAGGGGCGGGACGCCGGGCGGCTGGGGTATCGATCGCCATCAGAGATATTTCTCCACGATGGGCTTCACGATCAGATACGTGATCGGGATCATCCCGGCTACGAAGATCCCGACCGTGACGTAGATGAGCTTGCGGTTGAAGTCGGAGGCCCTCGGCCAGAAGTCGATGATCATGATTCGGATGCCGTTCAGGGCGTGATAGATGACCGCGGCCACCAGGCCGAGCTCCAGCAGCCTGATGAATGGATTGCGGTAGACGCTGACCACCCGGTTGTAGGCGCTCGGCCCCCATCCCACTAGCGCTGTATCCACGACATGGGCGAAGAGAAACAGGATGATGGCCACTCCGGTGACCCTATGCGCCAGCCAGGACCACTGACCCTCGCGGCCCCTGTACAGCTTTCCGAACTCGCCCGTTCGTCGCGCGATGCGTCGCTGTGCCACTGGCAACTCCGATTATCTCGCGGCCGGAGGGAGGCTGACCGGGGGAAGCCCGCGGAGTCTAGCAAAAGGCCCCAGCCGGGCTAGGTGCCCGGGACGGCGGCAGGGAACTCGGCGGTCGAGAGGTCGGCCCGAGGCTCGCCCTCTCCGTCCGAGCGGAAGACCTTGGCGTACCGCAGCTCAGCGAAGACCAAACGGGCGAGCGACACCTCGGCCAGCTCGTCGTTCGGTAGCTGTGCGATCAGGATCTGCCCGTCGGCCAGGCGGAGGTGGAGCTTGGATTCCCACCCCATGTTGGTCCTGCGGTCGACGGTCACACCGAAGGACGTCTCGCTCTCTGTGTTGGTCAGCCGGATGTCGTGGGGCCGGACGTACGCCTTGGCCGGCAACCCATCTTCGAGGTGATAAGCCCCCTTGACGGCCGAGCGGCCGAAGTGCACGTGCCCCTCCCACACCCAGCCCGTGAGCACATTGGCGGCGCCGACGAACCCCGCAACGAACGGGGTGGCGGGCTGGTTGTAGATCTCGTCGGGGGTCCCGATCTGCTCGATGTGTCCCGCGTTCATCACCACCACACGGTTGGCCAGCTCCAGCGCCTCCTCCTGGTCGTGAGTGACCAGCAGGCTGGTCACGCCGAGCTCCCGGTGAAGATTGTCCAGCCATCTTCGGAGCTCCTGGCGGACTCGGGCGTCGAGAGCCCCGAACGGCTCGTCCAGGAGGAGCACTTTGGGGTGAGGGGCCAGGGCCCTGGCCAGCGCCACCCGCTGGCGCTGGCCGCCCGAGAGCTGATCGGGATACCGGTCCGCGAACGGCGCCAGTCCCACCAATTCCAGCAGTTCGTCGACCCTGGCCTGTTGGCTGGGCTTGGGCTCGTGGCGCACCGACAGCCCGAACGCGACGTTCTGGCGCACGGTCATATGGCGAAACAGGGCGTAATGCTGAAAGACGAACCCGAGCCTGCGCTCCTGCACAGCAGTGTTCGTGAGCTCATCTCCGGCCACCCAGATCCTCCCGCGGTCCGGCCGCTCGAGGCCGGCGATCATGCGGAGAACGGTGCTCTTGCCCGAGCCGCTCGGGCCGAGCAGCGTCGTAATCTGGCCGTCGGCGGCCTCGAAGCTCACGTCGTCCACGGCCTGGAACTGGCCGAACCGCTTGTCCAGGTCCTCGACGACGATTCCCTGCCTCATCTCCCCATCTCCTTGATGCGCCTGCGCTTGAAAAGTTCGATGGCGGCCAGTAGCACGATGGACGTACCGGCCAGGGTCAAAGCCACGAGGTATGCGGATGCGTCCTGCCGTTCCTCGAGCGCTCTGAAGATGTACAGCGTTGCCGTCTCGGTCTTTCCCTGAAGCGCGCCGCTCACGATCAAGACGGCCCCGATCTCGCCCATCGCCCTCGCCGCCGACAGGGCGACGCCGTAGAGCAACCCCCACCGGATGTTGGGCAGGGTGACACGGAAGAATGTCTGCACGGGCGAGGCCCCGAGGGTCCTGGCGGCATCCTCCTCCTCCGTTCCAAGCTCCTGCAGGACCGGCCCCACCTCACGGACGACGAAGGGGATGCAGATGAAGATCGTCACCAGGACCATCGAGGGAAGAGCGAACAGGATCTGGATCCCTCGGGTGGCGAACAATGCTTGGAACCATCCACCTCGCCCGAAGAGCAGAACGGCAGCCAAGCCGACGATGACCGGGGAGACGGCCAGCGGCAGGTCGACCACCGCACTCACGATCCGGCGACCGACGAAACGATCCCGCACCAGTACCATCGCCACGACCACTCCCAGTAGGCCCGTCACCACCACCGTCAGCACCGTGATCACGCCTGTCAGCAGGTAAGCGTGCCGCACGTCGGGCGCCCGGAAGGTTTCGGTGGCCACGTGAAAGCCCCCCTTGACCACCGTCCAGGCTATCCCGGCGAGGGGGGCGATCAGCAGGATCCCCACATATCCGAAGGCGACGGCCAGGAGAGCGATCCGGGCCCACCGGACGCACTCGATGGCTCCACGGGGGGTGCCTGGGGCGTCCGCCTGGCTCACCGTGCCTCCTCTCTTCTGTTGACCAGTCGCTCCGTCACCAGGACGAGGACGAACGAGATGGCGAACAGCAGCGTGGCCACCGCCGCGGCCTGCTCGGGTCTGAACTGGCTGGTCAGCTGGAAGATGAAGACCGGCGCCGTCAGCGTCTGGCCGGTGAGATTGCCCGACACGATGACCACGGCTCCGAACTCGCCGAGCGCCCGGGCGAAGGTGAGCAGGGCGCCGGCCGCGATCGCCGGCCGGATGGCGGGCAGCACCACCCGGCGGAAGGTCGTCCACGCACCCGCTCCCAGAACGCGGGCTGCGTCCTCTTCGGCGGGATCGAGCTCGAGGAGCACGGGCTCCACGGTCCGAACGACCAGCGGAAGCGTCACGAACAGCAGGGCCAGCAGGATGCCGAGGGGAGCGAACACGATGTGGATCCCGTGGCGCCCGAGGACCCGCCCCACCGGCGAGCTCGGGCCGTACAACGCGACAAGCATCACCCCGGTGACAAGGGTGGGGATGGCGAACGGGAGGTCGACGATCCCTGAGAGCAGACCTCGACCGGGGAACCGGAATCGGACCAGGACGTAGGCGAGGAGCGTTCCGAGAACGCCGTTGATGATTGCGGTTCCCAGCGATGACAGAAGGGTCAGCCGGATTGCCGCGACCGCTCCGGGCGCGGCTAAGGCGCTTCGTAGGGCAGCCAGCCCGTCCCCGAAGCCCTTCACGACCACTGCCGTGAGGGGGAGGAGGACCATGAGACCGAGGTATAGGAGGGCGATGCCGCGCAGACCCAACCGTCCGAGCCCCGCGGCCGATCCTGTGGGGGTCGGCCGCGAGACGCCCTGAGAGGGTCGGATCGCCTCGGTCTGTATGCCCGCGCTCATCTATCCATGACTGGCCTTGTACGCGTTGGTGAAGACCCCGTTCGGACCGAACACCTTCTGGTCGATCTGGTTCCAGCCGCCCAGGTCCTCGACGGTGAACAGGTCCCTGATCGGGGCGAACTTGTCGCCGTCTCCCTGCGCTGCCGCGGCCTGGTCGATCGGCCGCAGGAACCCGACCTTCGTGTACAGGTCCTTCGCGTGTTGACCGTGCAGGTAGTCCACGAAGGCGTTCGCCACGTCCTGGACGCAGTGGGCCTTGGCGTACTTGTCCACCACTGCCACCGGGTTCTGGATCAGGACCGTGGAAGGCGGGATCACCATCTCGTCGGGAAGGCCGGCCTTCTGGGCGGTGAACACCTCGTTCTCGTAGGTGATGGCCACGTCTCCATTGCCCGACTCGAAGTTCTTGATGGAGTCGCGGGCGCTCTTGTCCAGAGCCTTGACGTTCGTGAAGATCCCCTGGAGCATCGTCTGGGCTCTGGCGTCGCTCGCGCTCACACCGGAGACCTTGCCTCGTGTGGCCGCGCCGTAAGCCGCCACGATGTTCCACCGGGCCCCGCCACTCTGGGCCGGGTCTGGAGTGAGGATCCTCAGGCCGGCCTGGGTCAGGTCGTTCCAGTCCTGGAGGTGCTTCGGGTTGCCGGGCCGGACATCGAAGACCACGACAGACGAGGAGACCATCCCACCCCCAGGAGCCGAGGTCCATTCGTGGGTGATGAGCCCAGCCTTCGTGATGATGTCGACGTCCGGGGCCAGGGAGAGCGCCACCACGTCTGCCTGGAATCCGCTGACCACGTTCTGAGCCTGCGAGGTGCTGCCCCCGTAGGACTCCTGGAAGATGACGCTCTGGCCCTTGTGGTCTCCCTTCCATTTGGCCTGAAACGCCGGGATGATCTTTCCGTAGACCTCCCTGGGCGTGCTGTACGCGGCAAAGGTGATCACGGGAGTCTTGGGCGGGACGCAGGAGCCGGTGGCGCTGGTCGCCGAGCTGCTCCCGCAGGCAGCCGCGATGAACGCGATCGAGCCGAGCGCCGCAATCGTTCTCATCTTCGGACGGGCCATAGGGTCAAGCCTCCTTCTCCACTATCCAGATCATTTCCATCAGACCGATGGATTTTATGGAGTTCGGAGGATATGCCCACTTCCGGGGCGCGTCAACCGATCGGATCTCGTAAGGAGGGATTTCCCCGAATCAGAGGAGCTCGGCAAGCCCGGGCGGCGGAGTTCTATCTCAAGCGCAGGGCCACAGTGTCGCCGTCGCGGATGGGGAGGATGGTGGCCAGGTAGTCCGGGTCCGAGGCGATCGCTTGGTTCATGTCCTTGATGGCGGCCGTCCACGCAGGGCGCGGGTCTTCCTCGGCGAAGCCCTCCGTCACCCGCCCTGACCACAGCGTGTTGTCGCAGATGAAGAGCCCGCCAACGCGGATCCGATCGCGGGCCGCGCGCCACGCCGCCGGATAGCCGTGCTTGTCGATGTCGCAGTAGACGATGTCAAATTCCCCCTCGGTCGCGTTCAGGGATGTGACGGCGTCGCCGACGTGGAACCTCACCGGCTCCCACAGCCCAGCGCGAGAGAGGTAATCCTGAGCCTTCTTCTCGTTCTCCGGGTCACCGTCGGTAAGGTGAAGCTCGCCCTCAGATCCCATGGCCCGGGCGAACCAGTAACCCGAGTAGCCGTACCCCGAGCCCAGTTCGAAAACTCGCCGGGCCCCGATACTCCGGGCCAGCACCTCCAGGACCACCCCGACCATCCGACCGACGATGGGGAAGCCGTTCTCCTTGGCCTCAGCCTCCATCTCCAGGAGGACCGGCTCGTCGTGGCGAGCGAGCAAGCCGCGGATGTAGTCCTCGACCGCTGTGTTCGTGATCTCCATCAGCCCGAGACTCTAGCTTCCCTCCCGATGGTGGTCATCAGCGCGACCGCGGCCAGCGTCAACAGGATGGCAATCCCCACCCCTGCTAGCCACACGGCCGGTGTAGCCCTGCCGAGCCTGTCGCCCCCTTCGCTCGGCACCCTGATCGATGGGCTTGTAGGGAGCAGGTCCAGGATCTGCCATCCGCCGCTCGCCCGCTGAAGTCCCGCCAGACCCGATTCCGTACGCCCGTTCAACCGCTTGACTCGGAAGGGGACCAGAAAGCTGGGCCGAGGGCCCCGGAAGGCCAGGCCTTTGGAAGCAGCCCGCCCCTTGCCGACCTCGATCACGTCGAGGTCGCCCGGGTCGCGTCGCTGCCAGTTCGGCAAGATCTTCTGGCTGAGCGCGTCGGGCGCGTATTTCTCGGGCTGCCCGGCCTTGCCCTGGTTCAAGGACACCAGCCACCGTTCGACCACTCCCTCGGGTCGGTCGGCGCCGCCACAGCCCGGCAAGAGGAGCGCGGTAACGGCCAGGACGAACAGAGCCCTTCTCACGCCGCCGCCTCGTCCATGGCTACCAGGTTGGCGCCTCTGGTCTCTCCGATGTAGCGCCACGCGATGAAGAGCACCGGGATCAGCGTGGCCACGAGCAGGACGCCCATCGCATCGCCGACGTCCCCAATGAGACCCGTGCGGTGGTCGCCGAGCAGCCCCACGATGAGCGGTCCCACGATGCCGCCGGGGATCTCGAAGGCGTTGCGGGCCCAGGCCGCCGCACGCGTTCGCACGTACGTCGGGAAAAACTCGGTGGAGAAGGCCGACGTGACGCACCCCGATCCCAACCCGAAGAAGATCCCCAGGCAGATGAGCGGGAGCATTGCCAGGGCCGAATGCACCTGGAACAGCCAGACGCCGAAGATCAACGTCGCAGCGATGTAGAGGATGAAGGTGGGACGGCGTCCCCACCGATCCATGAGTCTTCCCGCCACGATGAATCCCGCGACGCCGAGGAACCCCGCGACCGCCAGGTACAGGCCGGACAACGACAGAGACATGCCGACCTCCTGCTGGGCGTAGTACGGCCACCAGAACGCGGCGGCGGAGACGGCGGCGAAGCGGAAGAAGTGCATCAACCCGACGGCCATCAGGTTTCGGCGGTACCGCGGCTTCCATGGTTCCCCCAGGCTGGTGTGGTCGAGGGTCGCCCCTGCCGCGCTGGCCCGAACTGCGGAGTAACGCTCGGTCTCGAGCATCCCGCGCCTGGCGACGAACACCACGATCAGCGGGACGATTCCGACGAGGTAGAACGTGCGCCAATCCAAGGGGCTGTTCTGCAGCCCGATGAAGGCCAAGACTCCGACGAAGATGCCTCCCAGCGTGTTCATGGACGTCACGATGCCGAGCCCTCGCCCGCGTTCGGAGGCCGGGAAGTCCTCCACCACGATGGTGATGGCCACCGCCCACTCGCCGGCCAGGAAGATATGGGCCAGGAACTGGGCTCCGGTGAGCCAGGCGAGATTGGGTGCGAGCGCGCTCATCGCGGTGCCTGCCGTGTAGCCCACGATCGTGACCAGCAGGAGCCGCTTCCTTCCGATGCGGTCCGCCTGGGCCGCGAGGAGGAATCCCAGCACCTCGCCGACACCGACGACGCCTCGAAGGGCGCCGGCCTGTGATTCGGAACCTCCCAGGTCCGCCAGGATCAATGGCAGGACCAGAGCGATGACGAACGTGTCGTAGCCCTCGAAGAAGGTGGCAACCGAGAGGAGCCAGAGCAGCTTGCGCCGATAGACCGGACCCCGATCGGTCCCCGGCCCTCGGCCCCGAGCCCCGGCGTCGATGGGGGCGCTTTCGATGGTCATCGATACGCGGGCGATTGTGACCCGCGACCGAGTGATTTGACCAACTACGGGCCCTCGCCTACCGGTTAGGCTCGTTCCGGAATGAATGCGGACCTCGCGTTCGCCCTCGAGCTGGCCGACCTGGCGGACTCCCTTTCCCTGCCCCGATTCCGCGCCGCCGACCTGGTCGTGGAGACCAAGCCGGACATGACCCCTGTGACCGAGGTCGACCGGACGGTGGAGCAGGCTCTCAGGGACCGCATCGCCCGCGACCGTTCGGACGACGGGGTGGTGGGGGAGGAGTTCGGGGCCGACGGCTCTGAGGCAGCCCGCTGGATCATCGACCCGATCGACGGGACCAAGAACTACGTGCGAGGCATCCCGGTATGGGGAACCCTCATCGCCCTCGAGCGAGAGGGCGCGATCGCCGCCGGAGTGATCTCGGCGCCCGCCATGAGCAGGCGCCGGTGGTGGGCGGCGCGTGGCGAAGGGGCCTTCGCCGACGACCATCCCATCCGGGTGTCCGAGGTTTCCCGTCTGGACGATGCGCAGTTGCTCTTCGGCGGGCTCAAGGCGTGGAAGAGAACCGGGTTCCTGGACCGTCTGCTGGATCTGGCTCTTCGGTGCTGGCGAGGCCGTGGGTTCGGCGACTTCTGGATGCACATGCTGGTGGCCGAAGGAGCGGCCGACGTCGCCGCCGAGCCGGAGGTGAGCCTGTGGGACCTGGCGGCGGTGAAACTGATCGTGGAGGAGGCGGGGGGACGCTTCACGGACCTGTCGGGCCGGGCCACGCCATCCGGCGGCAGTGCCCTGTCCACGAACGGGCTTCTCCACGACGAGGTTCTGGCGCTTCTGACCGGATAGCCGCGCCTCCCGACGTCCGGGCGGAGGTGGAGCCGGGTCCCCAGCCGTCTTCGGGTTCGCTACGCTTCGAGCGATGAGTGCCGAAGGCGGCCATCGCGACCCGAAGGAGGACCGGCGCGTCACCGACGCGGGGATCGAGATCCGGCCCATCTACGGGCCGGAGGATCTGGAAGGCTTCGACCCCCATCGAGACCTGGGTCTTCCGGGCAGCCCTCCCTACACCCGAGGCGTGTATCGCACGATGTATCGAGAGCGCCTGTGGACGATGCGTCAGTACGCGGGGATGGGGACGGCCCGGGAGACCAACGCTCGTTTCCGCTATCTCCTCGATCACGGCCAGACCGGACTCTCCATCGCCTTCGACCTGCCTACGCAGATGGGCTACGACTCCGATCACCCTCGGGCCGAGGGGGAGGTCGGCAAGACCGGCGTGGCCATCGACTCGATCGAGGACATGCGAACGCTGCTGGGCGGCATCCCCCTCCACCAGGTCACGACGTCGATGACCATCAACGCCACCGCCGCCGTCCTCCTGTTGCTCTACGAGTTGGTGGCCGAGGAGCAGGGCGTCCCTCCGACCGCGATCGGAGGCACGGTCCAGAACGACATCCTCAAGGAGTACGCGGCCCGAGGGACGTACATCTACCCACCCAAGCCCTCGATGCGCCTGATCACCGATCTGTTTGCCTACTGCCGCCAGAACATCCCGAGGTGGAACACGATCTCCATCTCCGGCTACCACATGCGAGAGGCGGGCGCGACCGCTGTCCAGGAGGTTGCCTTCACGCTTGCCAACGCCATCGCCTACGTTCAGGCTGCGCTCGACGCCGGGCTGGCGGTCGATGACTTCGGCCCGCGGCTCTCCTTCTTCTTCGCCTGCCACATGAACTTCTTCGAGGAGGTTGCCAAGTTCCGGGCTGCCCGGAGGCTGTGGGCCAGAATCATGGCCGAGCGGTTCGGGGCCGAGGATCCGCGGAGCGCCATGCTGCGGTTCCACACGCAGACCGGAGGAGCCACCCTCACCGCCCAGCAGCCGGAGAACAACATCGTCCGGACGGCCCTCGAGGCGATGGCAGCGGTACTCGGTGGGACCCAGTCCTTGCACACCAACTCGTTCGACGAGGCCCTGGCCCTTCCCACCGAGCGAGCCGCGAAGATC
Source organism: Actinomycetota bacterium (assembly GCA_036505215.1). Taxonomy (GTDB): domain Bacteria; phylum Actinomycetota; class UBA4738; order UBA4738; family UBA4738; genus DASXTW01. The sequence goes on along the minus strand of DASXTW010000200.1, from coordinate 14,319 downwards.
GCCCTGCGCACGCAGCAGATCCTTGGCTACGAGAGCGGCGTGGCGGACACGGTCGATCCGCTGGGCGGCTCCTACTTCGTGGAGTCACTGACGAACGAGGTCGAGCAACGAGCCTGGCAATACATCGAGAAGGTTGACGGCATGGGCGGCGCGGTACCAGCGATCGAGGCCGGGTGGATCCAGGGCGAGATCCACGAATCCGCGTTCCGGATCCAACAACAGGTGGAAGCGGGTGATCGAGTCGTGGTCGGGGTGAACCGCTACCGCGCGGACGACGAGATACCCCCCGAGCTCTGGCGGATCGACGACGCGGAGGTCGAGGCCCAGAAGGAGCGGGTCCGGGACCTTCGCCGCCGCCGCGACGGCAAGAAAGTGGAAGAAACTCTTGCCAATGTGACCGACACGGCTCGGGGGACGGGCAACCTCCTGAATCCGATGAAGGAGGCGTTGCGGGCGGGGGCGACGTTGGGAGAGGTCTCCGACGCCCTGCGCGAGGTCTTCGGCGAGTATCGCCCAGGGCACTGAAAAGGGGTCCGGGGCCTCAAGCAGCGAAGCGGTAGGCCCCGGGATGGAAAGGGGTTCCGATGGACGATCAGCTCGAGTACGGGTTCGGCACAGCGGTGTTCGTCCTCGACCACACGGCCGAGAAGATCTCACCGGACGAGGCCGACCGGGCCTTCGGCGAGGTGACCAAGGAGAACTTCTGGCGGATGTGGCCGGGGATCCGGGACTGGGCCGAGACGTTGTGGCAGACGCTGGAGGACGAGCGCGGGTCGATGGCCCGGCCAGCAGAGGACGAGGAGCTCGACGACGTGGGCGGAGGCGGGTGAGCACGGCGGGGCGGAGGCGGGTGAGCGAAGCCCATTCCGAGTCGCTCGACTTCGGGCGTATCGCCGACAGTTACGACGAAACGCGGGGCGGGGAGGACCGAGGGCGGCGGTTCGCTCGCGAGCTCCATGGCATGCTGGAGACCGGTCGCCCCGTGCTGGAGGTGGGGATCGGGACCGGCCTGATCGCCCTCGGCCTCACCGAGCTCGGACACCGAGTCCTCGGCGTGGACATCTCCGAGGCCATGGCTCGCAGGGCCAGGCAGAGAATCGGCCCTGGCGTGGCGGTGGGCGATGCCCGAAGGCTTCCCCTGGCAAGCGGGTCCTTCGACCAGGCCTTCTCGGTATGGGTGCTCCATGTAGTGGGCGACCCAGCCACCGTGCTGCGAGAGGTGGCTCGGGTTCTTCGCCCCGGCGGCCGGTACCTGGTGGTCCCCGCAGGATCTTCGGAGGAGCCGGCGGACCCGATCGGCCGGGCCATCGCCCGGATGTGGCGGACCGCGGATCCCGATCGCCGCCGGATCGATGACGAACAGCGGCTCCGGGAGCTCGCCCCGGCCAGCGGATTCGTCCTCGTCGAGGCCAGGCGCTGGCCCGAGCACGACTACCTCGAGTCGCCGGCCCAGGCTATCGCCAAGATCGAGAGCCGGTCCTATTCGGTTCTGTGGGACCTTCCGGACGATCAGTGGCGCCGGCTCGTGGATCCCATCCTGGCGGAGCTCCGAGCCTTGCCCGAGCCCGATGGTCCCATCCGGCGTGTGTCTACGGACCGGGTCGTCGTGCTGTCCAGGAAGGGATGACCACGAGGCCCGAATGGTAGACAACTAAAGCGGCAAGGAGCACGTGCCGAGGTTGCGACCATGGAAGTGACTGGCGTCACCTCGCCCACCAGGGTCTCGTCCGGACATGCACCGGCGAAGCTACTCAAAGAAATCGTCGACGCGCTCGTACCCACGGAGCTGGCGCGATCGCTCGTCGTTCCTCTCGTGATCTTCGGGGTGGCGGCGACGGTCACACTCGCGTTCGACCGCGGTTACGTTCTCGACCTCATCGGCGTGGTCGTCCTCCTGGCGTCAAGGGCTGCCTATCGGGCCGGCGTGCGGGAGGGCGAGCATCGGGAAGCCCTTCGGTGCAGCCAGCGACAGTACGTCGAGCTCAGGCGTCACCTTCTGGAGGACTAGCCGGACTCTGAGCTACCGCTAAGAGGCCGTGAGCAGCGAGGAATGGCCCGAATCGGCTTGTGATGCCCGGGCGAACCGAACGGGCAGTGTGACCAGGAATGTGCTCCCGCGTCCCGCCTCGCTGTTCACGTCGATGGCCCCCCCAAGGTCCTTGAGGATGTCCTGACCCGGCTCAAGCCGGGGCCGACCCCCGTGTTGCTGAGAGCTCGCGACGAATCTATCGACGCCGCGACCAGCGGAAATGAGGTTCCGTTATGCTTCGCGCTCGTGACGATCGCCATCATCGGGGGAACCGGGGACGAGGGCTTCGGGCTGGCGCTCCGGCTGGTGCGCGCTGGGGAGGAGGTGGTGATCGGATCCCGGTCGGCCGAGCGTGGTCAGGCCGCCGCGGAGAAGGCCGCGGACCTTCTTGGGCTGGGTTCGGGATCCGGGACCCGCGGCTCGATCTCCGGCACGTCGAACGAGGACGCCACGACCCGCTCCGGCCTGGTCTTCGTCACGGTCCCGTACGCCGGGCAAGCCGAGATCTACCGATCGATCCGGGATGCGTTCCGGCCCGATGCCATCGTGTGCGACACGACGACCCCGCTGGCCACGGCGGTTGGCCGTCCTGCCTCCCAGGTGGTGACGCCGTGGGAGGGGTCGGCGGCAGAGCAGGCGAAGGCCATCCTGCCCAAGGGCGTCCGGTTGGTGTCCGGATTCCACACGGTCTCGGCTGAGCAGCTCCAGGACATCGAGCGACCGATGGAGGGAGACGTGCTCGTGTGTGGCGCCGAGCCAGAAGCCAAGGCGACGGTCGGCGCGCTGGTGGAGAAGATCCCCAACCTGCGGTGGGTGGACGCGGGACCGCTGTCGATGGCCAGGATCGTGGAGCGGCTGACGGCCGTGCTGGTGAGCGTGAACCGCAACTACGGGATCAAGGAATCCGGCATCTCCGTCACCGGCAGCGACACCTGGGGCTCGCCTCCCAGCAAGGAGAGCTGACTTCCTGCCTCCCTGGAGCCTGGAGGGTCAGGCGTCGAGTCGGAAGGTCAGGTCGGCCGGGACGTCGGCCACGTCCATCTGGGCCTTTTGCAGGCGGCCAGAGTAGTCCCAGTTCATGGCCTGCCACCGGGTGAACTGGTCGAGCACCCAGATTCCAGACTGGCGGCTGGCGTTCCCGGACTTGCGGTTGCCGCCGAACGGCAGGTGCGCCTCGGCTCCGGATGTCGAGTTGTTCACCGAGACCATGCCCGCGGCGATCCGCTCGCGGAAGCGGAACACGTTCTTCGGGTCGTTCGTGTAGATGGCCGATGAAAGGCCGTATCCGTGTCCGTTGGCCAGCTCCATGGCCTCGTCGAAGGTGGCGAAAGAGGCCACACCCACGATGGGTCCGAAGGTCTCGGTCGCGTACAGCTTGTCGCCGATCGTCACCCCGTCGACGATCATCGGGTGGTAGTAGAGGCCGGCGTCCGGATCGCCGACGAACCCGGCCCGCGGGTTATCAGAGGTGATCCGGCCGATGGCGCTGGATCCTCGAACCCGATGATGGCTCTCCACCAGCTCCATCCAGTCCTCGAAGCGGTGGGCGAACTTCTCGTTCATCATCGGCCCGTAGAGCACGTCCTCGGTGGGATCGCCGATCATGGCCTCCTCCACCGCAGCCGAGAAGCGCGACACGAAATCGTCGTGGACCGACTCGTGCACGATGGCCGTGCCGAGCGATGTACATCGCTGGCCGGCCGTCCCGAAGCCGCTGAACAGGCACCCCTCAACCGCCAGGTCCAGGTCGGCGTCCGGCATGATCACGAGCGGGTTCTTCCCGCCCAGTTCCAGGCAAGGCGACTGCAGGTTGCGGCCGCACAGCTCTCCGATCCGCCGCCCGACCTCGCTGGATCCGGTGAACCCGACCTTGTCCACCAAGCCCGCTCCCAGTGCCAGCTCGAGCCCGGTGAACGTCGCGGGCCCATCTGCCAGGACCATGTTGAACACGCCTTCGGGCAGGCCCCCGTGCAGGAACAGTTGGGTGAAGGCCTCGGCCACAGCCGGCGTGTAATCGGCGGGCTTCCACACCACGGCGTTTCCGCACACCAGCGCCGGCACCAGGTACCAGGAGGGCACTGCGACGGGGAAGTTGCCGGCCGTGATCACTGCCGTCACGCCGACGGGGACCCGGAAGGTGAACAGCTGCTTGTCGGGCATCTCGCTGGGGATGGTCTGGCCGTACAGACGCCGCCCTTCGGAGAGGAAGAAGTTGCAGGTGTCGATGACCTCCTGCACCTCGCCCAGCGATTCCCGGTACGGCTTGCCGATCTCCGTGGTGATCAGCCCGGCCAGAGCTTCCTTGTTGTCTTCGACCAGTCGCCCGATCTGTTGGGCGGCCCGCCCCCGGACCGGGGCGGGGACCCTGGCCCATTCTTCTTGAGCGGCCCGAGCGGCCCGACAGGCCTCCACGAAGGTCGAGGCGTCCCCGAGGAGCGCTTCGGCCACCACCTGGTCCAGACGCGCCGGGTTGGTGACGGTCACTCGGCCGCCAGGGCCATCTCCGATCGGGCGGCCGGCGATGATCGATGAGACCGTGCGCGCCATTTGGCCTCGCCTCCCTTTCGAGTTACTCGATGACCACCAGAGGTTGGCCTGTGTCCACGACGTCACCCCTCGACACCGCCACCTCCACGACCTTTCCCTCCCTGGTGGCCACGATATGGTTCTCCATCTTCATTGCCTCCAGGATGCACACCGTTTGACCTGCCTCCACCTCCTGGCCCGCCTCGACCAGGACCTGAAGGATGGTCCCCTGCATGGGCGCGGCGATGACCTCCCCGGCGCCCACCGTCGCATGGCCGTGAGCGGAGACGGTCGGCGGGCGGGGGGGAGTGCGCACTTCGTCTCCCCACACGTTGACGGGGACACGGCGTCCGTCCACCTCGACCGAGAGGCGGACCGGACCGGCCGGCCCCGCCCCTCCACCCGGCACGACCGCATTCTCCTCCGGCGTCTTCAGGCCGCCGGCCGCAAGGGCCTCCTCCACCCACTTCGTGTGAAGGGTCCCTGATCGGAACTCGTCGGTGTCGAGGACCCAGCGGTGGAACGGCATGGTGGTGGGGATGCCCTCCACCACGAACTCGTCCAGCGCCCGGAGCATTCGCCGCCGGGCCTGCTCTCGATCCTCACCCCATGCAATGAGCTTGGCCACCAGCGAGTCGTAATCGCCGACCACCCGACGTCCCTCGGCGACGCCGGAGTCGAGGCGGACGAAGGGCCCGCCCGGTGGTCGATAGGCGGTGACCAGGCCGGGCCCAGGAAGGAAGTCCTGATACGGATCCTCGGCGTTGATGCGGCACTCGATGGCATGGCCTCGCGCCCGGGGTTCCAGCTCCACGTCCTCGCCCAATGCCACCAGGAGCTGCAGGCGGACCAGGTCCAGCCCCGTGACCATCTCCGTCACCGGGTGCTCCACCTGGAGCCGCGCGTTCATCTCGATGAAGTAGAAGGACCCGTCCTCGGCGACCAGGAACTCCACCGTCCCCGCGTTGAGGTACCGGGCGGCGCGGGCGATGTCCACGGCCGCCTTCCCGATCTGCGCACGCAGGCCCTCGTCGACCACGGGCGAAGGGCTCTCCTCGACGAGCTTCTGATACCTGCGCTGGAGGGAACAGTCCCGCTCGCCGAGGAACGACACGTGCCCGTGCCGGTCGGCCACGATCTGGGCTTCCACGTGATGCGCCCGAGTGATGTACCGCTCCAGGTACACCTCAGGGCGGCCGAAGTACGCCTTGGCCTCCCGGCTGGAGCGCTCCACGGCGTCGGTGACCTCGTCCGGCGATTCCACCAGATGCATGCCCTTGCCCCCACCCCCGAAGGCCGCCTTCACCACGATGGGGAATCCGATCCGGTCGGCCTCAGCCGAAGCCCGTTCTGGAGTGATCGGTTCGGGTGTCCCCGGGATGGTCGGGGCCCCGACGCTCTCGGCGGTCCGGCGGGCGGCGGCCTTGTCGCCCATCAGCGTCATGGCCTCGGGTGGCGGACCGATGAATGTCAGCCCGGCCTCGGTCACGACCCGGGCGAAGTCCGCATTCTCGGCCAGGAACCCGTACCCCGGATGGATCAGGCTCGCCCTGGAGCGCCCCGCCGCTTCCAGGATCCGGGGGACGCTGAGATACGACTCCGAGGGGGATGCCGGGCCGAGGTGGTAGGCGTCGTCCGCCATCTCGACGAAGAGGGCCTCTCGGTCGGCGTCCGAGTAGATCGCCACCGTCGGGATCCCCATCTCCCGGCAGGTCCGCATCACCCGAACGGCGATCTCGCCCCTGTTTGCGATGAGGACGCGCGGCTGGGCCATCGGCAGGTATCGTCTCCCCATGGGCCGGTGACGCCTCCGGCGTCGGCCCGGCCGCCCTTGGAGGTCGGGGCAATGCTAACGGAACAGGTGGTCAGCGAGGCAGTCCGGGCTGCCCACCTTGATGCTCCGGTTCACTTCCTGGAAGTGACCGACTCCACCAATTCCGATCTCCTGCGATTGGCCGACGAAGGCGCGCCCGAATGGACGGTCGTGGTGGCGAACCAGCAGGAAGCAGGCCGGGGACGGCTGGGCCGGGCCTGGGTCTCCACGCCGGGCTCCTCCCTGCTGGTCTCGGTGCTGCTCCGGCCGAAGCTCGCTGCGGTCGATGCTCCTCTGATCACACTGGCCGCCGGCGCGGCCATGGCGCTCGCCTGTCGTGAAGCTTGCGATGTTCCCGCAACGTGCAAGTGGCCGAATGACCTCATGGTGGAAGCTCGCAAGCTCGGCGGCGTGCTCGTGGAAGCGAAGGTCCAAGAGGCTCGGTTGCATCACGCGGTGATCGGCAGCGGTGTCAACCTCACGCAGGCACCCGATGACTTCCCTGTGGAGTTTCGGGAGGCGGCCACGAGCGTCTCCATGGAGGAAGGACGCCCCGAGCCTGCCGCCCTCCTGACCGCCTACCTCACTCACCTGAAGCCTCTGTGCGAAACATCCGATCCCGGAATTCGAACGCAGATACTCGATACCTATGTGGACGTCTGCGACACGATCGGGCGATTCGTGCGGGCGATGACCACGTCGCGCGTGACCATCACGGGCCGCGCGGCGGCGATCGGATACTTCGGGGAGTTGATCGTCCAGACCGCCAAGGGCCAGGAGCCGGTCCGATTCGGCGAGATCGCCCATCTGGACTGATCGCCTTTCCGGCATGGTTGCCCCGCCGCAGGCCGCCGGGGTAGCGTCCGCGCCATGACGTTCCCTCGAAGGCTCCTCTCAGCGGGCGAGGATCTGGTCCTCGACCTCCGGCCCCACTGGATCGCCCTGGTCTGGCCGTTGACCGAGATCGCACTCGACGTGGCAGGGGTGGCGCTGATCCTCGCCTACATGCCCGATGCCTGGTCCACGTGGGTTCGGTGGCTGGTTGTTGCGGTGGGGGCCGCTCTGATCCTCGTCAGTGCGCTGCCCAAGATCGTTGCGTGGGCCACGTCCCACTTCGTCGTCACCACGGACCGGGTGGTCCATCGTTCCGGGTGGTTCGCCAAGCGTTCCATGGAGATCCCGCTGGAGAACGTCAGCGACGTGCGCTTCAGCCAGGGCGTGTTCGAGAGGATGATCGGAGCGGGGGATCTCGTGCTGGAGTCGGCGGGTGAGTTCGGCCAGGAGACGTTCACCAACATCCGCCGGCCTGAGGCGGTCCAGAAGACCATCTACGAGATGAACGAGGCGAACCTTCGCCGGATGCAGGCACCACCGGCCAGGCCCGCGTCGACCGCCGACGAGCTGGCCAAGCTCGACCGCCTCCGAGACGAGGGCGTGATCAGCGACCAGGAGTTCGAGGCGCAGAAAGCTCGGCTGCTGGACCGCGGATAGGAATCCCGACGATGCGCCTGGGCGTCCTCGCTCGGCTGTCCACGGACCGGGTCGAGGCCACGCTCCGGGACGGTACCCCGGTGACCGTCCGCCCCATCGGGCCGGGCGACAGGAACCTGATCCGGCAAGGCTTCCTCAGCCTGTCGAAGGAGTCCCGACGCCGCAGGTTCCTGGTGCCGACCTCCATGCTCACCGAGCGCGATCTCGACTACCTGACGCACCTCGACTACTGGGACCACTTCGCCTGGGGGGCGGTTCGAGCCGACCGTCCCGACAAAGGCATCGGGGTCGCCCGGTACATCCGTCTCCGGAGCGAACCGGAGGTGGCCGAGGCCGCGGTCACGGTCGTGGACCAGTATCAGCAGCGGGGATTGGGCACTTTTCTGCTCGGGTTGCTGAGCGCTGCCGGGCTCGCCGCCGGCATCTTCACGTTCCGCGCCTACGTCCTGGAGGAGAACGTGCCCATGCGGAAGTTGCTCGAAGGGCTGGGGGCCCGGGCCGAGTTCGACTCGCCGGGCATCCTGTGCATGAACATCCCGGTCGAACCCGAACTGATGCCCGACACGCCGGTCGCTCGCGGCCTGAAGGCGGCCGCCTCGAGGGTGTTCCCGGAGGCGGGCAGATTCAGCCCTTAGGCGCTTCCACTGCCGCTGCCTTCCGGCTACTCTCCGTGGCATCCATGCTTGATGTGATGCCCACCGGTGACCAACAGGGCGTTCGCGTCCTGGTCGTGGACGACCATCCCATGGTGCGGACGATGGTCCGCCTGGCGTGCGACGAGCGGAATGGGCTGGCCGTGGTGGGCGAGGCAGGGAATGGCAACGAAGCCCTCGAGTTGGCCGCCAGCCTCCGGCCCGACGTCATCGTGCTGGACCTCATACTCCCCGGCATTAGCGGCCTGGAGGTGGTCGGGCGGCTGGCACTCGAGGACTCGACCGCGCGCATCCTCGTGCTCACGGCTACGGACGAAAAGACCGCCGTGTTCGAGGCGTTGCGCCTCGGCGTCAGCGGATACGTGGAGAAGACGGCGTCGGTCGACGAGATCGCCGACGCCATCGAGGCGGTGGCCAGGGGCGAGCTCGTGTTCAGCAAGGAGCTGGAGCGCCAGGCTCAGGTCCAGCTCGGGGAGTTCGCCAAGAGGGCGCGGGAGACGGCCAGGGCTCTGGCCCGGCTCACGCCAAGGGAGCGGCAGGTCCTGGCCGTGCTGGCCGAGGGGCTCTCGACCAGACAGATCGCCAAACGGCTCGGCCTCTCGGCCCGGACCGTCGAGAGCCACATCGGAAACATCTACGAGAAGCTCGATGTACGTACGCGCGTCCAGGCCTTGTATCGTGCCGCCGGCCTCGGGTTGGTGGATCTCATCACCAAGCCGGGCGATCAGCAAGAGCGCGGCAGGCAGTAAAGCGTAAGCCCCTCGCCGGGCTAGTTCTTTTGGCCTACGTGGTTTCCCCCATGGTGGGGAGGGCCTGAATCACTCATCCTACATACCTCCCTTACATGAAAAACCGAATTGACCGGGGGGGTTCGGCCCGGCCTTCCCTGCCCGTAGTGAACGTAGTGTTGGTCGATCCGCTGTCGGTGGTGCGGAGCGGTCTTCGCCTTCTCATCTGCGGCGAGCCCGACCTCACCGTGGTCGGCGAGGCCGCCACTGCCGACGAGGCGCTGGAGACGCTGAGAGTTCTTGCCCGCCGGGCCGGTCTCTTGGCGCTCGTCGGGCTGAACCTGGGGGGCCAGCGCGACGGGTACTGGCTGATCCGGGAGATCCGGGAGTCGTTCCCGTCCATCCCGGTCATCGCATGCGGCGCGAACTCCGATGCCATCTCGATCTCGAGGGCCTTGTTCTTCGGAGCCGACGGCTTTGTGGATAAGACCGCGCGGCCGGGGGACTTCCTGCACGCCATCAGGAGGGGGGCCCGGCGGGAGATGGTCCTCGAGGGGCTGCCGCCGGACTGGATGGCCCCGATCGCCGACGGCATCGGTCGCCACCGGGACAGAGCCGCGGTATTGACAGGGCGGGAGCGGGAGATCCTGACGGTCGCTGCCGAGGGGCTCACGTCGCGGCAGATCGGGTCCCGGCTCGGCGTGCGGGAGCGGACAGTAACCACCCACCTGTTCCGCATCTACCGAAAGCTGGGAGCGGACAGCCGCGTTGGGGCGATCGCCGCAGCCGCTCGGTCGGGCATCATCACCATGGGCGCGCGGGAATAGCCTCGGACGGCGGGCTTCAGGTAATCCGATCCGGTCCGCGCCGGTGATACCGTTGCTTCCTTCCCCTGTTCCTTGCTCTTCCCCTCCTCATATCGCGTGATCCCTACCACGACGCTGTGCGGCCGCATCGCGAGCGTTCACCATAAGAACCCCGACGTGGTCAGTCCAAGCCACTTCCCAGGAGGAGCGACTCTGAATAAGCAGATCGCTGTCCGATTGCGCCTCGAGGGCACTACCCACACTTGCCCCGTAGCTCTTTCAAGATGGGTCTTGGACCGGCGTCCAGCCGAGCTGTCAGGATCCGGCTCGGGACCTCGTAGACGAGGACATCTGCAACCCGCTGTGGCTCGACCCCAAGGCTAGAGAAAAGTGGCAGCCAGGGCCCCGAGCTCCCTTCGATCACGACGATCTTCTTGACCCGCTTCGCCGCCAGGAACTGCTCGAGGTCTTTTCCATATGTCGCCGTGAGCGGACCGCCCCGAAGCGTTCGCACGATTGGCCATGTCTGGAAACTTGGCGGCATCGGACACAGACGACCTTCCGGCATGGAGAACCACATTCCAGTTGTGGCCTGCCACAGCATGGAGAAACTGATGCCTCCGTAGGGAATGATCAAAGCGTTTTCTCGGGGCCCCAGGTGTTGGCGGTAGACGCCGCTGGAGAAGAACTTCGGCACGGGAGGCGTGTTCCGCCAAAACGGAGGTGAGGTATTGGGAAGGAGCAGGACGGCGCTCGCCACCACCAGGGCCCACTTCGTCGATCTCCGCCTACTCGGCGCAACCAACCAGAGCGCAACGATCACCGAAAGGATGAGCCACGCATACACCACAAAACGGGCTGGCAGGGCCAACTTCACTATCGGAGCGACGGCGAAGATGGTCCAGGGCAACGCCACGATGCGAGTACCGGCCACCGTCAACGTGGGTCCCAGCGACGCGAGGCCGATCGCAGCAAGCGACCAGACGAGAACTCGGTGCAGAAATATCCGTGAACGCTGCAGGACGAATAGCGCCACGATGATCAGAAGCGGTCCGAGGTAGGCTGCTGACTCATCGATCGGAGCACGGAACCGATCAGAGAGAGGCCCCACGAGGCTTCCACCGAATCGATGCAGCCGGGTCGGCACGACGATGTTCGCAAGGTCGGCCGTGTAGACGAATGGCCATGATGACGGAAGTCGAGGCAAGCCGTGCGAGATCGCGTATGCGATGTACGGAGCCACCAGTAACGCAGTCAAGCCGTAGGCGACCACAGTACCGCGGACCAGCGCAGGAAGCGCGTCAGGCGCTTTCCCTGGATGCTCTCTGCGATACATCCACGTCGCGATTCCCCCCACCACCAGCCCGAACAACGCCATGGTCAGAAAGATCTCCGGTGAGATGGAGAACTGAAGGACCAGCAAGATAGTCAGGAGGGCAACGAATGTTCGGTGCTCCAGGCTTCCATCAAGGCGTCTGACGACCAGGTAGACGGCGAGCGGCACCAAGAAGGTGAGGGCGAGGTTCGGATGATCGGTCAGGTGGCCAAGTTCATAGCTGGAGAACCCGAAAAAGTAGCCTCCAGCAAGGGAAGGCCAGAATGACCCAGTGACCCGGCGGCACAGGAGATAGGCCGCCCAAGCTCCGAGGGCGGGAGCCAGAAGCATCACCACGTTGTAGGCTGCGATGGGACCGAGACCCAGAGTGATCGGTGACATCACCAGGCTCAGCCCGGGGGCCGTCTGGGCGGCAGCCAGGCTGAACCCGTCGGGTGCCCATGCTGCGTGCGAAACCAGCGGATTTAATCCGTGAGCGATCGCATGGGGCCACCAAACGAAGTTCCACATGTAGAAGGACGGGTCCGTGTAGCCTGCGTGGACGTTTTCGAGCCCGATCCCAAGGTAGGTGTGGAGTGGATCTCGCAGGATCGGGGCCCCGAACAGTAGGAGCGAGGCTGCCACGTACATCAAGAAGACCAAGGAATGTTGCCCCACCGTTTTGGCGGTCCACCTGGGAGCGGGAAAGTGTCCCTCCTGGCTCGGCACCCGCTCTACTGACAAGCCGTTGTGCATGGGTTGATCGTTACACTCAATTGCTGGGGATCCGGTCAGCGCCTGAGGAAGATCAGACCGTAGTCGTCCTCGTATACGAGGGTCCAACCCCGGTCTCGGCGGATGAGGGGGATGAGGCCTTCTTGCTGGCCGGGCGAGATCGCCACAACTCGGACCCTCCATCGGTCCAGGATCGCCTGCCAGCCCTGCCGACCGTTTGACACCGCCCGGTACTGCTTCCAGATGGCGTGAGAGAAGAGTTCGATTCGCGAGTCCACGAAGACTGGATTGCTCGGCAGGGCGAACTCAAACCAAGAACCCCAGACCTGTGCGTTGAAGATCCGGTCTCCCGGCTCGGCCACTCGTCGTATTTCCATGGTTAGGCCGACGGGTGCACCGGGGACTCGTTTGCCGGGTGAATCGGCGGGCGTTCCCACCAAGGACCAGGGAAACAGCGCCAGGCCGGGAATCACGAGAAGGAACGCGATCGCAGTGTTGAGAGCCGACGCGGGCAGGTCCCTGCGGCGACTCCTCCGGTTCCCGACAAGGCCGACGACGGCGGGGGCCGCGGCCATGGCCCACCAGGCCGTACCTCGAATCGCGGTCAATGCGATGAGGAAGAACGCTCCCAGCCAGATGATGGTGGTCCATGGCACGAGCCCCTCCCTCCGGGCCAGGAGAGTGGCGACTGCCGCCACCGAGAGGAAGAAGAGAGCCCCCCCCGGGCCCCGGATGCTTGGTGCCTGCCACTCGGTTACGTGTGCAGTTATGTCGGAGTTCCTGGAGAGACTGCTCACGTAGCTCCACACACGAGGCCCGAAGGGGTTGACGAGGGTTGCCGCCACCGAAGCGGCACCCACCAACAACGTCCTCGTGGCCAAGCGTCCCTCATGGCGGTCTTCGACCCAGGCCAATAGGACGAGCAGCGGTCCAAGGAAGAAGCTCCCGTGGACGTTCGCCCAGACGACGACCGCGACCGGTATTGCCAGGAACCGGCCAGGGTGTCCCTTTCGGTCCACTACAAGCCAGAGGGTGAGGGCGAAGAGCGCCATGCCCAGAAGCTGTGGACGCAAGGAGAGATTCACCAGCGACGCCGCGAAGGCCGCCAGAGACACCCACGCTGAGATCCGAGCGGGGGCACCCTTCGCCCTGCACGCGAGATACACGAACACGAAGATCGTGCCTACCAAGGCGGCATGGACCAGGGCCAGACCGGCCCATCCAAGCCCTTTGAAGACCAACGAGAGCACGATCTGGGCGCCCCACTGCTGATTGAGCCAGGAACTCCCGTTTGAGGTGAACGAAAACGTATCGGTTCGGAGCAGGGATTGGGAACTGAGCATGAAGTCGCCTGCTCGAATGTGGTACGCGAGGTCGACGGTGCTGAGATAGCCGACGACGACGACCATCGGCAGAACGACAGCGACCAGTGCCCACAGTTGGGGGAGGGTCATGCTCCACCTGGAAGGAGAGCTGGCTTCTCGGGGCGTTGCCTGTGCCTGGATGTTCACCAAGCCATGGTAGGAGGCCGGTCAATCAGCCGATCGCTCCCAGCGCCAGCAATTCAGGGGGCTTATGGCTGTACGTAGAACTACGTACGGCTCCTCCGGGGAAGTCGGAATGGTCCAACCTGCTCGACCCCCCTACGCTCGGCCAGTCAATCTAGCACGCGTGGGAAGGGCGCCGGAGGGCGTTCCTCGCTGGTAGAGAGCGAAGGGGGGTGACAAGTGCTTCTCGGTCTGTTCGTGAAGTTGCAGACGACGCTGGCCGGCCTCCGGTCCCGGATGGAGGACGAGGATGGAGCGGTGGCGACGGAGTATGTCGTGCTCCTGGTCCTGATCGCCATCGCGATCATTGCCGGCGCTGCGGTTCTTGCGGCCGCGATCAACGACAAGTTCAACTGCGCCAGTAGCAGCATCGACAACCTGACCAACTCCTGCTGACGCTCTGCTAGAGCGGCCTCGTCGGCCGCTCTTTCCCCGTCCGAGGCGGGGAATGAGGGGCCGACGAAGCGGTCCTGAATTAAAGGTTGGAGGAGAAGATCTGAGAACGATCTCGCCGCGGAGCCGGTGCGTCCCTTCTGGAGCGCCTGACGACTGAGCGAGCGGCACGGTGATGGTTGAAGGGGGTGAAGAAGTGCTTCTGGGCATGTACGTGAAGATGCAGTCGATGTGGGCCGGTCTCCGGTCCCGGATGGAGAACGAGCACGGGGCTGTGGCGACG
>DASXTW010000199.1:0-24821 GCA_036505215.1 Actinomycetota bacterium | reverse complement strand
TCAGAAAGAACCCGGAGCGATCACAGCCACAGCCACCAGAATTCCGAGCACGACGACGGAGCTGGCGGCAGCGATGGCCAGCCCTCGCTTCTCGGTTCTCATCATCCGCCGCCGAATCGGCGGACCCGGAATCCCCGGGATAGCGGGCGTCGGGGCCGAGGAGGGCTGGATGCTCAACGCCAACCCTCCCCGGACAAACCCCTCAAGCGCTCGGCGTCAGACGGTCCCTTGGAACACCGGCAGGTCCGTGCTCCCCGGAAAGTACTTCTCCTGGAACTGGTCGAGCTGCCCACCGGACTTCAGGTCCTTGATGGCCTGATCGACACATTGCTTGAGAGCGCTTCCCTCCTCCATCGCCAGTCCGTAGTTCTCGTTGGTTATGAACTGCCCGATCACCTTCAGGGGGACCTTCGACTGGTCTCGGATCCCGATGGCGATGGGGACATCGATCACCTGGACGTCGATGGTGCCCGTTTTCAGGGCTTGGGCGGTGACGTCCGTCGTGTCGAACTGACTGACCTTCGTGTGTGGCTTGACGTGTTGCCTGACGTAGTCGTACCCAGTGGTTCCCGCCTCCACACCGAACTTCGCATCGAGCAGTTGGTCCGTGCTGGTGACGTTGGCGTACTTGCTGTCGGCCCGAACGGTGAGGCCCTGGTTGGCCGTGAAGTAGGGCTCGCTGAAGTCCACCGCCTGATCGCGCTCGGAGGTGATGGTGATCTCGCTGACCCCCCACGTCCCACTGTTTGGGGCCGGGAGCTTACAGCTGGTCGAAGAAGGGAGCTACCGTCGCGGTTCCCATGAGAAGTACCGGATGGCCAGGAGCAGCCCGGCCAGGCCCCACGCCCCCACGATCAGCATGTCGCCGCCCTTGATGGAGGACTGGCCGGGCAGGGGGAAGTACGAGGCCAGCATGCCCGCCACGAAGTGCTTCACGGGAAAGATCTTGGCCGTGATGTCGAGCCAGGCCGGCGGGTTCTCCAGCGGGATGAAGACATCCGAGATGAACAGCAAGGGGAGGATCGAGGCGTTGACCACCGCCGGCGATGCATCGGCGTTCGGGATGACCGATGTGATCGCCAGCCCGAGCGTGCAGAAGCTCGCGGCTCCCACCACCAGCGTCAGGAGAAACGGGCCGATCGTGGAGATTGGCAGGCGGGCGTCGTAGAAGAGCCGGCCGAAGGCAGCGCAGATGGCCACGAGCAGGATGGCCACGAACACGGCATGGGCGATGCGCCCGAAAAGGTAGGCCCAGGATGGCAGTGGTGTACCTCGGATCCGCTTGAGCACCCCGGAGTCGCGAGAGAACGTCATGCTGATGGCGATGTTGGTATAGCAGGCCGTGATCACCGCGAAGGCGGAGATGCTGGCCACGTAGAACGTCGATGTCGAGACCGTCTGGCCCGCGCAACCACGGCCCGCCACCACCGGCCCGATGCATGTGTCCGAATTGCCGAACAGGACGGTGAAGATGACCAGGAACATGAGCGGGAAGACGAACGTGAAGAAGGCGGATGCAGGGTTGCGCCAGAACGCCTTGTTCGTGTAGCGGACCTGCTTCAAAGCGAGCCCGACGTCAGTCACCGGCGACCGCTTCCCCTTCGGCCGAGCGCGTGATCTCCAGATATACGTCCTCCAGGCTGGGGCGGGTGACCTCCAGCGCCTCCAACCCGATGCGCTGCTCGAGGGCCCACCCCGTCAGCTCGTGGAGGGTGTGGGTGGGATCTGTCGTGCTGATCTCGACGAGGCCGTTGCTCTCCGTGGCCACGTTCTCGATGCTCTCCGGGAGGTTCGCCCCGACGGGCAGCCGGAACCGGACCCTGGTCGCCGCGGTGTCCCGTCCGGCCAGGCTGGCGGGGGGTCCCTGGGCCACGATGAGTCCCCCGGCGATGATGGCCACCTCGGCGGCCAGATATTGCGCCTCATCCATGTAGTGCGTGGTGAGGAACACCGTCTTGCCCAGCGTGGCGAGGTTCTTCACCACCTGCCAGGCGTTCCGTCGAGCAGAGGGATCGAATCCCGTGGTGGGTTCGTCCAGGAACAGGAGCGTGGGGTCGCCGGCCAGCGCCACGGCCACGTCGAGACGCCGCTGCTGGCCTCCGGAGAGCTTGCTCACCCGTGCGTTGCGCTTCTGCTTGAGGCCGACCAGCTCGATGATCTCGTCGAGAGGGCGGGGGCTCGGATAGGCTGCCCGGTACAGCTCGATCGTTTCCGCGACCGTCAGGTATGGATCGATGCCCGTTGACTGCAGGACGATTCCGATCTGTGATTTGAGCGAGCGGCCGCCTTTCGCCGGATCCTGGCCGAGGACCGACACCTCACCGGCGTCCCGGCTCCGGTAGCCCTCCAGGATCTCGACAGTGGTCGTCTTGCCTGCCCCGTTGGGGCCGAGGAGCGCGAACACCTCCCCCTCCCGCACCGTCAGGTCGATTCCCCGGACAGCTTCCACACTGCCGTAGGACTTGCGCAGCCCTTCCATCACGATGGCGGTTCCTTCCATGGGCCGAAGTCTCTCAGGAGGGAGGCGGTCTCGCCACCGCCAGCCTCACGAAGCGCGTCACAGGCGGCGGCGGCCGCTGAAGCCGGTCTCGGGCGGATGCCAGTACTCCACCCGCTCCTCGCCCAGCCTCCAACACAGGAACACGTCACGCCCCTCCCGGCGTGACGGGAAGTCCACCAGCCCCGAGTCGGCGTCACGAAGGATGATGTCCTGCTCGGCGAGCGCTTCCAGGTGCCTTCGCATCTGCTGGAGGGTGTTCCAGTACTCCTGGCTGACCTGTCCCCCGCCGTCAAGGGACGCTGAGCGGCGGATGTGCTCAGCGCCCGCGAGGATGATCTCTCGGGCCTGCTGGATCTGCCGGAGGGATTCGGAGAGCGCCGGCAGGAGGTGGTTCGCTTCCTCTTCCGTGAACTCGCGCTCCGCCGTCATGCCGCCACTCCGATGGCCCGTGGCAGCTCCTCGAGAGTCGTGATCCGGACGCCCCGGTGATCCGGATGCCGCCCTCGCCGGTCCAGCAGGACGGCGAACATCCCCACAGCCCGAGCGGGTTCGATATCGAAGGACGGGCTGTCCCCCACGTAGACCGATTCCTCCGGAATCCTGCCTGTGCGCTCCAACGCCAGGCGGAAGATGCGGTGATCGGGCTTCTCCACGCCCTCGACGCCGGAGATCACCCGAACGTCGAAGAATCTGGTCACCCCGAGTGACTCCAGGAGCCGCTCCAGCCACTCCTCGAAGTTGGAGACCACCCCGAGTGTCAGCCCGGCTGCCCGGAGTCGCTCGAGCGTCCAGAGCACGTCGGGGAAGAGGCGATAGTTCGCCAGGTTGGTGAAGGTGTCGTAGACGGCCTTCTTCAATCCGTCCCCGAAGGGCAACCCCAGCTCTGCGAGCAAGGTCGAGTAGACCCTGGCCCAGAATCGCTGCGACCGCCGGCGAGACGTCGACCAGAGCTCGCCACGCCGGGCGGCCTCCGTGAAGATCGAGGAGACCACGTGCACCTTCTCCCGGATGTCGGCCGGATCGACCGGGTGTCCCTCCTGGCCCAGGACCTGGGCCAGCAGCTCGGGGAACGAGGGATGGGGGTACACGAGCGTCTCGCCTGCGTCGAAAAACACGGCTCGGTACGGCACGAGCCGATGATACTTATCCCTGCGCTTCTCCCCGTCGCAGGAACTCGCTCCAGAGATTGTCGACGACGCGCTCGAGCTCCTCGAGGGTTCCGTCATTCGCGATGACGAAGTGCGCTGCCCGCTCTCGCTCGTCGTCGGAGAGCTGGGCCGACATCCTGTTCTGGACGTCCTCCGGCCTCATCCCGCGGTCGGCCCCCAGCCGCGCCTTCCGAGTCTCCGGGGACGCCGAGATCGCCACGACCACGTCGAAGGCGGTCTGCAGCGATCGCTCCACCAGGAGCGGCACGACGTAGACCACGATCCGATCGGTGTCGCGGTACGCCTCGACCATCTCTGAGAACAGGCGAGCTACCTCCGGGTGGACGAGGGATTCGAGTTTGCGCCTGGCTTCGGGATCGGAGAACACCAGCCGGGCCAGTCGGTCCCGATCGATCTGGCCGTCTCGGCCGAGCATCTCACGACCGAACGCCTCGATGACACGCGTGTGGCCAACCGTTCCAGGCTCCACTGCCCGGCGAGCGAGATCATCCGCATCGACGACCACGGCGCCGCGCCTCTCGAGCATCCCGGCCACCGTCGACTTCCCTGATCCGATCCCACCGGTAAGCCCTACGAGCAGCATGGGCCGATCGTATCGGGGCGGCGAGCAGCCCCGCCGAAGCGTTCGGCGAAGGGACGAGGTGTGCTTGCGGAGGGCGGGCCTACCCGCGGCCTTCGCGGCGCTTGAGCTCCTCCACGATGGCTTCGAGGGAGATGTCCTCTTCTTCCTCTGGCGTCGCGGCTTCCCCTGGCGTCGCGGCGGGCTCCTCGGGTGCCTCGGCCTCGGGAACCTGATGCACGGCCGCTTCTTCGGGAGCCTCGGGCTCGGGCTCAATCGTGGCCTCGAAGGCTTCCTGCGTGGATTCGTCCCCACTCGCCTGGGCCGCGGCCAGCGCTTCCCGCGTATCAGCGGAAGGCTCGGGGGCGACTTCGGCGACAACCTGAGCGGTAGGCTCGGCCTGCACTTCGGGCTCGGGAAGGACCTCGGGCTCCTCGGCGACCCGGCGGGTGGAGAGGCTGATCCTGCGGCGAGACACGTCGACGTCGACAACCTTGACCCGGATCTGCTCGCCCACCTGGACGACCTGCTCGGGGGACTCCACGTGCTGGTCGGACAGCTCGGAAATATGCACAAGGCCCTCGATCCCCTCGCCCACGCGGACGAAGGCTCCGAACGGCACCAGCTTGGTCACCTGACCGGAGATGACCTCGCCGGTCTGATGCTCGCGCTCGAACTCCCGCCAGGGGTCCTCCTGGGTCGCCTTCAACGAGAGGGAGACCCGTTCCCGATCCAGGTCAACGTCGAGTACTTCGACGTCGACCTCCTGGCCCACCGAGACGACCTCGCTCGGGTGGTCGACGTGCTTCCACGAAAGCTCGGACACGTGGACCAGCCCGTCCACGCCCCCGCCGATGTCGACGAAGGCGCCGAAGTTCACGATGGACGACACGACGCCGTGGCGCCGTTCGCCCTTGCGCAGGCTTTCCAGGAACTTCTTGCGCCCCTCGCTCTGTGACTCCTCCAGGAAAGCCCGGCGCGACAAGACCACGTTGTTGCGATTGCGGTCGAGCTCGATGATCTTGCACTCGAGCTCCTGCCCCACGTAGGGATGGAGATCACGCACCCGGCGAAGTTCCACCAGCGAAGCCGGGAGGAATCCGCGAAGCCCGATATCCAGGATGAGCCCGCCCTTGACGACCTCGATGACGGGGCCCTTGATTGTCTCGCCCCGGCGCATGATGTCCTCGATGCGGCTCCAGGCCCGCTCGTACTGGGCCCGCTTCTTGGAGAGGATGAGCCGGCCTTCCTTGTCCTCCTTCTGCAGGACAAGGGCCTCGAAGTGATCGCCCACCTTGACGACCTCGGACGGGTCGACGTCCTGGCGGATGGACAGTTCCTTTGCCGGGATGACCCCTTCGGACTTGTACCCGATGTCCAGGAGGACCTCGTCGCGGTCCACCTTGACCACGGTGCCCTCGACGAGGTCGCCGTCCTTGAAGTCCTTCAAGCTGTCTTCGATGGCCTTGACCAGCTCCTCTGGAGTCAGGTCGTCCTGAGCCACCGACCGATCCGTGCTTTCGATGCCCGATCCTCTCCTTTCCTGCTTCCGGGCTTCGTTCCACCACCAAGAAGCCGCTTTGGAAAGGGGCAATGAATGATGCGGAACGAGTTGCGCCCGAGCGCCAAACCAGTGTAGTGGCGAGCATAGCTGCACGTCAACGCACACGTTGCATTGTGGACAAGAATCCGATCCAGAGCTCGAAAGAGAGGCCCGTTCGTCAGCAGGGAGAACCAGATCCAGAGGCGGGGGCCCAGTTCAGAATGTAAGGTCGCGGAGCCCGTTGATCAGGTAGATCCAGAACGCGATGCCGGCGCCGAGGATCGCCAGGCCGAAGATTAGTCCCACGAGCGCTTTGCCCCGCTCCGATCTCCTCGATCGAGGAAGGACGAGAGCGACCGCGCCAAGGACAGCCGCCACAAAGCCGAGGAATGGACCTACCGCAAACGCGAGGAGGGGATCCTGCCACAGCCATCCGATGAGCGGTGAGGCCAGCGTCGCGATCGCCGCGAACCACAGTGAAGCTCGAGCGAGGCGATTCTTCTGTTGAGACGCCAACGGTCGCGATGATTGCGGCCGGGCGCCACCAGTGAACCCCGTTCCGTCCATGAGTCGATCATCGGCACCAAGGTTGATTCGGCTCAGATGGCAAAGTCCTCATCGTCAGCTCCGGTATTTCCCTGCGGGATGGGTACTTCAGGAAGTGCCGGGGAGAGTTATCAGTGGCCGGCGGGGGCGGCCTGAGACCAGTCCTTGCCCCACCCGATGTCGGCCTTCAGGGGAACCGTCAGCGGGTAGGCCTCCTCCATCGCTCTCTTCACCAGGATTCCCGCCGCCTCACGGTCTCGCTCGGCCACGTCGAACACCAGCTCGTCGTGGACGGTGAGGACCATGGTGCAGTCGAGCCCTGACCTGGCCAGCTCCGCGTCCACCTTGATCATCGCAAGCTTCAAGATGTCCGCCGCTCCCCCCTGGATGGGCGCGTTGAGGGCCATCCGCCTGCCCATGTCACGCACACGTGGGTTGGCGGCCTGCAATTCGGGGAGATAGCGGCGGCGTCCCAGGATCGTCTCCGTGAAGCCCTCCGCGGAGGCCTTGGCCACCTGCCTGTCCAGGAAGTCGCGGATCCTGGGGAACTGGGCGAAGTAAGCCTCGATGAACTCGGCTGCTTCGTCCGCGGCGATCCCGATGCGACTGGCCAGGCCGAAGGCGTTCATCCCGTACGGCAGTCCATAGTTGATCTGCTTGACGCGGCCGCGCATGGCCCCGTCGACCTCTTCCTCCGGGACGCCGAACACCTTGGCCGCCGTTGCCGCGTGGAAGTCCTTGCCCGCTGCGAACGCCTCCGCCATCGCCTCGTCCCCGGACAAGTGAGCCATGACGCGCAGCTCGATCTGGGAATAATCGGCGACCAGCAGGACCCGGTCATCCGCTCCCGGAATGAACGCCCGTCGGATCTGCCGTCCCAGCTCCCCCCGGACGGGGATGTTCTGGAGGTTGGGGTTGACGCTGGAGAGCCGGCCCGTGGCCGCGCCGACCTGGTTGTAGGTGGTGTGGATCCGCCGGGTCTTCGGGTTCACCAGCGGGGGCAACGCGTCGAGATACGTGGACTTGAGCTTGGACAGCTCGCGGTACTGGAGGAGGGCCTCCACGATGGGGTGCTGGTCTCTGAGCTTCTCCAACACGTCCGCGTCAGTGGAGGGGGCTCGGCCCTTGATGGTTCGTTTCAAGACCGGGAGACCCAGTTTCTCGTACAGGATCACGGCGAGCTGGGGTGGAGAGCCGATGTTGAACTCCTCACCCGCGTGCCGATAGATCTCCTTCTCGATCGTGGCCATGCGGTCGCCCAGGCTCTCGGACATCTCATTCAGGTAGTCGACGTCGATTCGCACGCCGGCGGCCTGCACCCGCGCCAGGACTGCCGACAGCGGCATCTCCACATCTTCGAGCAGTCGCCGAAGCCCCGCCCGGTCGATCCTCTCCTCGAGGACGGGCGCCAGAAGACCGACCGCCGCCGCCGACCCGCCGATGCGCTTCGAGGGATCGGAGAACAGCTGACCCTCTTCCTCTCCTTCGATCTCCCCGAGGACGTCCAGGCCGAGGTATTTCCGGCCCAGCTCCTCGAGCGGGTACGACGCCTCGGCGGGGTCGAGGAGGTAGCCGGCAAGGAGCGCGTCGAAGGTCACTCCCTCCAGAGACAGCCCAGAGCGCAACAGGATGGTCTGGAAGTCCTTGGCGTCGTGTACCCACTTGGCCGCGGCTGGGTCCCCCATCCACCGGGACACGTCCGGCGGGAGGCCCTCGAACGGAGCGAAGACAGCCTGGCCACCCCCCGGAGAGACCGCCAGGCCCCGGAGCTCCTGTTCGAAGTACGGATACACCGCCTTGGGTCCCGATCCCTCCAGCAATCGGGCCAGCTCATCCAGGGTGGCCGTCCGCACGTCCAGCTGGGCCGCTTCGACCTTGGGCTTTGCCGTTCGTTCCACGTCCTCCAGGCGCTCCAGGAGCGTGCGGAACTCGAGGGAATTGAACAGGCGGCGGAGCGCATCCTGGTCCCACTCCCCCATGAGGCAATCCTGTGGATCGATTTCGAGGTCGAGGTCGCAGACCAGGCGGGCCAGCTCCTTGTTGCGCACCAGGTCCTGGCCCGCGTCGGCGATAGCCTGGCGCAGCCTTCCTTTCACCTGGTCGGTGTGGTCCAGCAATGCCTCCACGCTCCCGAAGTCCTGGACGAGCTTCGACGCCGTCTTCTCCCCGACGCCGGGGATACCGGGGATGTTGTCGCTGGGGTCGCCCTTCAGGGCCACGTAGTCGAGGTACTTCTCCGGGGGCAGTCCGAAGCGGTCGGTCACCGCCTTCACGTCGTAGGTCACGATGTCGGAGATTCCCCTGCGGTTGAACATCACTTCGATGCCCGGCCGGACCAATTGGAAGAAGTCCCGGTCGGCCGTGACGATCACCGCCTCCATGCCCTTCTGGGCAGCCCGGCAGGCCAGTGTGGCGAGGGCGTCGTCGGCCTCATGCCCCTCGACCTCGACGATGGGGATCCGCAGCGTCTCCAGCACCTCACGGATCAGCCCGAGCTGCTGGCGAAACTCGTCCGGGGCCTCGGTCCTACCGGCCTTGTAGTCCGCGTACTGCTCCAGCCGGACGGTAGGCCTTCCCTTGTCGAAGGCGACCGCGATGAGGTCGGGTTTGTCTTCGGCCAGGAGCTTGATGAGCATGGACGTGAACCCATAGACGGCGTTGGTGATCTGCCCGCTGGTCGTGGCCAACGAGGTGGGCAGGGCGAAGAAGGCCCGGTAGGAGAGGCTGTGTCCGTCGAGGAGGAAGATCCGCTTGCGATGCTCGACGTCGCCGTTGGTCGCGGGATCGTCAGCCACCACTCGATTCTAGACGCGGGCACTGACGCGCCTCTGGTCGGGGGCTACGCTCGGCGTCGCCTCGCTGCTTGAGCCCTCGAACCCCGGGGGAGGTAAATCCAAGTGTTCTGATAGGATTTCTGCGGTTCGGGGAATGAAACCAACTTCGGAAATGCCTGACGATCAGCGCGCCCTAGGAGCCCAGTGAGCACGGCCCAGACCATTCTGCTCGGCGGGATCGCCGGAGTCACGATCTTCCTCGGACTTCCACTGGGCCGGCTGCGGAACCCCGCTCCCCGCCTGAGGTCCTTTCTCAACGCCGCTTCGGCCGGCATCCTCCTGTTCCTGCTGTTCGAGATCTTCCACGGCGCCTTCGAGCCGGTCGAGGAGGCGGTGGAGCACCTCCACGAAGGCGAAGCGGCGTGGGGGCGGATCTTCGGGTTCGGGTTGCTGTTCGTGGGAGGCTGGGCGGCCGGCATGTTGAGCCTGCTGTATCTGGTCAAGTATCAGCGTTCGAGGCGCATCGTCCCGAGCATCGGACCGGGGGCCATGGCTATGGCCGAGGCCGAAGCGGCCCATGCCGACTCGGCCAGGACGGCTCTCGGCCTGGGGATGTCGATCGCTGCCGGGATCGGCCTGCACAACTTCTCGGAAGGCCTGGCCATCGGCCAGACTGCCAAGGCGGGAAACGCCGACCTGGCGCTGCTTCTGGTGGTCGGATTCGCACTCCACAACGCCACCGAGGGCTTCGGGATCATCGGCCCGCTGGCGGCGGGAGGGGTGCGGGCGTCATGGCGATACCTGGTCGTAGCAGGGGTGGTGGCGGGTGGTCCCACGTTCCTCGGCACGGTGGTGGGGGTCAGCTTTCACAACGAGTACGTGTCGGTGGCCTTCCTGGCTCTGGCTGGGGGCGCCATCGTCTACGTCGTTGCCGAGCTGCTCAACATGGGGCGGCGGCTCGCAGCCTGGGACATGACCGTGTGGGGGATCCTGGCAGGGCTGGTCGTGGGAGGAGCCACCGAGTTGGTCATCAAGGCTGCCGGCGGCTAGGGGGTCTTCCCGCTCCGTCCGATTCCAAACGAAAAGCTACGGCGTCGCGCGTTAGTATCCGCGGCCTATGGATTCAATCCCACGAGGATGATCGCTCGGGACCCTGATGCAGACACTCGGCCTCGAGTTCGTGGAGAGCGGTCCCGATCATGTCGTGGCGCGCATCCCCGTGAAGGGGAACACCCAGCCTTACGGACTCCTCCACGGCGGTGCCACGGCGGCCCTGTGCGAGACGGTCGCCTCGTTCGGCACGGCGCTGGCGGCCGGCGAAGAGAAACTGGTCATGCGGATCGAGCTGAACGTGAACCACATCGGGGCGGTTCGCGACGGTCACGTTACGGCGACGGCGACCCTCTGCACATCGGGAAGACCACCGCTGTCTGGGACATGAAGGTCCACGACGACGATGGAAAGCTGGTCGCGGGTGAGCCGGCTGACGGTGGCAATCCGAGACGCCTCCCCCACGTGACCGACGTCAACAATGCGACTTCGCAATGAACAGTCGCGTGCGATTTTTTGTTTGTCACTCTGGAAGTTTTTTCGAGGGTTCACAGGCCACCTGCTACCTGCGGGGATTGACCGAAAGAATTGCGCCGCAACCATTTCGTGTCGTTTGACACCCGGGTGGTGGCCTTGCTACCTTTCGCGCCGGTCCCAAGCGGCCGAGGGCCGAAGGGAGAGCCGGGGCCTCCCGAGGAACGTGACGGAGCTGGAGGGCACCAGCCCGATGGTCACCGACACGGTTCCCGCGGAGCGCGACGGAAGGTTGGTCCGGCCCAAGCCGGAACGATGTTCCGCTCGCGAGCCGCAGAGGTGTGGCTCATCCGAAGGTCGCGGAGTTGCTTGGGGCCATCTTTTGAGCGGGTCCGAGTGGCCGAGTAGATAACGCTCGCGTATGGGGAAGGCGTGAGCGGCTCCAAAGGCCACTCGGGCCCGCTCTGGTTTCCGTCGTCGCCCCGGGCGGGTAATCTCGTTCGCGACATGAGCGAACAACGAGAAGATCCAGCAGATCGATCCTCCCAGCCCGTCGACACCGTCTCGACTCCGGGACATACCCTGGACCCTCAGCGCCTCCTCCGGATCGCTGGAGTGACGCGAGAAGTCCTGGACGAGGCCCGGCGGATCCGTCCCGAGGCCGGAGCGGTGGAGCACCTCCGAAGGGTCCACGGCCAGATCTACAACGTGTTGAAGGAAGCTTTGCCGCCGGAGCTGTACGAGGAGCTGGACGACCTCACGCCCGACGTGCGAGACGGCACGCTCGAGGAGCTGGCCCTGGCCCACGCGGAGATCTTGGGCTGGCTGGAGGGCCTGTTCCAGGGAACTCAGCTAGCCCTGCAGTTCCAGGCGGCCCAGGCGCTGGACCGAGTGCGTCAGCCGTTGCCTCCGCGGCGGGAGGGCGGCGAGCAGGAACCAGAAGGCCCGGACTCGCGATACCTGTAGAGGAGTACGTTGGACATCGTGACGGGCCGCGCTTCGGCGTCGCGGTTGGCGAGATCCCTGCCGTTACGCTTAGCACTCGGCGTACTGATCGCGGCCGCCCTCGGCCTCTCCGGGTGCGGGTCCCGGTCTGGGGCGACAAGCACGAGCGATACTCCCGTCGTCATCGTCTCGCCGAGGCGCACCACGGGCCCGTTCGTCGTGGTGGCCGTGAACTACCACTTTCACGACATCCATCCCGAGGATCAGAACTTGATCTCCCAGAATCGCCCGTTCATCGTCCAGAACGATACTGACAACCTGCACAATTTCACCGTCGCTGGCACCACCATCAGCTTCGACATTCCTCCTGAGGGCGAGGTTGAATGGAGCCGAGTGGGTGACCACTTGAAGCCCGGGTTCTACAGGGTGTTCTGCAAATACCATGCCGACCGGGGAATGGTCGGTTCGTTCACCGTTACACCCTAGCCAGGCGTCTACAGAACCTTTGAGAGGAATTGCTTGGTTCGTTCGTGCTGTGGCTTCCTGAACATCTCCCTGGGGTCCCCCTCTTCGAGAATGCGGCCTTCGTCCATGAACAGCATCCTGGTCCCCACCTCCCGGGCGAACCCCATCTCGTGGGTGACGACCATCATGGTCATGCCCTCCTCAGCCAGGCGCTTCATGACTTCCAACACCTCCCCGACCAGCTCCGGGTCGAGTGCCGAGGTGACCTCATCGAACAGCATCAGCTTCGGGCGCATGGCCAGAGCTCGGGCGATTGCAACCCGCTGCTGCTGCCCGCCGGACAGCTGGGCAGGGTACGAGTGAGCCTTGTGCTCCAGCCCGACGTGCTTGAGCTCCTGCATGGCTCGGGTCCGGCACTCCTGCGCCTTGAGCCCAAGGACCTTCTCCAGAGCGAGAGTGATGTTCTGCACCGCGGTCTTGTGGGGGAAGAGGTTGAACTGCTGGAACACAATGCCGATATGGGTCCGTACCTCGTTCAGGTCAGTACGGACGTCGGTGATCTCCCGTCCATCGAACCAAACCTTGCCCTCAGTGGGCTCCTCCAAGAGGTTGACGCAGCGCAGCAGGGTCGACTTGCCGGATCCCGAAGGGCCGATGACGACCTGCACCTCACGCTGGGTCAGGGCGAGGTCGATCCCCTTCAGGACGTGGTTCTGCCCAAACCACTTGTGGATGTTCTCCAGCCGGACCAGCGACCCATCCACGTTCACGTGGTTATTCTCGCGCCTCAGGACGCCCCAGCGATACCCACCAGGCCGCTCCGTAGCCGCCGCTCGACCGCGTTGACCACGCCGATCATCGGCAACGTGATGATCAGATAGCCGATCGCGGATGCCACGAAGAATGTCGCACTGAACGTGGTGGCGTATCCCTCCCGCGCCACCGTGTACAGCTCGTACTGGCTCTGAAGAAGTCCCAGGGTGAATACCAACGACGTGTCCTTGATCAGGATGACGAACTCGTTCATGAGCGGCGGGATGACCCGCCTGACGGCCTGGGGGACGATCGCGTAGCGCATCGCCTGGACATAGGAGAAGCCCAGCCCGCGAGCCGCCTCCATCTGGCCCCGTTCGATCGATTGGATCCCCGCCCTGAACACCTCGGCCGCGTACGCCCCCGTGTTCAGGCTGAACACGATGAGGGCGGTCTTGTACGCGCCGAGGTTGAGCCCGAGGCCGAGGGAGAACCCGAAGTAGAAGAACCCGAGTTGCCACAACAGCGGGGTTCCCCGGAAGAAGTTGATGTAGGTGCGGGCGGGTGCCCGGACGATCCGCCGATGGCTGAGGGCGAGGAGAGCCAGGATGAGCCCGATGATGATCCCGCCGGCTTCCCCGCCGAGCGCCAGGATGAGCGTGTTCTTGGCTCCGGTCAGGAACGCGTCCATCTGCCCTCTCAGGAGGACGAAGTTGAAGAAGTTCCTGGCGAACTTCACGAAGCCTCCGCCCGACCGGAACCACAACAGGGCCCCGCCGAGGACCACTGCCTGGATCCCGAGGACCGCACCTCCCAGGGCGTGCTCTCGCTTGCGCTTGGAATCCATCCTTCGGTACGTGGCGAACCCCGACGCGATGGCCGCCGCTCCCAGGACGATGGCGAGGATGAGCAGGATGCTCTCGGGCAGAGACCGAACGGCCTCGACCCCGTGGCAGATGCCCTCGGCACCCCTGATCCCGGGGCGTGAGGTGTTTTTCGGATTGAAGTGCGTCAGCCCCTCCGCCTTGCAGGATGCCGTGAGCGGGCCCCCGGCAACCGCGTAGAAGAGTTGCACGATCAGGGTGCCCGCCAGGACCGCGGCCAGTGCGGCCAATCCCATGGCCAGAATCCCGGCCGGAAGAGGGGCGGTGGGACCTCTGACGTCGGGGGGCTGTTCCCTCACCTGTGCTTCGGTGACCGCCATCGGAATCCTCCTTCCCGATATGGGCGGGCCCGCGTCCTTCTTGGACGCGGGCCCTGGTGCTGGGCTTCCTCGGGGCTAGCCGCCGAACTGCGGTGGGACCGGAACCCCCGGGAAGTACTTCGCGAAGATCGTCTTGTACGTGCCGTCGTCGATCATGGCCTTGAGCGACTTGTTGATGGCGTCGAGGATGTCCTTGTGGTCCTTGCCCACGGCGATCCCGTAGAACTCGCCGGTGTCGATGGGCTGCACGACCTTCAACCCCGGCCGGCTCTCCACCTCCGACTGGGAGGACGGCTCGTCATTGATGATGCCTACGATCTGGCCTGCTTCGAGGTCGGTGAACGCGTCCGTGATCTCTGTGAAGGTCTTGACCTTGATGCCCTTGGTCCCCAGGTTCGCCTCGGCCCAGTCTTTGCCGGTCGTGCCTTTCTGCACCCCGACCACCTGGCCGGACGTGAGCTGGTCGGTGCTGGTGATGTCCGGAGTCTTGGAGGTGTTCACTGTTAGAGACTGCCGGGCGTTGTAGTAAGGATCGGAAAAGTCCACCACCTGCTGACGTTCGGGCTTGATCGTGGAGGCCGCAGCCACGGCGTCGAACTGCCCTGCGGCCAGGGCGGTGAAGATCGTGTCGAAGTCGGCCTTCACCCACTCGACCTTCAGGTTCAGCCGCTTGGCGATCTCCTGCATGACTTCGACGTCGAACCCCTTGAGGGTGTTGCCCTCATAGAACTCGAACGGCTTGTAGTTCAAGCAGGAGCCAACTGTCAGGAACCCCGGTTTCTTCGTGCTGAGCTTCTGGGCGGTCTCAGTGGGTGTTCCGCCCGGGGTGGACTTCTTGCCGCATCCCGCGGCGACCAGCGCAAGGACCAATCCCAGGGCGATCGGCCAACCGAAGCGTCGATACATCATCGCCTCCTCTCTCCCCGGCGCGTATTGTGCCACTCGGGGCGCCCCGAGGCGAAAAGGGCTGTCGATATACTGGCAAGCAGGCAACGACGCCGGGATGGAGAAACTGGCAAACTCGATGCCCTCAAAAGGCATTGCCCGAAAGGGCTTGTGGGTTCGAATCCCACTCCCGGCACGAAGCAGAGACCTACACCTACTCTTTGGGACCGACGACTAGGTCCAACTTGGCCACATCTGGGGCACGAGCGATGGAGATCGTCCACTGGTTGGACTGCCTCCACCGGACCCCGTAGGTGTCGCACGCCTGGCAGAAGATGCCCCGGATGTCGTCCGAGCGGTTGCAGAACAAGTACCGGGGATACCCCTTCCCGTTCACATAGTTCAATCCGCGGTAACCATCCGAGTGGATGAGGCCACGCAAGAGTCTGCCCGGATGCTTTTCCACGATTTGCCATTGCCGCTCGTGCAGCTCGATCTTGCGCTCATGTTTCCGTCCCGGGCCATCCTGTGGGAACAGGCACGGCCAATGCTTCCAATGCGCGTGGATTTCGGCATATCCGATCCTTACGACGCGTCCAACCTCATGTTGCTCACGGGCCTGACCGCGGAGATGGCATCGGTGCACTCCTCCAGGATCGAGGGATAGCTCAAATCCAGGGTGATCCGGAGCTAGTAGACGCTTCTTGGGAGCGCGGAGATGCAGCTGTCGCCCAGATAGAGTCCTGAACCCTTGATCGATCAAGGCCCAAACGCCTTCGAACTCAGCCAAGGATCGCATGTCGCGGACTCGTCGATCATGACATGAGCCAGTGACACTCCGGTGCGTGGTTCAATCCCCGCCATGACCCCGGTGACACTGAGCGCCCAAGACCGGGCGATGCTCGATGGCGAACAGGGCGAGGCAGCGCGATTCGCCATGCGGATCGTCCTCGGCCAGGCCGAGGCAGTTGGCGCTCCGCGACTCCTCGACGTCACCTCGGCCCACATCGACGGCTGCCTGTATCACGGTCAGGTGAGCCTCGACTTCGCCGAGCGGCTGGTGGCAGCCGGAGCGAAGGTCCGCGTCCCGAGCACCCTGAATGTGGGGGCCCTCGACCTCCTGCACCCCGACCTGTACCGAGGCGATCCCGAGACCGCCCGGAAGGCCCGTCGCCTGATGGACCTCTACATGCAGATGGGGTGCCGGCCCACATGGACCTGCGCCCCCTACCAACTCGCTTCGAGACCGGGGAGGGGCGAACAGATCGCCTGGGCGGAGTCCAACGCCATCGTGTTCGCCAACTCGGTGCTGGGAGCCAGGACAGATCGGTACGGCGACTTCATCGACATCTGCGCGGCCATCACCGGCCGGGTCCCCGACGCTGGCCTCCACCGGACGGAGAACCGCCGGGGACAGATCCTGTTCACGCTGGCCGGGATCCCCGATCGGCTCCTCGCGGAGGACGTCCTCTACCCCGTGCTCGGACACCTCATCGGGGCGCGGGCGGGAAGGATGATCCCCGTGCTCGAGGGGCTCCCTCGAACGACGACCGAGGATCAGCTCAAGGCCCTCGGGGCTGCGGCCGCGTCCTCCGGCGCGGTGGCCCTGCTGCACGTGGTGGGCGTGACGCCCGAGGCGCCCACCGTTCAGGACGCTTTTCAGGGGGCAGAGCCCGATGCCATCGTCGACGTCACTCCCGACCAGCTTCGGCAAGCCAGGGACGACCTCTCCACGGCACCTGACGGGCCGATCACCGCCGTCAGCTTGGGCACGCCCCACTTCTCCCTGGCCGAATTCGAGCGCCTCGTGCCGCTTGTGGATGGGTTGCGACTCCACCCCGGTGTACGCCTCTACATCTCCACCGGTCGTGAGGCCCTGCCCGAGATCGAAGAGCGAGGCTGGCTCTCCGCACTGGAGTCCGCCGGAGCCACCCTGGTCACCGATACGTGCACGTACATCACTCCCATCCTCGATTCGAGTTCGCGGGTCGTGATGACGAACTCGGGGAAATGGGCGTACTACGCGCCCGGCAACATCGGAGTCGACGTTGTGTTCGGGAGTACCCTGGAGTGCCTCCGCTCGGCGGCGGCTGGGAAGGTGTGGCGGGACCCTGAGCTGTGGGCGCCGCCGGCGAAGTGAGCACACGGGTGCTCGTCCCTGGGTCGGCTCGCGGGGAGGCGGTCAGCCTCGAACAGCCCCTTTCATTCTGGGGCGGGGTGGACCCCGAGACGGGGACGGTCATCGACCGGCGCCATCCTCAGGCTGGAGTCCAGCTGGCGGGGCGAGTGCTGGTGATGCCGTTCGGACGCGGGTCCAGCTCGAGCTCCACCGTGTTGGCCGAGGCCATCCGGTTGGGCACCGCCCCGGCGGCGATCGTGCTCCTGGAACCGGATCCGATCTTGGCCCTCGGTGCGATGGTGGCGCACGAGTTGTACGGCCGGTCGCTTCCCATCGTCGTCGTACCGCCCGATGACTACGGGCGAATCCGCTCCGGCGACACGGTGACAGTGGATGCGGGCGAGGACCGCGCGGATCCCTTGGTGTGGGCGGTGCGCCTGGCGGGCGAACCGGGCTGAGTTCGTCGGACGGGGGGAGACCGGTCTTCAGCCGGTAGCCAGCCGAGCCAGCCGTTCACCGATCAAGGGGGCGAACTTGAACCCGTGTCCGCTGCACGCCGACCCCAAAACGATGGCTCCGTGACGCTCCAGGATGAAGCTCTCGTCGGCGGTGTTCGTGTACATGCAGGTCTCGGTGTGATGCGGTTGCCGATCCGCGGAGGGGTAGTGCTCTGCTGCCCATGCCGCCAGGTGATCCAGCACCCGCTCGTCCGCGGCGCCCGGCCGGTCAGGATCGGCCTCCGGTCCGGAGCGATGCCACCCTACCTTGACCCCCTGGCCGGGGCTGGGCAACGCGTAGGTCGGAGGGGAGGTCCACTGGACCAGAACCGGCAGCGGGGGGTCGTTCGGTAGGTTGAAAAAGGCCACGGTCTCGCGGCTGGGGACGACGGGAAGGTCGATTCCAGTCCCCGCAAGCAGCCCTCGAGCCCATGACCCCGCCGTGATCACGGCCACTCTGCCCCGGTACGTTTCCTCCGCGGTGAGTACGTGCACGCCGTCTTCCGAGACCCGCAGTGCGAGGACCGGCGAACGCTCGTGAAGCTCGATTCCCCGATCGACTGCTCGATCGGCGAACGTCTTGACCGCAAGCTCGGCCGCGACGATCCCGGCATCGGGCTGAAAAAGAACAGGGGTGTCGGTCGGCAGGAACATCGCCGGGAATCGCCGGGCCACCTCGGCCCCATCGATCATTTCGAAGGGAGCTCCCCGTGAGGCCAGGGCCCGTGCGTTCGCTTCCAAGCGGTCAGGCGGGCCGAAGTCGTAACCTCCGGTGATCGTCAGGACCGTTCGTCCCGATTCCTGTTCCAGCTCCCGCCACAGAGGTAGGGCTTCCATCGCCATCTCCACGTACGTGGGGTGGTCGTAGGAGAAGCGGAACACTCGAACTGCGCCATGGCTGGACCCACGATCGTGGCAAAGGTCGAACTGCTCGAGTAGGACGACGTCCCGGCCGCGCCCGGCCAGGCGCCAGGCCGTGGCAGAACCCATGACTCCCGCTCCAACGACGACGATCTCTGCGTCTCGCATGGGCTAGACCACGTGGTGCTCAGGGACCACGGGCCCACGGGAGAACCGCTCCAGGCCAAGTGAGGAAACGTCCACCGTCCGAGCCCGCCCTTCCGCGATCAGCTCGGCCAGGACCTTCCCCACGATGGGCGCATGCTGGAAGCCATGCCCACTGAAGCCGTTCGCCAGGTACAGGCCGCCGACCCCGGGCGCCTCGCCGATGATGGGGAGCCGGTCGGGCGTCATCTCGTACAGGCCAGCCCAGCGGTAACGGAGGTCCGCCTGCTCCAGGGGTGGAAACACGCCCAGGGCCGTGGGGAGGAGCTCTTCAGCGATGAATGATTCGTCGACGGCGGTGTCGAAGGATGGTTTCTCGTCCCGCCCACCCATCCCCATGAGGACGCCCTCCCCCTCGCGGTGGAAATAGAACGTCGTGTCCGCGTCGATCACCAGCGTCCGGCGCCGGGGCGCGCGCACGAAGGGGCCGGTAACCACAACCTGGCGGGGGATTGGCTCCAGGGGAAGGTCGACTCCCGCGGAAGCGGCGAGCGCCCCAGCCCACGGGCCTGCCGCGTTGACCACCACAGGTGCGGACACGGCCCCGCCCGACGTGAACACGCCCGTCACTCGAGCGGCAGCGATCTCGATGCCGGTAGCTTCGATGCCCGTCACGATCTCCGCCCCGGCCCTGCGGGCGATCGTTGCATACCCCAGGGTCAGACCGGATGGATCCGCGATCCCGTCCCTCGGGCCGAACGTGCACCCGACCATTCCCTCGAGGGCGATCCCCGGGATCAGCTCAGCAGCGTCCTCCGGCGTGAGGACGTCCACCTGGACGCCCAGTGAGCGCTGCAGTTCGACGGCGGCAAGGAACTCCCTCCAGGACTCCTCGCTCCGCACCATGAACAGGTACCCGTCCTGGGACACATCGAGCGCGATGCCATGCTCCGCTTCGAAGCTCGTGATCATGGGGACGCTCACGAGCGAAAGGCGGATGTTCACCTCGCTCGAGAACTGGTGGCGGAACCCGCCCGCGCACGCCCCCGTGGAGCCGGTGCCGAGCTGTCCGGCGCGCTCCAGCAACAGGACGGATCCGGCTCCGGCGGCGGCCAGGTGGTAGGCCGCGCTGACGCCGATAACTCCCCCACCGACCACCACGACGTCGGCTGTCGACTTCACGCTCTACCCCTGCCTGGTCCAGGGGTGCGCGGTGAGCACGAAGGCCCGCCCCAGGCAACCATCCTTGCCCGCGAAGCCGTTGGAGCTCGGCGTGGGACCTTGCGCTTTCACCGGTTGGAGAGTCAGGCTGCTGGCTCGATAAGAGAATCGATAGACGCCTGTGGTGAGCGTCGACCTCACTCCCTTCTGGAAACAGGCGCCTTGCTCGCTGCGGAAGGCGATCTGGGCTGAGTCCCCGGCATATATGCCCTGCCCGATCGGGGGAACTCCCAGGAACAACCAGAACCCGTACCGGCCGTAGGCGCCCTCCCCGCCCGTCCGCCTCGCCACCGGGGTGGGGACCGACCTCTTCCCATCACGCGTGAGCGTATACGCGCCACGGTGAAGGGTCAGCTCGTACCGGCCGGTGAGCTCCGAGGCCAGGTTGACTAGGTGCGAGTTTCCACTCTGTTCCGCGTCCTGGAAGGAGATGGTCGCCGTGTAGGTTCCGTCCGGAATGGTGGGGATGCCGGTTGGGACGCCTTCGGGCCACCGGGGTGGCAATGATGAAGTCCTCACGCCTGGGGCTCCCGAGCACCCAACGAGAGCCGCAGTGATGACCGCGATGAGGGGACGGAGCCAGAACCTGGTGGTCACAGCTCCCCCAGATAGGCCTCCCGCATGAGAGGGTTGTTCAGGAGGTTCTGCGCGGAGTCGTCGAGCACGATCTGCCCGGTCTGAAGGACGTACCCGTAGTCGGCGATCGACAGGGCCATGTTGGCGTTCTGTTCGACCACGAAGATCGTCGTCCCGAGGTCGTTGATCTCCTTGATGATGTTGAAGACCTGCTCCACCAGGATGGGGGCCAGTCCCATGGAGGGCTCGTCCATCAGCAGCACCTTGGGCTGGGCCATCAGGGCTCTGCCCATGGCGACCATCTGCTGCTCGCCTCCGGAGAGCGTGCCGGCCTTCTGGCTCAGTCGCTCCTTCAAGCGGGGGAAGATGGCCAGGATCCGGTCCATGTCCCGCCGCATGCCATCCTTGTCCTTGCGCTGATAGGCGCCCAGTTGAAGGTTCTCCATCACGGTCATCTTCGCGAACAGCCGGCGGTTCTCGGGGACCATCGTCACCCCTCGAGCCACGACCTCGATGGTGGGTCGTCCGCTCACGACTTCTCCGTCCAGGCGCACCTCACCCCGGCTCGGCACGACCATCCCGAGGACGGTCTTGAGCGTCGTGGTCTTTCCGCTGGCGTTACCGCCCAGGAGCGAGACGATCTCCCCCGGATAGATCTGCACGTTGACGTTGCGAAGCACACTCACCAGCCCGTAGTGGGTGCTCACGTCGGCAAGCTCGAGGATCGGCTGGCCGTTGGCCTTCGCTCTGCCTCGCGTGGGCTCGACGGGCTGAGCCTTCGGCTCGGCCAGAGTCTGCTCGGTCATCCCGGGTCCCGGATCGGGCCCGCTTTCCTCAGTCATGCGCTCACGGCCTTCCGTCCGAGGTACGCCTCGATCACCTGGTCGTTGTGGGCGACTTCAGTGTAGGACCCGTCGGCGATCTTCCGTCCGTAGTCCAGCGCGATGACCCGGTCGGACACCCCTTTCACCACTCGCATGTCGTGCTCGATGACAAGGATGGTGAGCCCTCGCTCCTCTCGCATCCGGCTGATGAGGTGCGTGAGCTCCTGCGTCTCCCGAGGATTCATCCCCGCCGTGGGCTCGTCGAGGAGCAGCAGCTTCGGCTCGGTGGCCATGGCCCTGGCGATCTCCAGGCGGCGCCGGTTCGCGTACGAGAGCGAGGATGCGGGCTGGTCGAATCGGTAGCCGACCAGCCGGGTGCCGAAGAAGCCCAGGGCGTCCTTGGCCTTCTCGCGGATCCGCTCCTCCTCTTGGAGGGCCATGGGCAGCCCGGGAAGCTTGATCCAGGGCAGGACGGCGCCCAGGACCCCGGCGCGGGTCCGGCAGTGCTGGCCGACCATGGCGTTCTCAAGCACGGTCATGTTGGGGAACAGGTGGACGGTCTGGAAGGTCCGGGCGATCCCCAGGCGGGTGATCTGGTTGGGCTTGATCCCCACCACGTTCGAGCCGTCGAACAGGATCGCCCCGCGGTGCGGGTCGTAGATCCCGGTGATCAGGTTGAACACCGTGGTCTTGCCGGCCCCATTGGGTCCGATGATGCTCACGATCTCGCCGGGCTCGACGTGGAAGTCGAGGTCGGCGACGGCATCCAGGCCGCCGAAGCGCTTACCCAGGTCACGGACCTCGAGCAATGGGCTCACGATCCGCCTGCCCGTTCGCTTCCCACCGCGACGGTCGCTTCCAGGCTGGCCTCGCCCGTCCCCTTCAGCCAGGCATCCTGCTCGGACTCCTCCTCCTGGAGCTCGTGCATGCGCCGGACGTTCGGGACCAGCCCCTGGGGCCTGAGGATCATGATCGCCACCAGGACGCCGCCGTACAGCAGCAGCCGATACTCTTCGAACTCGGAAAGGATGCCCGGGAGGCCGATGAGGACCAGGCCCCCCACGATCACCCCGGGGATGCTCCCCATGCCACCGAGGATGATCACGGCCAGCGCGGTGATCGACACCAGGATGTTGAAGCTGACCGGGGTGAGGGACCCGAGCTTCACCGCGAACAGAGCGCCCGAGAGACACCCCACGCTCGCCCCGATGGCGAAGGCCAGCAGCTTGTACTTGACAGTGCTCACGCCCATTGCCTCGGCCACCTGCTCGTCCTCGCGCATGGCGCTCCAGGCCCGCCCTACCCGCGAGTTGGACAAACGCCACGACACGTACACGGCCAGTAGGCAGAAGGCCAGCACGAGGTAATAGAAGTAGGTCTCGCTCCGGAACGACAGCCCGGCGAGTGGGGCGTCTGTGACGTCGCGGAGGCCCTGCGCGCCGCCCAGGGCATTCCTCAGCCAGTCCGATGTGATCAGGACGCGGGCGATCTCACCAAAGCCAAGGGTCACGATGGCCAGGTAATCGCCTCGCAGTCGCAGGACCGGGGCCCCGATCAGCAGCCCGACGAAGGCCGCCGTCAGGATGACGAGCGGCACCGCCGCATAGAAGTTCAGGTGGAGCACGAAGGCGGGAGTGGCCGTCTCTCCCAGCGAGGTGACCAGGTTCGCTCCGGTGAACAGGGCAGCGATGTAGGCCCCGACCGCGAAGAACGCCACGTATCCGAGGTCGAGCAGACCTGCGTAACCGACCACGATGTTCAGGCCAAGTCCCATCAGCACGAAGATCCCCACCGTCCCGAGAACCTGGCTGAGCGTCGACCCGATGAGGAACGGAAGCCGCCACAGGACGAGCAGGAGCACGATCATCCCGAGGATCGACAGGCCCGTCCGCCCCTCCTTGGGCATCTCGCCGATGCGCCGCCGCACTCTCGGCGACTGGGCCGACCAGAGGGCCGCGATGGCCGTCGAGCCCAGGAAGACCGCGATCGCCCCGAACTTCGTGAGGCCAAGGTAGGTGATGTTGTAGAGCCAGCTGGTATCAAGGCCGAGCGAGATCAGTACCTGGTTGGCGAGGCGTTGGAGCACCGCAACCACGAAGACCACGATCAGCCCGGTCGCGATGGGCCGTCGTATGGTCCGGGGCAGGACCCGGAACCCGGACCCGAGCGCCCCCAGGATCCCGCCGCCCAGCATGAGCACCGCGGCAGCCACGGGCAGGCTCTTGCTGTATGTGAGGATCGTGTGGAGAGCCGGCGAGACGGCGACGAAGATGCTCCGGACTGCGCCGTCCGGGAACGCGTCGCTGAGAGCCAGCGCAGCGATGGTGAGCCCGCCTGTGAGCAGCCCCGCTCCGAACCCGATGGCGACCGCCGGTCCCGCGGGAGTTTCTTCCAGAGCTCCGCGTCGAATCCGTGGCCGGACCGCGACGTACCCGACGAGGAAGGCGGGAAGGGCCATGAGCAGCTTCCCCAACGTCACGACGTTGTCGATCAGGTTCCGGATGTCGAACTTCTCGACCATGCCGACCAGGGACAAGTAGATCAGGGCTATCCCGCCGATGAGGCCTGCTCGAATGGCCCTGCGAAGGATGTCCCGTCGGCTCATCTCACACCTTCTCCGGTTCGCCGGTACCCAGGATCCCTCCCGGACGGAAGATCAGTACGAGGACCAGGATGGCGAAGGCGATCACGTCCTTGAGCTGGTTCGGTGACGGCACGTGGGCCCCGGTGAGGAGCAGGACCGGAGCCACCGCTTCCAGTATCCCGATGATCAGGCCTCCCAGGGCGGCCCCGGTGATGCTGCCGATCCCGCCGAGAACCGCCGCGGTGAATGCCTTGATACCCGGGATGAACCCCATGAACGCGCTGACCTGTCCGAACACCAACGCGAACAGCACGCCGGCGATCCCCGCCATCATGCCGCCGATGGCGAACGTCACCACGATCACCCGGTCAACATTGATGCCCATCAGGGCGGCGATCTCCTTGTCCTCGGCCACCGCGCGCATGGACTTGCCGGTCTTGGTCCTGGCCACGAACAGCGACAGCGCGATCATCGCGATGATGGCGGTGATGATGACGAGGGTTTGCGTCTTCAGGATGGGGACGCCTGGGATGATCTCCCATCTGCCCTTGAGGCTGCTGAAGTCCGGGTACCCCCTCGTCTGCGGGCCGAAGAACCCTCGGAACGTGTTCTGCAAGAACAGCGACGCCCCGATGGCGGTGATGAGCGGCACCAGTCTAGGCGCGTTTCGAAGCGGCCGGTATGCGATGCGCTCCAGGAGTACGGCGATCAGCGTGGAGACCGCCATGGAGACCAGGAGCAGGATCACGATGGACGCGATGGGGTTTCGGTTGAGGAAGCCGCTCGAGTTGAGCGTCTGGGCCACGAAAAACGACGCAAAGGCCCCTGACATGAACACTTCGCCGTGGGCGAAGTTGATCATCAACAGGATTCCGTACACCAGGCTGTAGCCCAGGGCGATCAGCGCGTACACACTGCCCTGGGCGATCCCAAAGACCAGCAGCTCTCGCCAGAACGTGCCCCTGAAGTGGGCGGTCGTGAGCGTCTTCCAGGACCCGGCGGTGACCCCGACGATGATCACGATGGCCAGGAGCAGCTGGATAACTCGCCTGACGGGGAACCGCGCGGCGAGCGACAGGCCCTCGCGGGGAGGCTTGACCGAGACGGCCGGGGGCTTGGTGCGCTCAG
>DASXTW010000198.1:0-4310 GCA_036505215.1 Actinomycetota bacterium | reverse complement strand
TCGAGCACCACACCGGTCCCGTCGATGTCCACCCCGCCACCGGCGACGGCCACCACGGCCGCTCCCCCCACCGCCGCAGCCAGCGCGCCGCCGAGCAACCACCCGGGCAGCCCTCTGCCCAGGAGGAAGGCGATGAGCGCGACGGCAACGGGATAGGTGAAGAACAGCAGGGTCGCGGCCGCGGCCGTGCCGTGCTTGAGCCCGGCGAAGAAGAAAGCCGCCTCCACCGCGTACCCGGCCACCCCCAGAAGCGCCAGCCGCCACCCCTCCCCAGCCGCCGCCCGAAGCGGTCGGCGCAACAGCAGCAGCGCCAGGGCGAGCAGGCCCCCGGCGAGGGCGAAGCGAACGGCCAGCAGCGACGCGATGGGCAGCCCTCCCGCGCGGGTGGCGATCTTCCCCAGTACGACGACCGACCCGAATTGCAAAGAGGTGAGAAGGACGAAGCCCACTCCCACCAGATCGACGCCCCGGGTAGACCGAAGCGAGGCCGCGCGGCCCTTCACGCTCACGCCGGCCATGGTAGCGGCCGGGTCAGTCAGGCCGGGATGGATGGACGTTCGGTCCGATATCCGGAGGCGGCAGCCCAGGCTCGGGCGAGCCCGAAGAGCACCCCTTCCTGTCCGTCCTTGGCCACGAGCGACACCCCGATCGGCATGCCGTCGGTCGATCGCCCCCCCGGAAGACTGATTGCGGGCAGGCCGGCCAGGTTCACCGAGCACGTGATCCACCCCGGGCCCACGTGGCTCACCTCGACGGTCCCGGCCTTCCCCAGATCCACCGTCTCCTGATCGGCGCGCGGGGCCGGATACGGAGTGGTCGGGATCAGCAGCGCGTCGAGACTCTCGAGGCGCTGCCAGAACCACCGCCCGACCTGCTCTCGCTCCCGTACCGCCTCTGCCCGGTCCGGGTCCGTCTGGCGCTCTCCAAGATCGAGCCACTCCAACACGGAGGGCCCCACCTGCCTCCTCCGTTCGGGATTCCTCAGGAGTGGGTGAGCCTCGAAGAACTCGACTCCGCACACACGCATCCACAGGCTTCGGACGTTCTCCAGCCCGGTCCCATCCACGGGCGCGATCGTCACACCCGCCGACTCGAAAACTCCGCCGACGGTACGAACCGCTTCGAGCACCTCATCATGGATACGGTCGACGAAGAATCCATCGGGGACTCCCAGGCGGAGTCGTCTCGCCGTCGATAGCGGCTCGGGTGAGAATGGAGCGCCGGCCATCAGTGAGTCCAGGAGCTCGAGATCCTCCAGGTTCGAGGCCATCGGTCCTGGACAGTCCATGGATGGGGCCAGGGGCATGAGCCCCTCGGTCGGTAACCGTCCGGTCGTCGGCTTCACGCCGAAGATGCCGCACATCGACGCGGGGATCCGGACCGATCCGCCCGTGTCCGAGCCCAGGGCCCACGGCACGACCCCGGCCGCGACCGCGGCCCCCGACCCGCCGCTGGAGCCGCCGGTCATCCGGTCCGGGTCCCATGGGTTACCCGTGCGACCACACGCGCTGACCAGGTTCGTCCCGCCCGCGGCCAGCTCGTGCTGGTTCGTCTTGCCGATCATGACCAGGCCAGCTCGGGTGAGCCGCTCGATGACCGGTGCATCCCGCTCGGCGATCGTGCCCCGGTACGCCGCACAGCACCCAGTCGTCTCCTTTCCGGCGACGTCGTACAGATCCTTCACCGCGATGGGGATGCCAGCGAGCGCAACACGCTCCTCGACTGGAGTCGCGTCGGTCCGTTCAGCCAGTTCCATCGCCTGGTCCGCCCAGAGCTGCGAGAACGCGTTGATCGAAGGCTGCCACGCTTCAGCCCGTCGCAGTGCTCGCTGTACCAGTTCGACGCTGGTGACCTCGCCTGCGGGCAGTGCCGCAGCCATTTCCCCGGCCGTCTCGAGCTCGCCGTCCCGAAGTCCCTTCATCGCATGCCTACGACAAGAAATCCCGGACCCGGGCCACGATCTGCGGGATGGCCTGGTACATCTCGGCGCCGTCGCGGAACAGCAGCAGCTCTGCGTTCGGCATGACCTCTGCCAGGATCCGCCCGACCTCGGCCGGGTGGATGTCGTCACCCTCCCTGCAGATCAACAGAGTCGGGGCCGTCACCTTGCGCATCTGCTGGCGATCCTGGAGGGGCCAGTCCTCGATCACCTCCCTGATCGCCCGGGGAACCCCCACCGTGTTGAGCTCCTGGAGCATCTGACGGTCGACGTCGCGTAGCCAGGGGTAATCGAGGTAGCTCACAGCCCGGCCCGGATCGGATGTGATGGCCTCGATCGCATCCTCGACTGACTTCCCGTCCATGAGGCCCGCTGTGTGGAGCATCTTCTGCTTGTACCGGAACGGCTGATCGAGTCCGGCCGGGAGGAGGAAGATGAGCTTGTCGAACCGGTCGGGCTGCGTAGTGAGGAGATGGCCGATGGCCCCGGCGCCGAGCGAGGTGCCGAAGGCGATCGTCGCCCCATAGGCATCCGCTACCGCCGACACATCGCGGGCGAAGTCCGCGAATCGATACCCTCGTTCCGGCGACGAGCTGTGGCCGTGCCCCCGGAAGCAGAACCGCACCTTCGTCCCCGGCACCAGGGGCGTGAGCGCGGCGAGCTCACGACACGAGTTCATCAGTCCGTGGGCAAGGACCGAGACCGGCGCGCCACCTCCGTCGACCTCGACGTGGAGCGTCACGTCCTCGGTGACCAGTTCCGGCATTACCTCTCCCTCGAATCCGATGCCCGCTCCTCTGTTCCGATCGGAGACGGCCGGTTCGTTCGCTCTACCGGGTCGTTGCGAAGCTCTGCGCCCAGGAGTTGATTCGCCTGTACTTGGCCTCCTGCCTGGCGTCGACCCCGCGAACCAGGAAGATCGCCAGGATGGCCCAGATGACGAGCGCAACGTCCCCGGCGAGGAAGTAGGCAGACGCGGCCGTCGTTGTGGACAAGCCAAAGGAGTCGCTGGTCAGCGCGATTCCGAACTGGAACAGCACTTGAGTGATGAGTCGCCCTGCCCACCAGAATCCAACAATGCCTGCCCCTCCGCGCCTCTTCCAGTCGGTCGCGCCCGCTCCAGGGTCGCTAGCCTTCCACAGCTCACGCACCGTCAAGTACGGAAGAACAACGTTCGCGAAGGGGATGAACCACCACCCCACGGCCCAACCCGGCGTGTACGAAAGGTTTGCCGCTCCCAGCGCATTGAGGTTGGCGTGAGCTCGGTACTGCCACAGGAGCCAGGCGATCCACGTGGGGAAGAACATGAGCACAGTGAAGGCCCAGAACCCGAAGGCCGGCCCCTCGCTGCTCTCGGCGTCGCTTATCTCTGCCAGCCCCTGATTGAGCTGATGAAGGACGCCGATGTGCCTGGCCCAGAATGCCAGGTCGACCAGCGCGATCACGGCCGTGATCGACAGGAGCACCAGAGTCCACAAGGCCCTGGTATGAGCCGATCGAAACGTTCCCGTCGCCTGGCGCGTGTCCGGCGGCGGGCTACCGCCGTGCGGGACTTCAACCGCCTTCGGCTCCAAGCCCGAGAACTGATTCCACGCCTGATTCCAGCCCTCGTCCGTGCGGGGGAATCTCGCCACCGGGCCGCCGGGAGACTGGCGGTCCCAGACACCGAAGAAATCGGCGCCGTACCCGAGGAGGTATCTGTAGCCGGAGTGGCTGAACCGGAGGGCGCCCTCGCCGATCCTGGGTGCCGCTTCGGCGGAGGGCTGAGGATCGGCCCTGGCCCGTGGCGTGGGAGCTATCAGATCGCTCCCGCACCAGCGGCATTTGATCGCCTCGTCCTGGATCTCCTCGGCGCAATACGGGCACTTCTTCATGCCGACGTGGCTCTGGGGAGGGCCGA
The DNA here is from genome assembly GCA_036505215.1 of Actinomycetota bacterium. Lineage (GTDB taxonomy): Bacteria > Actinomycetota > UBA4738 > UBA4738 > UBA4738 > DASXTW01. The sequence goes on along the minus strand of DASXTW010000198.1, from coordinate 471 downwards.
GCGGACGGCCCTGGCGATCTTCGCGGCCGAGATTCCTGCCCAGTCGCGCAGCTCCTCGGGCGTTCCGGACCCCGGCATCTCGGTGACCGCGAGCTTGATGACACGGCCGGAGAGTTCCTTGCCTCCCGCGGCAACCGCCTCGAGGACGGCATCTCCGAGCCCTCCTTCCACCCAGTGATCCTCGGCCACCACGATCAGACCTGTGTCCTCCAGCGCGGCGCGCAGGGTCGTCGCGTCTATCGGCTTCACCGAGTACGCGTCGATCACGCGGACGGGCACGTTGTCGCCCGCCAGTTGATCTGCTGCCTTCAAGGCCTCGAAGGCGGTGACTCCGGCTCCCACGATGGTCGCCCGGTCCGCATCGCTCGATCGAAGGGTCTTGCTCCCGCCGATGGGGAATTCCTCGTCCTGCCCGTACAGCCTGGGAGTCTTCTCACGGGTGGTGCGTAGGTAGGAGATGCCGGGCAGTTC
>DASXTW010000197.1:0-6463 GCA_036505215.1 Actinomycetota bacterium | reverse complement strand
CGAGGAGCTTCGCCGGTTCTTTGAGGTGGACGCGGACCACATCGTGGTGGCCACGCTCTCCGCTCTCGCCGACATGGGCGAGGTCAAGCCGGAGAAGGTGGCCGACGCCATCAAGCGCTACGGGATCGAACCCAACCGGATCTCACCCGCTTCCCTCCCCTAACAAGCGCCCAGTCCGGCGGTCCACGAATTAGAACAGGGCGGTGGCGAGCCTGCGACGGTACTCGTTGGTGAGAGGGTCTTCCTCGCCGAGAACGGCGAACACCTTCAGCATGGCGTCCCGAGCGCGCTGCTTCTCCTCGGCGGTCCCGTTCTGGACCGCGGCCAGGAAGACTTCCAGTGCCTCCTGGAACCGGCCCTCCGCCGCGGCTTCCTCCGCTCTGCCCAGCGGTGACTCCCCGTTCGGGGAAGCCCATTCCGAGACCTCGATGGCGGCCAGGAGCCGCTCCGCTTCCGGGTCGGGCCGGAGCGCCGAAAGAACCTCTCGGGCCTGCTCCACGTCGCCCTTCATCGCGAGCACCCCACCGAGCCCGAGCGCAGCGTGCCGGTGGTTGGGCTGCAGGGCCAGGGCATCCCGGTAGAGACGCTCGGCCTCTTCCGTTCGCCTGTCCCGTTCGGCTTCCGCTCCGCGATCCGCCAGCGCGTCCGCCTCCGACGGGAGGATGCCCTGGAGCCACTGGCGAATCGCCTGCTCCGGGACAGCCCCGATGAACTCGTCCACCACACGGCCGTCCCGGAATGCCTTGACCGCCGGAATGCTCTGGATCCCGAAGGCCGCCGAGGCCTGAGGGTTCGCGTCGACGTCCAGCTTGGCCAGGAGGAACTTCCCCGCATACTCGTTAGCCAGCCGCGCGAGGACGGGCCCGATCATCCGGCACGGCTGGCACCATTCGGCCCAGAAGTCGACCACCACGGGCCGGCTCTGGGACTCGTCCAGCACGGCCGTCCCGAAGTTCTGGTCGGTGGCCTCGATGGCGTTCTGGGTCGGTTCGCTCACAACTCAAGAGTACCCGAGCCAGAGCCAATGCCATGGAACGGGCCCCGGTACCTGGAGTTGCCTCGGGCCCTCGCCTAGGCCAATAAGCTTCGGATGGCCCCCAGGAGCTGCCCCGTCAGGGCGTCCGCCTTCTCGCGGCGAGCACGGGCGTCGGGCTCTGCCTCCACGGGGATGGGAGGTCCGAACGCGACGCGGACTCGGCGTCGGAGCCGCCAGTGCCCACTGTGCCTCCTCCGTTCGGTCCCCCTCAGGCCGCAGGGGACGATGGGGGCGCCCGTCCGAAGGGCCAGCCACGCCGCACCCTTGAGGAAAGGCAGCATCTCACCGGTCCGGCTCCGGGTGCCTTCGGGATACACACCCACCACCGCCCCCCGTTCGAGGAGAGCCAGCGCCGTGTCGATGGCCCTGATGTCCGCAGTATCCCGGCGGACCGGGAACCCGCCCAGCGATTGCCACATCCATCTGGTGATCGGGCCCTTGTACAGCTCTTGCTTGGCCATGAATACGATCGGTCGCGGGCTGGCGATCACGTGCACGGGGATGTCCCAGAAGCTGCGATGGTTGGCCGCCATGATCACTGGCCCCGTGGGAGGGACGTGTTCGGCGCCCGTTACCTGCATGTGCAGGAACCAGCGGATCGGAGGGCCTCCGAGCGCTTTGCCCACCCGCTGGTTTCGCCCGATCCCATGAGGGATCCTCGCTCCTGTCGGCATCTCCCGACGGACGGTAGCAGCCACCTCGGCAACGGTTGAGTGGCCGGTGACGTCGTTGTCGGCCAGCCTCACGCCGAAGCGCTGTTCCAGCGCCACCGCCAGGTCGGCGCACGCAAGGGAGTCGAGCCCAAGCTCCGTGAGCTTGGTGTCCGGGGCTGGATCCGCCCCGGGTTCAGGGCGAAGTTCGGCCACGAGCCCTGCCACCACATCTTCGATGGAACCGTCACGACGTCGTTCCGCCCGCATGAGTTGCTAACTGTAGGCGATGGCGCAACGGAAAAGGCGCCCGGAGGGCCTGCGCTAGAATCGGTTCACCGGCATCCAAAAGGGAGGATCAGCCTTTGGCCACACGGACCAAGCAGCAAGCTGCCAGTCGGCACCAAGCCCTCGGTCTCTCCGACCAGGACCTCCTCGACATGTACCGCACCATGCTGACGGCACGGCTGTGCGACGAGGCTCAGTTCCGCCTCAACCGGCAAGGCAAGGCCCCCTTCGTCGTCCCCGTGTCCGGGCACGAAGGATGCCAGATCGGGTCCGCCTGGCCGTTCGAGAAGGGTAAGGACGTGTTCCTCCCCTACTACCGCGACATGGGTATCTGCCTGGTCGCGGGCATGACCGCCCGGGACGTCTTCCTGGGGGTCTTCGGGAAACGAGACGACCCCTCGTCAGGCGGCCGCCAGATGCCGGCGCACTGGAGCTCCAGGCGGCTCGGCATCGTCACCGGTTCGTCTCCCATCGCTACCCAGATCCCCCACGCAGCAGGGGTTGCCTACGCAGCCAAGCAGAAGGGTGACGACGTGGTGGTCGGCTGCTGGTTCGGGGACGGCGCAACCAGCGAGGGCGACTGGCACGAAGGGCTGAACTTCTCGGGCATCCACAAGCTGCCCATCGTCTGGTACTGCGAGAACAACAAGTACGCCATCAGCGTGCCGCTGTCCAAACAGATGGCGGTGAAGGACGTGGCGGTGCGCGCCGAAGGCTATGGGTTCGAAGGAGTCGTGGTGGACGGCAACGACGTCCTGGGATGCTACGAGGCCTCCAAGCGAGCGGTCGACAAGGCTCGAGGAGGTGGGGGCCCCACGCTTGTCGAGATGAAGACCTACCGCTTCCATCCGCATACGTCCGACGACGACGACCGGACATATAGGACCCGCGAGGAGGTCGACGAGGCCAAGCGGAACGACCCGATCATCTTGTTCGGGAACTATCTGAAAGAACAGGGCCTCATCGACGACGAGGGGATCGAAAGGCTGCGAGGAGAGGTCAAGGGGCAGGTCGACGCCGAGGTCGAAGCGGCCTGGAACGCTCCAGACCCGGAGCCGGAGACGGCTCTCGACCACGTGTTCGCCCGTCCCGGGCAAGGGATGGGCCTCAAGCTGCTGGATGGGGACCGGCCGTGACCGAGAAGAACGTCATCCAGACCATCCACGACACCCTGTGGGACGCCATGAAGGCGGACGAGCGCGTGCTGATCATGGGCGAGGACGTGGGTGCCCGGGGAGGTGTGTTCCGGGCCACGGCTGGCTTCCTCGAAGAGTTCGGGGAACAGCGCGTCATCGACACCCCGCTCGCGGAGTCCTCCATCGTGGGCTGCGCCATCGGGATGGCCATGCACGGCCTGCTGCCCGTGGCCGAGATCCAGTTCGCCGACTTCATCCACCCGGCCTTCGACCAGCTGGTCAGCGAGGCTGCCCGGATCCGATACCGGTCGGCCGGGGACTGGGGCTGCCCGATGGTGGTTCGGGCACCGTATGGCGGAGGGGTCCACGGAGCGCTGTATCACTCCCAGAGCATCGAGGCCTTCTACGGACACGTCCCCGGGCTCAAGGTGGTGGTGCCGTCGACGCCCTACGACGTGAAGGGGATGCTGCTCGCCTCGATCAACGATCCTGATCCGGTGCTGTTCCTCGAGCACAAGAAGACCTATCGCCTGATCAAGGGAGACGTGCCCGACGAGCCGTTCGAGGTTCCGATCGGCAAGGCCGACGTCAAGCGGGAGGGCGACGACCTGACCGTGGTTGCCTACGGCCTCATGCTGCATCAGGCCTTGGAGGCGGCGAACCGCTTGGAGGAGGAGGAGGGGTTCTCCGCAGAGGTCGTGGATGTCCGCACGATCGCACCGCTCGACAAGGAGACGATCTTCGAGTCCGTGCGCAAGACGGGAAAGGCCATGGTGATCTACGAGGACAACCGGACGTTCGGGGCGGGTGCGGAGATCTCGGCGAGCGTCGCCGAGGAGCTCATGTTCGACCTCGACGCGCCTGTCGTACGGGTGGGTGGGCCGGATATTCCCGCCATGCCCTATTCCACGCCGTTGGAGCACTTCTTCCTGCCGGACACGGAGAAGATCTACGAGCGGATGAAAGAGCTCGCCAAGTTCTGATCCCCCCTTCCACTTCCCGGCCAGCCGAGGTACGTTCAATGGCGCCGGTCGACGAAAGGGGGGAAGGATGGCCAGGGACATCGCGCTCGTCACGACCTGGGGCCAATCGGTGCGGGGCCGGGAGGCGAAGTCACTCGAGGTATTCATGGATGCGCTGACCTTCTGGGGCAAGCTGGCTGCGGACGGCAAGTGCTCGCAGCCCGACGCGTTCTATGCCGACGACGCGTCGAACGGGATCCTGATCGTGAAGGGCAAGTCGGACACCCTGCGCGAGATCCAGGAGTCCGAGGAGTACGAGAAGCTCGTCACGAAGGCCCAGCTCATCGTGGAAGACCTCAAGGTTCACACATACGTAACCGGCGACGAGGAGATCCAGCGTGGCACGCGCATCTTCGCCGAGGCCGGGAACGAGCTCGGGTACATGTAGTTCCGAACAGGCTTAGGGCAGGAGGGGCGGGTACCCGGCCGCCCCTTCGATTTCCCCACACCCAGCTAGACTGGCCGTGATGCCCAAGCGAGACCACAACCCGCGCAAGCGGCGGCTGTACCTACCGATCGTCGGCACGGAAGACTACGGAAGCGGCCATGGGCCGGGCGCCCTCGCCACCGCTCCGATCGGCTATGGCGATTCTCTGGCGGATACCCATGAGGCTCATTCCATGGGGTGCGCTCAGACGGCTAGACCGGCCGGCCGAAGGCCGGAATGGCTAAAGGTCAAGGCACAGACCGGTCCCAACTACACGGAGCTCAAGCGGATCATGCGCACCCAATCCCTGCACACCGTGTGTGAGGAGGCCGGGTGCCCGAACATCTACGAGTGCTGGGAAGAGCGCGAGGCCACCTTCCTCGTTCTGGGTGAGAAATGCACGCGCCGGTGCGGCTTCTGCGACGTCATGACGGCCAAACCCGACCCGGCAGACGAGGATGAGCCTCAGCGTATCGCCCAAGCGGTCGCCGCCATGGGGCTCCGCTATGTCGTCATCACCGGAGTGGCCCGCGACGACCTCCCTGATGGCGGGGCGCGAATCTGGGCCGAGTGCGTCCGCGCCGTCCGGGGCGCCGTTCCAGGGTGCAAGGTCGAACTCCTGCCGCCGGACTTCAAGGGCGATCCCGAGGCGATCGCCACCGTCGTGCGTGCCGAGCCAGATGTGTTCGCTCACAACCTGGAGACGGTTCGCCGGCTCCATGCGCGAATCAGGCCGGCCTTCGACTACGACCGTTCATTGGGGGTTCTCCGCTTGGCGAAGGTGTTGCGGCCCAGCGGGATCACCAAGTCGAACCTGATCCTCGGTATGGGCGAGCAGCCCGAAGAGGTGATCGAGGCTATGGCCGACCTGATCGATGCGGGCTGCGACCTGCTGACGTTGGGCCAATACCTCCAGCCGACCAGGTATCACCTCCCGGTCGACCGGTGGGTCACTCCGGAGGAGTTCGCCGAGCACGCCAGGGTGGGCAAGGAGATGGGCTTCGCCCACGTCGAATCGGGCCCTCTGGTCCGCTCGTCGTATCACGCGGGCAAGCAGCTCGCCAGAGCAGTCGCCTCGCTGTAACCCGGGTCTATTTCTCCCCCAGCATCGACAGAAGCTCGTCCAGGTCGCCTGGACGAAGACGCCCCAGGACCCGGAAGCGCATCTCGCCAGAGCGGTCGACGACGATCGTCGAAGGGATGCCTGCGATGCCGAACCTCCTCGCCAGGTCCGAGGACGGGTCGAGGACGTTCGGGTAGGTGACTCCAAGCCGCGCCAGAAAGTTCCGAGCAGCGTCCGGATCGTCTGGCCAATTCCCCCCGACGAAGAGGATGCCGATCACACTGACTCCGCTAGCAGCGCGCCGCTGAGCCTCGCGCTGGAGGAGTGGCATCTCGGTCCGGCAGGGCGGGCAGTCTTGGTTCCAGAAGTTCACCACCACGACCTTGCCCGCGTAGTGGGATGGTTCGATTCGCTCGCCGGTCAAGGTCTGGCCGGATATGGGCGGCATCGGCCCCGAGACACGGACGTAACGAACATCGCTCGGACTCGAGGAGCAGGCCACGCCCAGGACGAGCATGGCCATGGAAAGCGCGGGTAGCCGAGTCCTCACCTCGCCGAGCCTATCGAGCTTGCAGATCGAGGGCCCGCATCCACGGGATGAGAGGAAGTGGAGGAGTCGGCCTGTAAGCCGGATTCTGTCCCCGGCCCGCCGGCGAACCGGTGGATCGGTGGCGGCCATCTCTCTGGGAGCCGCGTCGCCGCGACCCTCGTGCAGCCTACCCGGGAGCATCGGGTGGGCCACCCGCTCCCTGCTCGGCCTTGCTCCGGGTGGGGTTTGCCCAGCCGGCCGGTCACCCGGCCGCTGGTGAGCTCTTACCTCACCGTTTCACCCTTGCCCCTG
>DASXTW010000196.1:0-3410 GCA_036505215.1 Actinomycetota bacterium | reverse complement strand
TATCCTCTGGGGTCGTGCTCGATGAAGTACAACCCGAAGGTGGCCGAGGTGGTGGCGGCCCTCCCCGGATTCCAGCGCCTTCACCCGCATCAGCCGGAGGAGACCATCCAGGGGGCCCTGGAGCTCCTGTGGCGGCTCGAGCGAGCCCTGTGCGAGATCACCGGGATGACCCGGGCCACCTTCCAACCCCCCGCCGGGGCCTCGGGCGAGCTCACCGGGCTGCTGATCATGCGGGCCTACCACACGAAGAACGGAAGCCCGCGATCGAAGGTGATCATCCCTGACTCCGCCCACGGCACCAACCCAGCCAGCGTGACGCAGTCGGGATACCGGGCCGTCCAGGTACCATCCGACGCCCGGGGACTGCTCGACCTCTCCGCGCTGGAGAAGCTCGTGGACGGGGACACCGCGGGGCTCATGCTGACGAATCCGAACACGCTGGGGTTGTTCGAGGAGGAGATCGAGGGGATCGCCGCGGCCATGCACCGGGTGGGCGCCCTCCTCTACTACGACGGCGCCAACCTCAACGCCATCATGGGCCGGGTCCGCCCCGGCGACATGGGGTTCGACATCGTGCACATGAACACGCACAAGACGTTCGCCACCCCTCACGGCGGGGGAGGGCCGGGGGCCGGACCGGTGGCGGTCAATGCCCGGCTGGAGCGGTTCCTGCCCGCGCCGGTGGTCGGTTTCGAGGAGGAGAGCGGCCGGTATTTCTGGGACCACGAGCGTCCCGACTCGATCGGCCAGGTCCACGGGTTCCACGGCAACTTCGGGGTGCTGGTCCGGGCCTACGCCTACGTGTTCGGGCATGGGAAGGACGGGCTGCGGGAGGTGGGGGAGCGAGCCGTGCTGAACGCCAACTACCTGACGTGCCTCGTTCGCGAGGCGTTCCCGCTGGCGTTCCCGGGGCGTCCCATGCACGAGTTCGTGGCCACGGCAAGGCCGCTCCGGAAGCACGGGGTTCGGGCCATGGACGTGGCCAAGCGCCTGATCGACCTGGGGTTCCACCCCTCCACGGTGTACTTCCCGCTGATCGTGGAGGAGGCCATGATGGTCGAGCCGACCGAAACCGAGTCGAAGGAGACCCTGGACGCGTTCGCTCAGGCCATGCTTCAAGTGGCGGCGGAAGCCCGAGAAGACCCGGACCTGCTTCACGAAGCCCCCGTTACCACACCAGTCAGGCGCCTTGATGAAGCGAAGGCCGCCCGCGAGCTGAAGCTAACCTGGTAGGCCCGGCCTTCGGTCTCGTCGCAGCTAGTCCACTCGTCTGGCAGCTACCTGGGCTTCCAGGGTTGCCAGGCGCTCTCGGAGTTCCTTCTGTTCCGTCCAGCGCTCGCTGACGTCCCGCATGATTGCGGCGACGCCCAGTACCTGGCCCGCCGGATCGCGAAGAACCGCGACGCTGAATTCTATCGATATCCGCGACGCGTCCTTGCGGATGCCTGGAACTGCTAGCAGTTCGCGGCCGTACCGAGTGACCCCAGTTGCCATGGCTTTTCGGAACCCGTTCCAGTGCCGCTCACGAAAGCGCTCCGGGACGATGAGATCCAGGCTCTGGCCCAGTGCCTCCTCTGCCGTGTAGCCGAAGACAGCTTCGGCCCCCCCGTTCCAGAGGCGAATGATGCCGTCGCGATCGGCCAGGATGATGGCGTCCGGGGCAAGCTCCACGATCCGCTGGCACAGCCACTCAGATTCGTACATTGCCATCTGTCACGACCTCCTCAGCGGCACTGGCCGATTCCGAGGGCCCAGTCTGTCGCCTGTCCCCGGGGGGAGTGTCCGGCCGTGCTGGAAACGGCCCCGGGGAGCCGGATCCGGGGCTAGCGATCCACGAAATCCTGGATCAAATCCGCAACCTCCTCGGGCCCGTCCTCGGGCGTATAGTGGCCGGCCTTCGAGAGGACGATGAGCTCGGCTTTCCTCATCCGCCGCTGCAGCCGCTCGCCGAACTCGAGCCTCTGGAACGAGTCGCTCTCGCCCCAGATGATCAGGGTCGGGATCTCGAGACGCTCCACATCCTCCATGACGGAGAGGAGGTCCTCGGTGCGAAGGGCCCGCGCGCATCGCAGATAGGCCAGCCTTCCCTCTGGATCACGAAACGGTTCGACGTAGTGCGATACCAGTTCGTCGTCGACCCGCTCGCGATGGTACATACCCTGCTCGAGAGCCTTCCGAAAGCCTTTCGTCAAATCCAGGCTCTTGATTATCTCGTCCCACGCGGGATCTTTCAGTCGCTCGATCTCGGGAACGGGCCAGGAATCGTAGGCGATGGTGTCGATGAGGACGAGCCTCGATACTCTGGTCGGCTCGTTGATGGCGATGAGCTGGGCGATCCCGCCCCCGATGTCGTGACCCACCACGACGCCGCTCTCCCACCCGACCGCGTCCATCAGCGCTCCCAGGTACTGGGCCTGCGCGACGATGGAGAGATCGGCGTCCTCGGGCTTGTCGGAGTCTCCAAATCCCATGAGGTCGACGGCGAAGACGCTGAAGTAAGGGGCAAGGAGGGACAGGACGCGCCGCCACAGGTAGGACGACGTGGGCATGCCATGGATCAGGAGGATCGGTTCGCCCTCCCCAGTCGCGACGTAGGCGATACGGCCCGGGCCCGTGGCCGCGAACGACTTCTCCATGAACGCCCCCCCGCTCTTGGAGGCGGATGGGTCGGGGAGATGGGCCCGGTACCTCGTGTTCCTCCGGACTGGCCGGGCCTGGTGCACCGGAAGCCATCATGGTCGTGCGGCCGGCTGGAGCGCAAACGCTGTCTCGTTCGGGCCTGAGAATTGCATCCGAGCGCGAGGAGGGCTCGGCCTCCTTCACGCGTGCGCCATCGTGAGGCGGCTCGGCTTGACTCTGAGAACACCCTGAGCCACGATCCTGATCGATTCTGAGCAGACTGCTGTCCTCCCATCCGTGGGATGGGGAGGGTGTGGAGTCGGGGAGGGTGTGGTATCGGGCAGAAATTCCCCCACAGGAACCCGATCAGCCGAGAGAGGGGTGAGTTATGGCTGAGAGAGAATATGTTGGGGAAACAGCACGCGTCGGAGCGCCCGAGGTCAACCAGGTTGCGGACCCGGCGCCCCTGGGGCTCGGAGCCTTCGCGTTCACGACCTTCATGCTGAGCCTAGCGAACGCCAATGTGATCAAGGCAGGGGCCGCGATCGCATTTCCTGCGGCCCTCTGGTTCGGCGGGATCGCCCAGATCCTGGCCGGCATGTGGGAGTTCCGCAACAACAGGAACACGTTCGGCGCGACGGCGTTCACGAGTTACGGAGCGTTCTGGCTCACGTTGTACTGGCTCGAGACCAGCAGCGCGAAGCTGCTGACAGGTGCGCCAAGTGACCAGCGTGTCGCCATCGGAGCGTACCTGCTGGGCTGGACGATCTTCACGTTCTACATGTGGATCG
>DASXTW010000195.1:0-9743 GCA_036505215.1 Actinomycetota bacterium | reverse complement strand
GAGGGGAAGCTCGAGTTGGTCGGCCAACTGCTGGACGTCACCAGCCCCAGTCGAGGAGGCTCCGAGCAGGCCATGGATCCGACCGCCCGTACCCGGGACGGTCGATGGTGATCAACCGCACCCGAGCGGCTTTCGTCGCATCTTCATCGGAGCACAGAAGCCGTGAGCCGGGCCGCCCATGGAACAGGAGGACGGGGGTACCCTCCAGGTCGCCCCACTCGGCGAAGGCAAGAGATCTGCCATCGCGACGCCTGACCGTCCGGTCGGTGCTCGGGGGTGCGGTCACTTTGGCCATGTCGGACCGCCCTCGTCCGGAGCAGCAATTGTGCCCTCTTTCTGGGACAGGACGGCGGCGTGAGTGACGTGTCACACCCCCCGTGTAGCATCCCGGAAGTCGAGGAACTGAAAGGCGGCGGGCGGCGGCTGGTACGATAGGTGCTCCACTCCTGCTCCCCCGTGGGGCCGCCTAGTCCAGAGGAGGCGGAATTTGCGAAAGTACGAAGCCATGCTCATCTTGCCTTCCGAGGCCGACGACAAGGTCGTGCAGGGGGTGACCGACCGCATCTCCCAGGTGCTCCAAGAGGCGGGCGGGAAGATCGGATCGATCAACAAGTGGGGGAGGCGGCGCCTGACCTTCGAGATCAAGCGTCAGTCCGAGGGCTTCTACGTCGTCGTGGAGTTCGAGGCTGAGCCGGCCGCGGTCAAGGAGCTCGACCGGGTGCTCGCCCTGGTCGACGACGTGATCCGGTTCAAGGTGGTGGTACGCGCGGCGTGACCGCGAGGCGGCCCGCGTCCGCGGGACCGCCAGGGGCCTTCCCCTCTCCCCGGCTGGGCCATCGGCCCGGGAGATGGTTTCAGGGCAAGGTGGTGGTGAAAGATGGCGCAGGACAACCAGGTCGTAATCGTGGGCAACCTGACCCGGGATCCGGAGCTCAGGTACACGCCGAACGGCGCCGCGCTGGTCAAGCTCGGCGTAGCGGTGAGCCGGCGGGTCAAGGACGACGCCACGGGCCAGTGGCGGGACGCGGAGACCTCGTTCTTCAACGTGACCGCGTGGCGCTCGCTGGCGGAGAACGTGGCCGAGTCGCTCACCCAGGGCACCCGCGTGGTGGTGGTCGGGAGGCTCCGAACGAACTCGTGGGAGACGCCGGAGGGCGAGAAGCGGTCGGTGGTGGAGATCGAGGCGGAGGAGATCGGGCCGAGCCTGAAGTGGGCCACGGCCAAGCCGGAGAAGCAAGGACGAGGACCCGGCCAGTCCGACTGGGCGAGCAACGTCACGGTGGGGGTCGGAGGGCCTCAGGAGGAGACGCCACTGGATGGCTAAGGAACGACGCAAGCCGCGCAAGGAGAAAGAGGAAAAGGGCTGGCAGAAGAAGCAGAAGAAGAAGTTCTGCATCTTCTGCAAGGAAAAGGCGACCTACGTCGACTTCAAGGACGTCACGCTCCTGCGCAAGTTCATCTCGGATCGGGGGAAGATCCGGGCCCGCCGGGTCACCGGGAACTGCGCTCAGCACCAGCGGGACGTGGCGACGGCGGTGAAGAACGCCCGGGAGATGGCGCTGCTGCCCTACACGGCCCGATGAAGATCATCCTGCACAAGGAGGTCGAGAAGCTCGGGGCGCCCGGTGACGTCGTCGACGTGGCAGACGGGTATGCCCGGAACTTCCTGATCCCTCGAGGGCTTGCGGCGCCGGCGTCGAAGGGCGCTGTTCGCCACGCAGATCGGCTGAGGCAGGCCCACGACAAGAGGTCGCGGGCCGCCGTGGAGGGTGCCCAGGCCGTGGCCGCCCGACTGACCGCCGGGCCGCTCCGGGTCCAGGCCAAGGCCGGGGAGGACGGACGGCTCTTCGGGAGCATCACCGTCCAACACCTGGCCGAGGAGATCGAAAAGCTGGCCGGCGTACCGATCGACCGGCGGGACGTCGCCGCCGAGCCCATCCGCAGCACCGGAACCCACGAGGTGACCGTTCACCTGCACCCTGAGGTGAACGCCACGGTCACCGTGGAGGTCGTCGCCCAGTAAGACCGAAACTCCAGATCGGTATGTGGAACCGGCATACCATCCACATTGGCGTGGACGAGCCGGAAGAGACCCGGGCCGAAGAGGAGCTGCCGCCGTTCGATTGGAACCGTCCGAACTGACGCACTAGATCTCCCATTGGAGTGTCGTACCCCGTCTCTACCATGAGGCGGTGACGCCGACTCGATTTGATTCGACAAGTTCTCGCGCGTTGTCGCTGGTGGGCGCGCTTTCCACAGCTCGTCCCACGGCTGTGCCTCTGGATACGCACGACGCGCCAGGCGTAGCGTGCGCTGTCTCTGCGAGGAGGGGCGGTGGCGAGGACGGCTGAGGAGGTCAGGCGGGCGCGACCTGAGCGCTTGCCTCCTCACAACCTTGAGGCCGAGGAGTCGGTCCTCGGGTCCATGATGCTCTCCGGGGAGGCCATCGCCTCGGTGGTCGAGGCGATCAAGCCGGGCGACTTCTACCGCCCGGCCCACCAGCGCATCTACCAGGCCATCCTGGGGATCTACGGTCGCGGAGAGCCGGTCGACGCGATCACCACCGTCGAGGAGCTCAAGCGATCGCATGCCCTCGACGAAGTCGGGGGCCCGTTGTATCTCTACAACCTGGTCGAGACCGTTCCCACGCCGGCAAGCGCCGCCTACTACGCCAGGATCGTCGCCGACCACGCGTTGCTGCGGAGGTTGATCGAGGCCGCGTCGCAGATCATGTCCCGCGCCTATTCGGTACCGGACGACCCCCGCAAGGCGGCCGACGAGGCAGAAGGTCTCATCTACGCCGTGGCCCGGCAGGACGAGAAGGACCAGGTGGTCACCCTCCGCGAGCTGGTCGACGAGAGCATGGGCGCGCTGGAGCACATCCAGCAGCGAGAGAGCGCCTTCGCCGGTGTACCCACAGGTTTCGTTGACGTGGACACACTCCTATCCGGCCTTCAGAAGGGGAACCTGATCATCATCGCCGCCCGCCCCGGGGTCGGAAAGTCATCGTTCGTCACGAACATCGCCCGCAACGTCGCCGTAGATGCCAGCGAGCCCGTGGCCATGTTCTCCCTCGAGATGTCCCGCTTCGAGATCGGCATGCGCCTCCTGTGCGGAGAGGCTAGGGTTCCCTGGGACAAGGTTCGGTCGGGGCGTATGGCCACGGAGGAGTGGAGCCGGATCGTCGAGGCTGCCGAGGATCTGCACGAGGCACCCCTGTTCATCGTGGACTCCGGCAACGTGACCATCGTCGATATCCGGGCCAAGGCCCGCCGGATGAAGTCCAGGCAGGGCCTGGGGCTGATCATCGTGGACTATCTGCAGCTCATGTCGGGACATCACCGGACGGAGAACCGCCAACAGGAGGTTGCAGAGATCAGCCGGTCGCTGAAGCTGCTGGCCAAGGAGCTTGACGTTCCAGTGATCGCAGTGTCCCAGCTCAACCGCAATCCGGAGACTCGCGCCGACAAGCGGCCTCAGCTCTCGGACCTTCGTGAGAGCGGAAGCCTCGAGCAGGACAGCGACATCGTCATGTTCATCCACCGGGAGGACTCGGACGACCCCACGGTGAAGGGCAAGGCTGACATCATCGTGGCCAAGCACCGCAACGGACCGACGGCCACCATCCCCTTGACGTTCCTGCCGCACCTGACGCTGTTCCGGAACTTCGCCCGGACCTAGTTGCTCGGGCAGCGGTCCGTGCAGGACTCGCTAGGCTGAGTCGCCGTGGGATCACGCGCTACCAGATCGGACCAATCCCGCCGAGATGTGAACCGACCGCGACTGACCGGCTCCGATGCGCCTCGTCGTCCACGTTCCGGGCGTGCGCCTTCCCTCGCAACAATCCGGGAGATCTATCGCCGGCTGGCCCATCGGTTCGGGCCGCTCGATCCTCCCCGACGTCTGGACCCCATGGAGGAGCTGATCCTCACCGTCCTGTCTCAGAACACCAGTGACGTCAATCGCGATCGCGCCTACGCGGCCATGCGCCAGAAATTCCCCACATGGGAAGCCCTGGCAGACGCCGACCCTACCGAGCTGGCCGCAGCGATCCGACCCGGTGGGCTGGCCAACATCAAGGCCCCGCGCCTCTTGAGGATCCTCGAGGAGATCCGGGATCGAGAGGGCGGCTCCCTCGACCTGTCCTGGATGCGCCGAGCCACATCCCCTCAGGTGAGCGAGTATCTGAACTCGTTGCCCGGAGTGGGACCCAAGACCACAGCGTGTGTGCTCGCCTTTTCATTGGGCCGGCCTGCTCTGCCCGTCGACACGCACGTCTACCGCGTGGCTCGACGCTTGGGCTTCTTCGACGAACGGACCGATGCGGCCAGGGCCCACCGAGTCATGGAGGAGCTGGTTCCGGCCCGCCTGCGCGTCCGAATGCACGTCGGGATGATCAGGCTGGGGCGGACCATCTGCCGGGCCGGCCGCCCCGCCTGTGGGGTCTGCCCCCTGCAGGATCTCTGTCCCACCGCTCCATCCATCCTCGGCTCGTCGCGGCGCTCGCGGACGGCAAGACCACGATGATTCCGCTGGGCGAACTGGCCGCCGAATTGGTATTGGCGGTGGGCGGCGCGCTGTTCGTCGCCAACCTGTGGGTGCTGCTTCGTCCAGTCGTGCAGCGACCCAAGAAGGGGAAGCCTGTCCCTCGTCCGCCCTCCATAACCCGTGTCTACGTCAACCTGGTGATCGGGGCGGCCGCTTCAGTCTGGGCCATCGCCACGTTGGTGACGCGTCGCTGAGCGTCACAGACGATTGGAGCGGATGAGGGGAATCGAACCCCCGTCTCGAGCTTGGGAAGCTCGCGTTCTGCCATTGAACCACATCCGCGCGACAGCCCATTTTACAGGCGGGGTTCATCGTCGAGACTCGGGGAGGCCGCTAGCCCCCGTAGTAGGCTCGCCGCCATGATCCTGTCCGGCAAGCAGGTTCCTCGAGGAGTTCGCCGGGGAGGATGGGAACCCTCGCTGACCAGCATCGTCGGTGAGCGGGCGTGAGCAGTCCCTTCGGCCGGCTGGTGCTGATCGCGGACCCCTCCGAGGCCGCCGGCCGCATCGACGAAGCGCTTCGGCAGATCGAACAGAAGCTCTCGTCGATGAGACTGGCCCACGTAACGGCGCCGGCCGAGTCCTCGGGCGACCGTGTGCGAGCTGTCCGGGAGGCTCTGCTCACAGGCGACCGTTTCGTGGTGGCCGTGGGGGGAGATCGGATCGTTCACGACGTGGCCAACGGCCTGCTCGAGGATGGCCGGCCTGTCCACCCCGAGGCGGTCATGGGCGTGATCCCTGCTGGCTCCCCGTGCGACTTCGTCAAGACCTTCGGCTTGCCCTCCGACGTCGACCGGGCGTGCGAACAGCTGCAGGGCGACCGGTTGTTCCCCATCGACGCGGGATCCGTCGTGGCAACTTCAGACGGGGCGGAAGCGAAGCGATCATTCCTCAACATTGCCGAGGTCGGCCTGGGTGCATCGATCGTGCGACGGACCGCGAGACTCCCGGAAGGGTTGGGCCGGTCCAGGCGGTTCCTCGGATTCTGGCTGGGGCTGGCCGTCTTTCGCCCGGCTCACGTCCGGCTCGCGGGCGACCGAAGGACCTGGGAAGGGAAGGCGCACGACGTCCTCGTGGCCAACTGTCAGTACCAGGGCGGAGGGATGCGGATCTCGCCGCGTTCCTGGCCTGATGACGGGTATCTGGACGTCCTGGTGATGAAGGGTCCGAAGTCCGACGCCTTCACCATGCTGCCCAAGACCTACCTCGGGGAGCACCTTCCGCACCCGAACATCGTGGAATACCGATCCCGCACCCTCCGGGTGGAAGCGTCACGAGCCCTCTGGATCCACGCGGATGGCGAGGTCGTGGGGACCACACCCGCTACCTTCGAGGTCATCCCCAAAGCCATCCGCCTGAAGATCTAGAGACAGCGAGTCCGCTCCGGGCCTGACCGAAGAAGTCCCTAATCGGCCGGATCCTGCCCTTCGCAGGGCCCGCCCTCATCCGTCGCTCGGGCCTCCAGGATCTTTCCGAGCGCGGCTACGGCCTCGGCCCGCACGGATACCGACAGGTCTCCCGTCGATACTTGGATCAGAGCCCTTGTCGCCCTGGGTCCCTGGAGGCGGGCGAGTGCTCGAACGGTCGCCCGGCGCACGTCCGCCGAGGCGTCCCGAAGCGCCTCGATCAGAGCTTCCTGGACGCCTGGCTCGGGCCGGGCCCTGCGGATGGCGCGAGCGCGCACCCCGGGATCCGGAGAAGCGAGGGCGGCCCGGAGCTCGGAGAGCCCGAGCGAGGGGGCGCCTGCGGGATCCATGGGCCGGAGGGTAGGTTCCGCCCGTGTCCGACGCCATTGGTCGAAGGTTCCGAGTTGGGAGTGCTACTTCTGGCCTAGTCCAGAGGAGGCTCGGCCATGTTCTCCGTGACGTCTTCGACGACCCGCAGGTCTCCGCTTGCCTGAGGAACACTGCCCAGCATTCGGAGGGCCGCCTCGGCTGCCGCGGCCACCTCGCTCACGGGGTCGCTCAGGAACATGCGTCGCAGTGGCTTGACCGCTCGCGACTCTCCCATGCCCCCCAGGAGAGTCGCCGCCTTGGCCCGGATCCGCACGTCGGGATCGGAGAGAGCTTCGAGGAGGGCATCCGCCGCCACTGACCCCCCGATGGCGCCGAGGACTTGGACCGTCCGGAGGCGTGCCTCCGGATCGATGGATGAGAGGCTTGCCGCGAAGGCCGACGCCCCGGCGATTCGATCGAGAAGCGCCCCCGCCGCAGCTGCTGCTTCGACGTCGTCTCCCGCAGCCACCTCGACCAGGGGCTCGACGGCTGCCTGGCCCATCTTGGCCAGGACATCGCCGGAGGGACGGCGGAGATCGGGCAAGCCAAGAGAGCCGGCGAGCTGGCGGGCCACGGCGGGCGAATGCCACCGGGTCAAGGCCTCGGAGGCCATCTCTCGCACTCTCAGCTCGGGATCCTTCAGCGTGCCAATGAGGACCGGCGGCACGCCATCGTCGTCGATCATGCCCAGTGCCCGAACGGCCTCCACTCGAACGTCGACCTGAGGGTCGGCAAGGGATCTGGTCAGTGCATCGACCGCGGCGGGCGTGCGGAGGGTGGTCATGGCCGAGGCCGCGGTTCGCCTGACGACCGGATCGGGATCGGACAACGCGGCCACCACCGCTGCCGTGCTCTCCGGAGTGCCCGCTCGGGCGGCCAGCTCCGTGGCCAGGACCCGATCCGCCGGATCGACCCCGTGCACATTTTGAAGAGCGAGCGCGGACAGACGATCTGGATCGGTGCGTTCGATCGAGCGAACGAGCTCTTCCCGCTTGGCTGGTGGGCTCTCACGGAGAGCTGCCCACACCAGGGGGAGCTCGTGGTCGGGAAGCGCCGCCAGATGCCTCAGCGAGGCCTGCCACACGCGCTCGTCGGGGTCCTGCAGGGCCGGGAGCAACAGCTCCATCACGTCCGACGCCAGTCCTCTGGGAAGCGCCTCGACGGCGGTGGCCCGTACGTCCGGGTCCGGGTCGGCCAGCGCGCGCGACAGGGCGGCCAGCCGGATGTCCGGCTCGGACCTGGCCAGGGTGTACACGGCGGTCGCTCGCACGGCAGCCGAGGAGTCGTTGGCCAGGAGGTTCTGCGCTATCTCCACCGCGGCCGGCTCGCCCGACTCGGCGAGAACTTCCATGACGGCCATCCGGACCGGACCGGCGGTGTCCTCGAGGAGCGGTCGAAGGAACGGCGGGACTGCCCGTCCCCCGATCTGCCATGCAAGCCGAACCGCTTCCTGTCTGTGGATCGGATCCACGGAGGGAACCAATGCGGCGAGGTCTGCCGGAGCGAGCCGGAGTGCGGACAGCGCCCCAAGGTAGGGAGCCCGTGCCTCCGCGGAAAGTCCGCTGGCCCGCTTCATCAGCGCCTCGGCCGCCGGCCCGACGCGCAGGTGCTCCACGACTGCGGCCGCCTTCGCCGCCGCCTCCGCGGAACCGCCGTCCAGAGACTCCACCGCCCAGTCGGCCAGCATCCGGTGAGGGATTCGTTCCAGGGCCGCGGCGGCTTGGGTGCGAACAGCGGCCTCGGGATCTGTCAGGGCCCGTGCGAGAGATGAGATGAGGTCCGATTCGTCAGGCTGTTCCGCTGCGAGAGCCCAGGCCGGCGGGCTCGACGACGCTGGACCAGGAGGGGAATCCGACCGGCTCGTTCCACGGTACTGGCCGATCAAGTGGGTCGCCGCCGCAGCGGCTCGTCGCACCTCGTGAGAGGGATCCTCGGACAGACCCGACACCGATCGAAGGGCGCTAGGGCTCGCCTCGGCGAGGAGCAACCGAGCCGCCCCCAGCCGCTCGGGCTCGGAGCCGCCCAGTTGGCCCCGCAGACGCTCAGTGCCGATGGCACGGGCGATGGCCTCGAGTCCCGGGCGCTCGGCGCGTAGAGGGGGCGGGTCCATGTCCGCTATGCCTGTGAGGAGAACGCGCAGCTCGCCTCCGAGTAGGTGCCCCTCCTCGTCCATGAGGCGCTTGAGCGCCTCGAGGGCGGCAGACTGGGTCATAGGCCATCTCCGCTGGGTCACCAAAGGGACGAGCAGAGGGAACGACGCGGGCCCGCGCCGGGCCGCCAGTCGCACCGCGAGCGCCCGGATCCTGTCCTGCGGATCCCCCAGCGCCCGCTGGATGACTCCGAGTGGCAGCCGGGCTCGCGACCTGGCCAGGGTTTCGGCAGCCATCCATCGCGTGTCCGCATCGGGATCGGCGAGGAGTACCCGGGCCACCGATTCCGCATCGATCTGCTCGATGCCCGACGCCATCATGCTGGCGAGGGTCTCGCGGCGTTCACCCGGGGAGCTGCTGAGGAGGGAAGCGCTGGCGTGCAGTAGACGGGGCTCGAGGGGAGAGGGAATAGGCGACCCGCGGCTGGCCGCGCGACCCGAACCACGGGCCGTCTCTTCGCCTGCGGCGAATGCATCCATTGCCGCATCCAGGAGGGACTCTCCGGGCGGGGGGCCGGAGGGTTCCCCGGACACGTCAGCAGACCGCTGCTCGTCGCTCCTCATGGCCGGACTTCGGTTGGTTTGCGGAGGCGCCACGTCCCCTGGAATTAATCCAGCATAGCCCGCCCCACGCAACGGTCGAAAGGCCCTACGGCCTTAGAACTAAAGAAGGTGGGTCAGATGGGGGACCCCGGCTCGTTCAGGCGCCGCGGCCGCCGTTCAAGATGGCCCGCTGGGCGGCCAGCCTGGGACCGCCCATGCCCATGGCCACTGCGGCCATGGCGGCCTGTGTCCTGTTGCTGACTCCGAGCTTGCGAAACACGGCCGCCAGGTGAGCCTTCACAGTCTTCTCCGACAGATACAGCTGCCGGGAGATCTCGCGATTGCTGGCTCCCCCCGCCAGCAGCTCGAGCACGTCCGCTTCCCGCCTGGTCAGCCCCGCGTCCGGATACGGGTTCTCCTGGACGCCCGCCTCCTCGGACCGGTTCGATCCTTCGAAGAGGTTCCGCACAGCCCTGGGAGACAGGACGTTGCCCGAGCCGGACAGGGCAACCGTGATGGCCTGAGCCAGGTCGTCCGGGGTGGTGTCCTTGAGCAGATAGCCGGCCGCGCCTTCGGCCAGCGCCGTTCTGACGTAGTCGCCGCTGTCGTAGCTCGACAGCATGATGACCGGCAGGTCTGGCCACTCAGATCGAATCTCCCGAAGGAGCTCCAGGCCATCGCGCCCCGGCATCCGGATGTCCACCAGAGCCACATCATGGGGCATCTTCT
>DASXTW010000194.1:0-14708 GCA_036505215.1 Actinomycetota bacterium | reverse complement strand
ATCGCGAGGATCCCTCGCAGATCCCCCAGACCGTGTGATCCTTCTCGACCTTTCCGCTGGTCTCATGTCTCCAGGGCCACCCGATAGGCCGCCAGTACCAGGACGTTGGCGAGGAACAGCCACACCGCCAGCAGCACCAGCTCGGCCTGGCCGCTCGTGGCGTAGTGCTCCTGGAAGTTCGCTCCCAGGATCACGTACAGCGCGACCAGGAACGACAGGACGGAGATCCCTGTCGCTGCCGTGAGAGAGGCCAGGGCTGCCGCGTACACGAACACGTCGTTGCTGTGAGCCCGCTCCACGACGTTCCTTAGGGGCCGGGGGAGAAACGACTCGATTCGCCTATGACCAAGTGTGCTTGCTTCCTCGTCTTCGTCGTTC
The DNA here is from genome assembly GCA_036505215.1 of Actinomycetota bacterium. GTDB lineage: Bacteria > Actinomycetota > UBA4738 > UBA4738 > UBA4738 > DASXTW01. The sequence goes on along the minus strand of DASXTW010000194.1, from coordinate 14,330 downwards.
TGCCCATGCACAGGAAGTGTTCCACCGATAGGCTCAGCCGATGCCTCCAGTTCCTCTTGCCAGGGTGATCCGTTCGGGATTGGAGGAATCGGTCCATTCCGGCGATGTGGCGGTGGTGGACGCCGGCGGCGCCGTCGTTGCGTGTGCCGGCGACCCCGACAGGCAGATGTTCGCCCGATCCTCCATGAAACCGTTGCAGGCCACGGTTTCCCTGTCGCTCGTCCCCTTCGATTTCCCCGACCGGGAGATCGCCGTCATGTGCGCGTCCCACAACGCCGAGCCCGCACACATCGAGGCCGTCCGGTCCTTGCTCGCTCGGGCGGGCGTGGAGGAGGAGGCGCTCCGGTGCCCAGTCGTCCGGCCTTGGGACGACGAATCGCTTGCAGCAAACCCGGAACGAAAGCGCATCAACTCCGACTGTTCGGGCAAGCACGGCGGGATGCTGGCCGCGTGTCGGGCTCGAGGGTGGCCCCTCGAGTCGTACAGAGATCCCGATCACCCACTGCAGCAGGAGGTCCTGCGAGCCGTCCTACGAGCCTGCGGTGAGGAACATGTTCATGTTGGAGTGGACGGGTGTGGGGTGCCGGTTCACGGGATGCCGCTTCGAGCCATGGCCACGATCTACGCCCGGCTGGCCCGCCCCGAACGCCTCGGGCAGCTCGAGAGGTATGCCAAGCGAGCCGTCGACGCCATGCGGGCGGAGCCGTACATGGTGGCGGGCCGGAACCGGCCGGACACGGCCGTCATGCAGGAGGCCGCTGAGGTCATCGCCAAGGGAGGTGCCGAAGGCCTGATGTGTGCCGCTGTCCTGGATCGGGGACTGGGGGTGGCGGTGAAGGTCGGCGACGGCGCTTCGCGGGCAACCGGACCCGCCCTGATCCTGGTCCTGCATTCTCTGGGTGTGCTCGACGACGGGAGTCTCACCCGGCTGGCAGCATTCGCCAGGCCGCCCGTCCTGGGGGGTGGGGAACCGGTTGGGGAAATCGCCGCGGGGTTCGAGCTGACCTGGGTCTGACTCCCGACGGTTCCCGCCCACCATTTGCAGGTGTTATCCAACTAGTTTGCAAGTGTTGAACGTTTCTGCTAGGGTGACGCCATGAACGTTCGAGAGGTCGGAAGCTTCATCAGGAACCAGCGGCTGGGAGCCCGCCTGTCGCTCAAGAAGATGTCGGGGCTCGCCGGCGTCTCGATCCCGTATCTGTCCCAGATCGAGCGCGGGTTGCGCAGGCCGAGCGCGGATATCCTCCAGGCCATCGCCAAGGGCCTGCGGATCTCCGCCGAAACGCTGTACGTGCAGGCGGGGATCCTGGACGAGCGCCCCGCACCCGACGTCGCCGCCGCCATCATGGGCGACCTCACCATCACCGAACGGCAGAAGCAGGCTCTCGTCCAGATCTACCGGGCGTTCCAGGAGGAGGCTGGCCGGGTCCCTCAACCGGTGACGGATTCCGCTCGCCGGGGGGGAACCGGCAAGTCGCGTGCGATGAAGGGTGGGACCACCCGCAAGCACGTCCCCAAGCGTGGCGGGAGAGTGGAGTCTCAGGCTGTTCGCAGCCCTCACCCGGCTCCCCTCCGCTCTCCCGCCACAAAGCCTCGAAGGGAGGTGTGATCTACATGCCTACCGCCAAGACCAAGTACGGCACCAAGAAGGCGCTGCTCGACTACTACGTGTATGCGCCTCTGGGCGCCGGCCAGCTCGTGGTTGAGAAGACCAAGAAGCTGGCGGGCAAGGCCGCGGGCGCAGCCAAGAGCCAGCGTCGGACCTTCGTCAAGGCGTACGCAGGCCTGGCCGGGCGCGGCGAGAAGCTCGTGTCGAGCGTCCGCAGGTCCGCGTACACCAGGCGAGCTACGGACCAGATCAAGTCGGCGCGTACCCAGGTGAAGGGTGCGTCCACCACCGTCCGCAAGGCCGCGGGCAGCACGGCCACGGCCACCAAGGCCGCGGCCAAGAAGGCAAGCTGACGCGTCATACACCGAGAGGAGAGGCCTCCGGCCTTGCCCGGAGGCCTTTTCTCGAACAGCCCCGGCTGAAGCGGCCGGGGCTCTTTCATTGGCTTCGTTGTGTGGTGTGGCGGGAACAGAAGCCCCAGATCCCTGGTTCAACTGTTGAAGACGGCAGTGTCGTCTACCATGGAGTGACCCATGACCCAGCACAACGACCGACCATTGGCGGTCGGCCAGTCCCATCCGGCCTCGGGAGATGACGGATCAGAAAGCGGGGAGTCGGCAAGAGGTGGGGCTCCCGATGGCCTCGTTCCGGCTCGAGTCGCCGTCATCAGTCTGCACACATCGCCGCTGGATCAGCCCGGGATCGGGGACTCCGGTGGGATGAACGTCTATGTCCTGTCCGTCGCCGAAAGACTGGCGGAGCAAGGGATCGCGGTCGACATCTACACCAGATGCCACGGTGAGAATGCGCCACAGGTCGAACAGCTTGGCACCGGCACCAGGCTGATCCACGTTCAGGCGGGACCGTGCGCGCCCGTCCCCAAGGAGAGGCTTCCGGACGTCCTTCCGCGGTTCTTGAACGGTGTGCTCGAGCAGGCTGCTGCCGACGAAGGAGCCCGTCGCCATTCTGCATACGACGTGGTGCACAGCCATTACTGGCTCTCGGGATGGGTCGGGGCCCGGGCCAAGGAGATCTGGGGGGTACCTCACGTCACGTCGTTTCACACGCTGGGCAAGGTGAAGAACTCGGCACTCCCCGACGGCGACGATCCCGAGCCGCCGGCGAGGCTGGCCGGCGAGCGAAAAGTGATCACCGGAGCGGACCGCATCCTGGCGCCCACCCCTGCGGAGGCGGACCTGCTGGTCAAGCTGTACGGCGCCGACCCAGGCCGGATCCGGATCGTGCCGCCCGGAGTGGATCGGAGCGTGTTCTACCCTCGGCGCAAGGAGGAAGCCAGGGCTCGGCTGCATCTGGCGAACACCAGGCTCCTCCTGTTCGTGGGCAGGCTGCAGCCGTTCAAGGGTCCGGACGTGGCTATCCGGGCGGTGGCCGAGGCCTCCGCGGTGGCTCCGGACCTGATGCGCGACGTCGTCCTGGGGGTGGTCGGAGGGTCCACCGGGCGGGACGCCGATCACGACGAAGTGACCAGGTTGATGGAGCTTACCTCCACGCTCGGCATGGCCGATCGCGTCGTGTTCTTCCCGCCGCAGCCGCATGGCCGCCTGGCTGATTTCTATTCGGCTGCCGATGCGGTCCTGGTTCCCTCACGGTCGGAATCGTTCGGACTGGTCGCGCTCGAGGCGGAGTCGTGCGGGGCGCCGGTGATCGGAGCCGCCGCAGGAGGCCTTCGGTTCGTGATCCGGGACGGAGTGAGCGGATTCCTGGTCGACGGCCACGATCCCGCCGAATACGCGAATCGCATCCTTCGACTGTTGTCCGACCCCGCTCTGGCTGCACGGTTGTCCGCGGGGGCGATCGGGCACGCGGCCATCTTCTCCTGGGACGCCACGGCCTCGGGCATTCGAAGCGTCTATCGCGAAGTGCTGTCCCGGCCGGGGCCATGATCAGGGGGCGTAGGGTCAAACTGAGGCCAGTCGAGGAAAGCGACTACCCCCTTATCCACCGCTGGGTGAACCATCCTGAAGTGTGGCGGTACATGGACTACGAGATGCCCTACTCACTGGCCGACGTGAAGGAGGACATCGAGCGGAGCCGCAAGGAAGGACACCCGTTCACCATCCTCGTGGGTGATCGCCCCATCGGTCGGATCGGCCTCAACCAGTTCCGGCGCCGGGACCGGATCTGTTCCCTCTACATGTACATCGGTGAGCCGGCCTACTGGGGACAGGGTCACGCTCAGGACGCCACCATGACGCTGCTCGCCTATGCCTTCGATCGCTGGGACCTCAACCAGGTCGAGCTCTGGGCGCTCGCCGACAACAATCGTGCCCTGGGGATGTACCGTCGGTGCGGGTTCGTCGAAGAGGGACGGCTGCGAGAGCGGTCGTTCAAGGACGGGACGTGGGTCGACCATGTCGTCATGAGCGTGAACCGCGACGAGTTCAATCGAGCCCACGAGATTTGGGAATCAAGTTTTGTCAGTCAGGATTCCCGCGGCCATTGACCTGCGCAAACGGTCCACGAGCAGGGGTTTTGTCACCTTGACGCCCGGAAGCCTATCCGTAAGATACGCCTTGCTCCGAGCAGCCGGAGCGGCTGAGTCAGGGTACCGAATGGGACCCCCTGGGAAAGCCGTAAGGCCAACTGGGCGCACCTGCTCGTACGGTTGGGACAGCTAACTAGCTGTGCGGGTGGGGAGGCTCGGGAAGCCCCAAAGCCCAACGAAAGGGCGTCACCATAAGGAGACCGAGACAGCTGCGGCAGGTTGCTCGGGGCACTAGGCCCGAGGGGCCAACGGTGGTCGCCGGCTTCGGCCGACGACGAGCCGGCGGTCCCTCGGGTCTTTAGTTTCCCGGCCGGCGTGCCCACAGGTTCCCATCCACTGATCGTGACGCCCTGCGCTCCTATACTGCGGTTCGTGGCGATGACGTCGGTTTCGGGATGACTGGGCTGCTCAGAGCGCCCGCGCTCTGGGTCACCGAGCGGCGGGCGGTCAGGCGGCTCATCACCGAGCACCGGCTCGGGCGGCAGTTCGCGCTTCGGTTCGTGGCGGGGGACAACCTCGAAGCCGGGATGCGCGCAGCCCGGGCTCTCCACGAGCGAGGTATCCGATCGATGCTCGACTATCTGGGGGAGAACGTGGCGTCGCCGGCCCAGGCCGCGAATGCCGCCGACGCGTACATCCACGCTCTCAAGGGGATCCGGGAGGCCCCGGAAGTCGACTGCGACATCTCGGTGAAGCTCACCCAGCTCGGGCTGGACAGCTCCATGGACACATGCCTGGAAAACATGGAGCGGGTGCTGGAGGCCGCCGGTGGAGTGGGCAGCTCGATCCAGGTCATGATCGACATGGAGGCCCACGAGTACGTGGGCCGGACCCTGGACGTGTACCTGGCTCTCCGCGAGCAGTACTCGAACATCGGCGTGTGCGTGCAGGCGTATCTGTACCGCACGGCAGACGACGTGCGGCGCATCGCCGGTCCGCAGGCCATCGTTCGAGTCGCCAAGGGCTCCTACCTCGAGGCGCCAGAGATCGCCACGCGGTCCCGCCGGGAGGTCCGCCGAAACTTCGCCCGACTCACTGCGACGCTGCTGGCATCCGGCTCCGTCGTGCACCTGGCGACACACGACGAGCGCCTCATCCACGGAGCGCGGCGGTTCATCCGGGCCAACGGCATTCCGATGGACCGCTACGAGTTCCAGATGCTCTACGGCATCCGCCGGGATCTCCAGGCCGAACTCGTCCGGGAGGGGGAGCCCGTACGCGTGTACGTCCCGTATGGGACCCAGTGGTATCCCTACCTGACCAGACGGATGGCCGAGCGTCCTGCCAACGTGTGGTTCTTCCTGTCCAATGCGCTGAGGGGGTTCAAAAACTCATGAGCGACCGGAACGTGGCCTTCCTTGGAGGTGGCCGGATGGGAGAGGCACTGGTGTCGGGGCTGATCCGATCCGGCGGCCGAAGTAAGGACGAGATCATGATCACCGCCCGGCGTGAGGAGCGGGTCAGGGAACTCGCAGAGCTATTGGGGGTCGGCGCCACGCTCTCCAACCCCGAAGCAGTGAAATGGGCCACCACGCTGATCCTCACGGTGAAACCGCAGGACATGGAGGCCCTGTTGGAGCAGATCCGGGAGGCGCTGACTCCCGACAAACTGGTGGTGTCCTTCGCGGCCGGCATTCGGACCTCGTTCATCGAGCGGTTCGCGCCGAAGGGGATGCCGGTGGTCCGGGTGATGTCCAACGTGCCGGTCCTGGTAGACGAGGCCATGTCGGTGATCTCGCCGGGTGCGCACGCCGAGGACAAGCATCTGAGCGTGGCGGAGGAACTGCTCGGCTCCGTCGGGAGGGTGATCCGGCTGCCGGAGAAGCATCAGGATGCGGTGACGGCGACGAGCGGCTCGGGACCCGCCTACTTCTTCCTCCTGGCCGAGGCAATGATCGAGGCGTGCATCCTGTTGGGGCTGTCCCGCGATGTCGCTACCGAGCTGATCATCCAGACCATGCTGGGGTCGGCGAAGATGCTCAGGGATACGGGGAAGCACCCCGTGGAGTTGCGCGAGATGGTGACGTCACCGGGCGGCACCACGATCATGGCCATCCGGCATCTCGAGCAAGCAGGGGTTCGGGCGGCGTTCCTGAACGCCATCGACGCGGCCTGCAAGCGGAGCGCCGAGCTGGCGATCGGGCACGAACCAGAGGAGGAGTAGGCGGGGGTCCAGGGGGGCAGCAGCCCCGCGAGCGAAGCGACCGGATCAGGCTGCGGCAGTCCCCCTGGTCCTCCGGGAGCCACCGAAGGTGGATCGCGGAGGAGGAGGATAAGAAATGGGCAGGGGCGACAGGCACAAGGTGAGGTGGGCGCACGACCGCGAACGGAGGAAGAAGCAGCGCGACAAGCGTCAGGCGACCGAGGGAACGGGAGCGAAGAAGAAGGCCTAGAGGCCGGAGCCACCGACGGTGGATCGCGGAGGAGGAAGATGAGATGTTTCCGCTGTCGAAGGGCAAGGTGACCAAGCAGGCCCACGTGGGGCTGCCCGAGGGGACCTTCGAGGAGGAGCACGGCAGGGAGGCTTTCGACGGCAGGGCGTCGCACCTGTACCGGAGCCATCCGCCGACGGCATGGATCAGGATCGAGGGGCCCCTCCGTCCGAGGGCGTACGACCTCAATGGACTCAAGCCCGCCGACATGTCCGAGGCGACCGGAGAATGGCTGCGCATCCTGCACAACGAGGACGTGTCGATCTACATCTCCCGGCGGGCGGAGGCCATGCCCTTCTACCTGCGGGACTCCGATGGCGACGTCTGCTACTTCGTGCACAAGGGTTCGGGCCTTCTGGAGACTGATTACGGCCCCTTGCGGTACCAGGAGGGAGACTTCCTCGTGCTGCCGAAGGGAACCGCCCACCGGATCCTCCCGGACGAAGGTGAGACGTTCCTGTACATCGTGGAGAGTCGCGGCGAGTACCGACTTCCGGACAAGGGTGTACTCGGCCGCCACGCGCTCTTCGACCCGGGCGTGCTGGAGACGCCGGAACCCGAACCTCACGACGAGAAGGGCGAGTTCGAGGTGCGGGTGAAGCGGGACGAGGAGTACACCACGCTCGTGTATCCCTTCCATCCGCTGGACGTGGTGGGCTGGCAGGGAGATCTGTGTCCGGTCCGACTGAACAAGAAGGACTTCCGCCCGGTGGTGAGTCCCCGGTACCACCTACCGCCGTCGGTGCACGCGGTATGGAAGTCCAATGGATTCGAGATCGGGCTGTTCGCCCCCCGGCCGACCGAGACGGGTGACCCCACGGCCCTCCGGGTCCCCTTCTTCCATTCGAACATCGACAAGGACGAGGTGCTCTTCTATCACCAGGGCCAGTTCTTGTCTCGGGCCGGGATCGGCGAGGCCTTCATCACCCACCACCCGCAGGGGCTGCAGCACGGTCCGCAAGCAGCGGCGATCGAGGCGTCGAAGACGAAAGAGTTCGCCGACGAGTACGCCCTCATGGTCGAAGCGGACAAGCCCTTCGAGCGAGACGAGGCGCTGGCTGCGGTGGAGGTCGATGGATATGCAACGTCGTGGGCCAGGGGGATGGGGCTCATCGACTGATCCGCCCAGTGGACCCCCCGTCCCCGGGTTCGACCTGGAGACCTGGGACCAGCCCGTGGTGTTCGGGGTCGATCGGATCCACCAGCTTGGAGCCGAGCTGGAGCGCCTCGAGCGGAAGCGGCCGTTGGTGCTGTGTTCGTGGCGTCGCCGCAGGAGCGAAGAGTTCCGGCATCTGGCCGGCGGGCTTGGGATGACGCCGAACGTCTTCCAGGGCGCCGAGGAGCACGTCCCGAGGCCGGTGGTCGAGGCCGCGTGGCGTGCCGTTCGCGAGCACGATGCCGATGTGCTCGTCTCCTTTGGCGGCGGCTCGACCATCGACCTGGGCAAGGCGCTCGTGTACGTGGCCATGCACGGCTGGGAAGGCTTCGATCGTCCGACGGGCGAGGGACAGTGGGTCGAGAAGCCGATCGTCCATGCCGCCATTCCCACCACCTACTCGGGAGCGGAAACCACCCGGCGGTTCTGGGTCGCCGAGGGGCAGGAAAAGCGGGCACGAGGCGGCCCCGGGATCCGGCCCGACCTGGTCGTGGCCGATCCGTCGCTCACTCTCGCCCTCCCGTGGAAGCCGACCGCGGGCACCGGCCTGACGGCCCTGGCCCATTGCGTGGAAGGAATCTATTCACCGCCTCACACGGAGTGGACGGACTCGGTTGCCACGCGTGCGGCTCGATCCATCTTCCGGTTGCTTCCGGTCGTCTCGAAGGGACCCATGCGGGTGAGGGAACGGGCGGACTTGCTGGCCGCCGCCTACGCCGCCGGCGTGGTGTCGGACGTGGCGGGCGTGTCCCTGCATCAAGCTCTGTGCAACGGCCTCGGCGCTCGCACAGGCATCCCTCACAGCCTGGCCAACGCCATCCTGCTGCCCCACGTCATGCGGTTCAATCTCGAGGCGGCGCAGGATGGCCTCGCCCTGGTTGCCGAGGCGCTTGGCACCGCGGGGCCCGCGGAGGCCGCCGACGCGATTCAAGCGCTGTCCGCCGACCTCGGGCTTCCTCAGAAGCTCCGCGAGGCCGGCGTGTTCGGGCAGGATCTGGAGTTCGTGGCGGCTTGGACGGCCGAGCGCAGTCCCGAGGCGCCACACAGCCCGAAGCCTGCATCGGCGACCGAGATGCTGGCGGTGCTCCAAGCGGCGTGGTGAGACGCACGCAGGCATCCGGGTGATCGAGGGCAACGGACACCGGCCGCTCGCCCCCCAGCCGGCCCCGCCGGCCGCGGGACCTGTCCGGGCACCTTCGCGACGACGGAGGTACGCCGTCCTCGCTGTCCTCCTCGCGTGGGTGGTTGCGGCCCTGGCGGCCGGCTACATCCGCGACCGGGGATGGGTCCGAGTCAGCAGCGTCGAGACGCTGGATGCGCGCGAGATCCTGTATCTCCCGACCTACCGGATCTTCGTCGTGGCCAGTCGGAACGCTCCCGTCGCGCTGCTCGCCGTTAGCCCGTACGGCGGGGAACGTGTGCTGTTCTGCCGCCGGGCGGGGACGTTCCAGGACGAGCAGGGGGATGCGTTCGACACGTTCGGTCGCTATCTGCTGGGCCCTTCCCCGCGGGGGATGGACAGGATCGCCGTGCGGATCAAGGGAGACGACGTGAACGTGAAGCCCGCGCGGGTCGATCCGGGTCCGGCTCGGTCGGTCCGCGGCGTGAGGCCGAGAGGACGGTACTGCGATCCGGATGGCGTGGAGGGTGCGCCGGGTTTCTTCGCCGAAGGCGGATAGAAAGCGAAGGGCGTGCCGGTCGACGTCAGCTCTCTGACGCGGCCGCCGGCTGGAGGTCCTCCTGGGGAAAGCCGACGCGATTGCGCAGTGCCCCGATGCCTTCGGCCTCCAGCTGGACCATCGCGCCGGGGCGCAGGGTGAGACCGAGATCCATCGCGCAACCCCCAGGGAACGTCCCCGAGCCGAGCACGTCGCCCGGGTACATCTCCTGTTGGGCCGAGAATTGCGCCAGCAACTGGGGAAACGTCCCTCGAGCCGACCCCAGATCTCCCTCCGACCACAGCTTGCCGTCCACCCGGGCGACCAGACGCCCTCGAGCCGGATCGAACTCGTCGGCGGTGACCACACACGGCCCGAGTGACGTGGCGAACCGGTCGACCCGCGGGCGACGGCCACGTCCGCCTTTCGTCACCCGGCCCGCCCGGGCGGCCCAGTCGTTCATCAGCGTATACCCGAAGATGACGCCGGAGGCCTCTTCCAGGGAGACGTCCCGGCAGAACTGCCCCACGATGCAGGCCACCTCCACCTGATAGTCGACCGCGTCTGCACCGGGAGGCCAGGGCAGCCGATCCTCCGGTCCCAGGATCCACCGGTGTTCGAGAAGGGAGATGGGGACGATGGGAGGAAGGAGGCGGGCGCCGGGCACGCGGAACTCCGTGACGTTCTCGGGGTGCGACAGCGCCTCGCGGGCGGCATCGAGCGTGGTGCCGCCGTGCAGGGCGATCAGCGCTTCCATGGTGGTGGGGAAGGCAGGGTGGCCCACCGCACCCGGCAGGTCGACCACGGTTCCGCCCACCCACGCGCCGAGGCGCCGCGCGCCCCCTCGGTCGTAGGTAACGAGCCGCATGACAGGGAGCCGGATGATACAGCCGAGGGAGGCGGTTTCCTCGGAAGGTCGGCCGGGAATCTGGCCCAGTTGGGGGAGGAATCTGCGATGCTCGGACACAGCGTGCCCATAGCGACCTACCGATCCGACACCCCAGCCTGAGGATGGCGCGGCCGATCCCCCCGCGGCCGGACGTTCCATCCGACCGGCACGCCGAGGCACTTCCCGGGGCCACGTGGCGCCCGATCGAGACCATTCCTCTGTTCGTCGTCGCGCTCGTCGTCGCCGCGCTGCTGACCGCGCCGATCTCGCTCATAGACTCATGCAGCGCGAAGTACGACCTGGCAGTCTTGGCAGGTGAGGTGGCGCTCGCAGCCACGGTCCTGTGGTGGGTGGCCGTCATCCGCAAGACCCCGGTCCGCGCCCTGGGGATGCCTCGCCGACTGTGGGGCGACGTGGCCTCGGGCCTGGCGGTAGGTCTGCTGCTGGTGGTGGTGGCCGCTGTCGTGTTGGCGGTGGTCCAGGGCATCGCCTCGAATATCCTCGGCCACAGCCCGAAGGAGCCGCAGCAGGTCGTGTCGTGCGTCCGCGGGGTCGGGTTGGCGGTCCTGGCGCCGATCGTCGTCGTGGCCGCCCCCGTCGGCGAGGAGCTGTTCTTCCGAGGGTTCCTCTATCGGAGCTTGCGCAGGAGATTCTCCGTCTGGCCCGCGGCCGTCTTCTCGGGGGTCTTCTTCGGCCTGGTGCATCTGGGAGGGGTCGCCTTCTTCCTCATCGTCCCCTCGCTCGCTGCCGTGGGGATCGGCCTGGCGCTGGTCTTCGAACGACGCCAGAGCCTTCTGGCCTCCATGGCGGCCCACGCGGCGTTCAACGTCGTCGGGTATCTGGCCATCGCCCTGAGGCGCTGACCGCGAAACGCGCCCACTCGGTCGCACGGCGTGTGCTTGAATCCGGCCATGCCGGAGCCCGCGTCCATCGAGGCCGTTCGCGCCGCCGTCGAAGCCATCGTCCCGGCGACGGGCGACCGCCCCGGTGGGGCCGATCTCCAGGTGCACCTTCACGTCGTTGATGCGCTCGATCTGTTCCTGCCTGGCTTCGTGGACCTGGCGGCCACGCTGCTCGACGCCTACGCGGTCGACGTCCGCCAAGGAGCTTCGTTCACGGAGTTGACCATCGAGGAGCGCTCCCGGGTCCTGCGGGCGATGTGCCTGGAGGACAACGCCGACATGCGCGATGTCGTCGACGGCCTTCTGGTGTTCACGTATGGCGGCATGTACTCCGAGTGGTCGGGCTATGAGCCTGAGACCGGCGCGCTCCAGCCGCCACGCGCATGGGATGCCCTCGGGTTCCACGGACCCTCCGACGGCCACCCGGATTACCGGGAGCCTGAATGAAGCGTCCGGACGTCATCGTGGTCGGAGCAGGGGCGGGCGGCCCCGTGGTGGCCAAGGAGCTGGCCGAGCGCCAGGTGAAGGTGCTGGTCCTGGAGGCCGGGCCGTGGCTCGACCCCGACGTGGACTTCACCCGGCTCGAGGACGACATGGGTTCGATCGTCGATGGGCGGCTGCGCTGGGGCCCCACCGATCGATCGAGGTCGCCGTGGATGCGCAGGCGCGATGGTGTCGGGCTCATCCTCCAGGCCGCCGGTGTGGGCGGGACGACCCTTCACTACAACGGGATCTCGCCGCGCGCGTATCCGTCGGCGATCGACGCGGACTGGCCGATGAGCTACGAGGAGCTCATCCCGTACTACGAGCGGGTGGAAGCGTTCCTTCCCGTTCGCCAGGTCGAGGAAGGCGATCTGGCGACCAAGGACGCGCTGTTCGGGATGGGGTGCGAGAAGATCGGCCTCAGCCACAGCGAGTCGAAGGATGTCACCACGTCGGTGTGGCGCCGATGCCACAACGCCATCCTTCCGGTGGCCAAGATGAGCTCGGGACGGCCGCTGCGCTACCCGGACGTCGACGGCTGCACCATGTCCGGTCACTGTCTGGTTGGGTGCCGCAACCCTGTCGGCGCGCCGCTCGAGCGAAAGGCCAAGCGAGCCACCAACGTCACGTACGTGCCGGCTGCGGTGGCAACTGGAGAATGCGAGATCGTTCCCAATGCGTTCGCCACCGCCCTGATCCACGAGCCGTCCGGGGAAGGAAAGGCCCGCGTTCGGGGAGTCCGGTGGCGGGACACGGAGTCGGGGGAAACGCACGAAGCAGAGGCCGCCGTGGTCGTGCTGGCGGGCGGCTCGATCGAGTCCCCTCGCCTGTACCTCAACTCGGACCTGCCGAACGAAGCCGACGCGGTCGGACGGTACCTCACCACCCACGCTCAGGACCTGGTCACGGGGTTCTTCGACCGCGAGGTCCACCCCGACGTGGGGCAGGTGTCGATGGCACGAGCCGACTTCCCCGGCTTCGGAACGCTGTTCACCCAAGGATATGGTCCACAGTCCTTCTCCGTCGTGCTGGCCGGGGGCGGCGGCGGGTTCTGGGACGAGGACCCGGGCGACGAGCCGTGGGACTTCGCGGGAAGGTGGTGGGGTCCGGAGGCCGTCACCTGGATCGAGCAGTACCATCGCTCGCTCTCGATCCTCGTCTGCACCGACGACGAGGAGCACCCGGACAACCGGGTCACGCTCGCGGGCGACTGGCCGGTGGACGAGCACGGCCCTGTCCCGAGGGTGGCCTACCGGCCCACGCCCCGCTCGAAGGACCGCCAGGACTGGCTGGCGCGCAAGGGTGCGGAGATCCTTCGGGCTGCGGGCGCTCGCCGGATCCACCGGGCCAACTTCCCCCGCGCCCTCCTCACTCACCTCATGGGGACGATGCGGATGGGTCGCGATCCCGGGGGCAGCGTGGTGGGGCCCACCGGTGAGGCTCACCTGGTCGACGGCCTGTACGTCGGGGACAGCTCGATCCTGCCCAATGGTCTCGGCGGCCCCAACCCGACCCTTACAGTCCAGGCCCTGGCCACCCGGACCGCGGACCAGATCCTGGCACACCTCTCCTAATCGACGTCCGGGTATCTGGATGCCGGCATCGGGCCGGGGGCCGCCATTCGCTGGGCTGGATCGGAGCGGTGAGCACGTGATTTACTGCCGGACAATCGAATGCGATGAGGGAGGGGGGCCGCCGTCCGGCGTGCCCTGAAAGGAGGATCCGGATGCCTCTGTTCCCGAGCAAGGAGTGGTTGGACATCTACGTGGAGCGGATCAACCAGAGCGCCGAATACAGGGAGGCGGCGGCGACCTGGGAAGGTGACGTCTGCTACGTCTTCGAGCCCGAGCCCGACAAGGGCGTGGGTGAGGAGATCTGGGCCTGGCTGGACCTGTGGCACGGGGAGTGCCGCGACGCCAAGTACGGGATCGGCGCGGACGAGGGCGAGAAGGCCAAGTTCATCATCAGGGCGCCTTACACCCGGTGGAAGGAAGTGATCAAGAAGGAGCTCGACCCCGTCAAGGGGATGATGCAGGGAAAGCTCAAGCTGAAGGGCGATCTGCCCACGATCGTCAGATACGTCAAGGCCGCCAACGAGCTGGTCAACCTGGCTGCCAGCGTCCCCACCGAGTTCGCGGACGAGAAGGGCTGAGATCCCAACCTCCAGGAGGGAGTCGCGGTGAAGGCGGTCGTGTTCGAGGATATCGACAGGGTCGCCCTCGAAGAGGTGCCCGAGCCGACGATCGAGGAGCCGGGCGACGCCATCGTGCGGATCACCGCTGCGGGCATCTGTGGCTCGGATCTGCACTTCCTTCACGGGAAGGCTCCGCTCTCCCCAGGAGACACGATCGGACACGAAGGCGTCGGGGTGGTCGAGGAGGTCGGCTCAGAGGTCCGGCGATTCGGCCCCGGAGCCCGGGTGGTGATCGCCTTCGACATCGTGTGTGGCGACTGCTGGTATTGCCGTCACGGACAGACGGCGCTGTGCGAGGACTTCCAGATGCTAGGCGGGGGAGCGTTCGGTGGAAATCTGCTTGGGGCGCAGGCCGAAAGGGTTCGGGTCCCCTCCGCCGACGTCAACTTGCTCCCCATCCCCGACGGGATGGAGGACGAGCGGGCCCTCTTCGTGGGCGACATCCTCACCACCGGCTACTACGGGACGGCAATCGCCGGTACCGGACCCGAGGACACGGTG
>DASXTW010000193.1:0-59221 GCA_036505215.1 Actinomycetota bacterium | reverse complement strand
CGATCGGTCGGGGACTGGAACTGGCAGGGGAACGGTGGCAGCACGTCCTGGTCGTGCTCACGCTGGCCGGCGTGGTTGCGTTCTTCGTCAACGACACGGGCGTGGCGGCGGCGGCCCCGGTGTTCCTGTACGCGATGTCGGGTATGGCGTATCCGGCCTTTGTGGCCGCGAGCACGAGTAGCCGCGTCAACAGCCGCCCAGAGGCGGACGCGAGCGAGGGCGCCCATGAGTGAACGGGTCGAGCTGGTCTGGTATGGCGAGGGCGCGCCGTGGTACGACCATGGTCCTCAGCACCCTTTACGCCCTGCCCGCGTGATCCTGACCCGCGAGCTCATCAAGGCGTACGGCATCGTCGACGGCGATCGGGTGGTGGAAACCACGGCCCGCGATGCGACGCTCGACGAGCTACGGCTCGTGCACACCGAGCGATACATCGACGCGGTGACTCGGGCGGGACATGGTGAAGAAGGCCACTGGTCGGCCTACGGATTCGGCCCCGGCGACAACCCCATCTTTCCCCGCATGCACGAGGCTTCCGCGCGAGTGGCGGGGGCTTCCCTGTCGGCCGCCGAGGCCGTGGTGAGCGGACGGGCCGAGCACACGTTCAACCCAGCCGGCGGGCTTCACCACGCCATGCCGGAGCGAGCCAGCGGTTTCTGCGTCTACGACGATCCGGCCATCGCCATGGCATGGCTCTTGCACCGGGGGATCGACCGGATCGCCTATGTCGACGTCGACGTCCATCATGGCGACGGCCCGCAGGCCATCTTCTACCGGGACCCTCGGGTCCTCACCATCTCGCTCCACCAGTACGGATGGATCTTCCCTGGGACGGGCGACGTGGACGAGCTCGGAGCGGGTGAGGCGGAGGGGACCAAGGTGAACGTCCCGTTGCCCGCATCGACCACCGACGAAGAATGGCTGGCCGCCTTTCGTGCCGTCGTTCCTCCACTGGTGAACGCATGGAAACCCGACGTACTGGTAACCCAGCTCGGGTGTGACACGCATTTGACCGATCCCCTGGCCGAGCTGGGTCTTTCCACCAGCGCCTACCGGGAGACGGCGCTCATGCTGCACGAGCTGGCCCACGAGGCTGCCGGGGGTAAGTGGGTGGGCACTGGGGGCGGCGGCTATCAGTGGGCTCGGGTCGTGCCACGGGCCTGGACGATCTACTTCGCCGAGATGGCCGAAGCGAAGATCCCAGATGAGATACCGGAGTCATGGATCGAGATGGCCGAACGCGAGGCAGGGTACGCGGTCCCGGCTACGCTTTCGGAGCCGCCGACGGGCCCCGGCGATCGCTCAGCGGTCAACCGGGTCATCGACCGCGTCAGGCAGAGGATCTTCCCCGCGCACGGGCTGGGAACCTAGGTCTCGGGCGGGAAGGCGGCAAGGATCTCTCCCAGGGTGACCGCTTCCATGTGAAGAGTGTGCAGGGCGCTCAGCCCGATGACCGTTGACTGATTCGGTGTCAATGGCAGATCGTCCAGCAGCCGGTTGAGCTCCTCCCCGTGGTGGGGATCGAGGTCGGCATGTTCGATCAGCGTCCGGAAGGCCCTCCGGTCGTGGCCGGTCCTTTTGATCAGCTGGTCGATCAGCGCGCTCGTCGGCGGGTGGCCTTCCAGAGCGATGAGGAACCCCAGAATGGCGACCGGGTGATAATGAAGGGACCAGTAGTACTGGGCTCCAACTGAGGTGGCCAGGCTGGTCGAGGGAAGCCGGCCGAGGACCGTGCCACGATCCCAGGCCAGCACCTCCAAGTCCTCGAGGAACCATTCGTCGTGGCCCTTCTCTTCGACTATGTGCTCCTCGAGGTAGGGCGCCAGCGCGGCGCACACGTCGTCTTCCTCCGCCATGTTCAAGGCCTTCTGGCGCGTGGCTTCCATCAACGGGACGCTGGCCCGGGCGAGGCAGTAGCAGCCGAACAGGTACTCGGGATACAGCTCAGAGATCCGAGGATGGACCAGGAACGACGCTGTCGCACCGACCAGCTCGGGAAGGACGAAGTCGAGCTTCTCGCGGAGCCGTTCGGCCTCCCCGGCCTTGGTCGTGGGCACTGGCGCCGGCCTGGAGACGGCTAGACCTGTTTCGCCATGATCCCGGTCGTTGTCTCTCGGAGACCCTTGGTGAACATCTTGTCGTTGAGCTCAGCCAGGAGCTTGAGCTCGTCCACCGACCATTTGGCGGCCAATTCATCAATTGTGTCCTGGATGCCGCCGAGGTTGCGATTCACTCCCGCCGCGTCCGCGGTGTCATTGGGCTGGCTCTTGAATTGCCCCCTCTTGGTGTCGTCCTTGAGGATCTTCATGAGCTTTTCGAGCTGCGCGATCTGCTCCGGCGTGGTTATCGCTGCCACCATCGGGGGCCCCCTCCCTCTCGGACGGACTCCTGAGTACGCTTTTTGGCGACCTCTGTCAAGTCTGTTATGGCCATTGCCAATTACGATGAGCTGAGAACACAATGCCTCGGAGGGTCGCAGCCCAGTTCGAGCTTGACCAGGGGGCCGGTCTCGGGTGAATCGCCCGACAGAAGCAGACGAATCATGAACGCGGGCCCGACCTGTCTCTCGTGTGGCTCCCAGAACGAGGCTGGTGCGCGGTTCTGCCGTTCCTGCGGAAGTACCCTCTACCCGCGCGATCCCGGGTCGGAAGAGGCTCGCAAGGTCGTCACCGTCCTGTTCTGCGACGTTGCCGGGTCCACGCTCCTGGGCCAGGAACTGGATCCCGAGTCGGTCCGGCGCATGATGACCCGCTACTTCCAAGAGATGAAATCGGTGCTCGAGCGGCATGGAGGCAGCGTGGAGAAATTCATCGGGGATGCCATCCTGGGAGTCTTCGGCATCCCACGACTTCACGAGGACGACGCCTTGCGAGCAGTGCGTGCCGCGGTGGAGATGCGGGACGCGCTCCGCAGGCTCAACGAAGAGTTCGAGGCGACGTGGGGAGTGACCATCGCCATCCGGACCGGCGTGAACACGGGAGAAGTGGTCACAGGGGATCCCACCCGAGGTGAGTCGTTCGTGGTCGGCGATCCGGTGAACGTGGCAGCTCGCCTGGAACAGTCGGCGCCCCCCGGAGACATTCTGATCGGTGAAGCCACCCACCGCCTGGTCCAGGACGCCGTGGTAGCCGAGAGGAGCAGTCCTGTCACGCTCAAGGGCAAGGCTGAGCCGGTGGTGGCCTGGCGGCTGATCGAAGCTCTCCCGGGGGCGCCGGGGCGGACCCGACGACTGGACTCCCCTCTGGTCGGGCGGGAGCACGAGCTGGGATCGCTTCGGGAAGTCTTCGGACGGACGGTTGCAGCCGCATCCTGCCAGCTGGTCACCGTGATCGGCTCGGCCGGTGTGGGAAAGTCCCGACTGGCCAGCGAGTTCCTCTCGACGCTGGGGAATCGCGCCACGGTCGTCAGCGGACGCTGTCTGCCCTACGGAGAAGGCATCACCTTCTGGCCGCTTGTCGAAGTGCTCAGAGACGCCGCCGGGATCAGCGTGCGGGCGGCGCCGGACGAGGCCCGCGGGAAGATCGCGGAGCTGCTCCCACCCGTTGGTGATGCCGTCCTCGTCCGCGAGCGACTTGCCTCCCTCCTGGGGCTCGGCACCGAGACGCTCGGCATCCAGGAGACGTTCTGGGCAGTCCGGAAGCTCTTCGAGGATCTCGGGAGGCGGCAACCCCTGGTCGTCCTCTTCGACGACATCCAGTGGGGTGAAGCCACGTTCCTGGACCTACTCGAATACCTCGCGGACTGGATCAGAGGCGCACCCGTTCTGATCATGAGCCTGGCCCGCCCAGAGCTCTTGGAGGTGCGTTCCGGATGGATGACCGGAAAGCCGAACGCCACCCTGATCACGCTCCACGCGCTGACCGAGTCCGAGAGCGACGGTCTGATCAAGAACCTCATCGGTGGCGGGGATCTGGTCCCCGATGTACGAGCCCGGATCGCGGAGGTCGCAGAGGGCAATCCACTGTTCGTCGAGGAGACACTGCGGATGCTAGTTGACGATGGCCTGCTCCGCCTTTTCGACGAGAGATGGACCGCCGCAGGTGACCTCTCACGCATATCCATTCCCCCCACGATCCAGGCGCTCCTGACGGCTCGACTGGACAGGCTCGCGCCTGAGGAGCGGGCCGTCATCCAGCGGGCCTCAGTCGTGGGACGGGTGTTCTGGTGGGGGGCGGTCTCGGAGCTCTCACCGGACGAAGAGAAGCCGCAGGTGAGTCGACACCTTCAATCCCTCATACGCAAGGAGCTGATCCGTCCCGACTATTCCGACATCCGACAGGAAGATGCCTTTCGGTTCGCACACATCCTTATCCGGGATGCTGCCTACCACGGGATCCCCAAGGCCGTTCGGGCGGAGCTCCATGAGCGGCTCGCCCACTGGATCGAAGTGAGGACCAGGGATCAGGCCGGAGAGTACGAAGCGATCCTCGGGTACCACCTGGAGCAGGCCTGCCTAGCGTTGCTCGAGCTCGGGCCCGGGACCGAGCGCATCCAGGCTCTGGGAAGGCGGGCCGCCTTACTCCTGGCATCGGCGGGCCGGCGTGCACTCGCCCGAGGAGACATGCCTGCCGCAGTCAGCCTCCTTTCTCGGGCCGGCTCACTCCTTCCCGATGAGGACCGGGAGCGCCTGGAGCTCCTGCCCCAGCTGGCGTTGGCGCTCTTGGAAACAGGGGATCTGGCCAGGCTTCAGACGGTCGTTGCCGAGGTGAGCGACAGGGCTGCGTCCTCGGGGGATCTTGGTCTTCAGGCTCACGCCCTCACCCTGGAGCTGTGGATGAGGAACTTCACCAACCCTGAGGGATGGGCTGAGGAAGCAGAGAAGGAGGCCATGCGGGCGATCGCCGTCTTCGAGAGTCTCGGCGACGAGCGGGGTCTGTCGAAGGCGTGGGCGCTCCTCGGCCAGGTGCATCTGTTCAAGACGCGGTTCGGTCCGGGTGAGGAGGCGTGGGAGAATGCCGCCTCCCATGCCCATAGGGCCGGCGACCATCGGGACGAGATGGAGAGCCTGTCCTGGCTGGCCCTGTGCATCTGGGCTGGTCCGACCCCCGCCGAACGAGGCCTCCGGCGCTGCAAGGAGCTTCTGGAAAGGGCCAAGTTCGACAAGAAGGCCATGTCCACCGCGCTGTTCGTCCAGGCCGAGTTCGAGGCGGGGCTGGGCCGATTCGAGGAAGCGCGCGAGCGCATTGCTCGAGCCAAAGCTCTTCTGCAGGACGTGGCGGCGACCATGTGGATGGCGGGCCCCCTGGCACAGTTCGCCGGGCTGGTCGAGTTGTGGGCCGGGGATGCTGCCGCTGCCGAGGATGAGCTTCGGTGGGGCTACGAGCAGCTCGCCAAGATCGGGGAAATGGCGTGGCTACCGACTGTGGTGGACATCTTGTCCGAGGCGGTTTTCGCCCAGGGGCGATACGACGAAGCCGAGGCTTTGACCAGGGCAAGCGAGCAGATCGCCGGTACCGAGGACCTCTACTCGCAGGTCCTGCGAAAGATCGTGCGCGCCAGGGTCCTGGGGCGGCGAGGACAGCTCGAAGAGGCACACAGACTGGCCCGGGAATCCGTGGCGATTGCCGAAGCGACCGACTTCCTTCAGCTTCGGGCCCGGGCCTTCCTGGCCCTGGGGGAAATCCTCCGAGTGGCCGGGAAAGGCAGGGAGGCTAGAACGGCCATCGACGAGGCCATCCGGCTCTTCGACCAGAAAGGCTACTCAGTGGGAGTGCAACAGGCCCGGCAGCTGTTGGAGCAGCAGGAACGCACGCAAGAAGCCTGAGCCGTGCAAAGCACTAGCCTTAGGAAGGCTGAAGGCCGCCGCGCGTCTCCACCTTCTCGAGGAATTGATTGACCCTGGCCATGAACTCCTCGCGTTTCTCGTAGAAGCAGAGGTGTGAGGCGTCATCGAACACGAAGAGCTCCGAGTCCGGGATGCGCTCGTGCATTGCCCGCATGTGATCGGGCCTGGCCTCATCGTGCTCGCCCCCCAGGATGAGGGTGGGCACGTGGATCTCGCCCAATCGGTCCGTGATGTCCCAGTCCTTGAAGTTCCCGGTCACGGTGAACTCGCTGGGCCCGTTCATCGTGTTGTAGACGTCGTAGCCGGCCTCGACGAATGAGCGCTCCAGTCCAGCGGGCCATGGGTCCATCCGACAAACGTGTCGGCGGTAGAAGGTGATCAGGGCGCCCTGGTACTCGGGGCACGCGGTCCATCCCTCCCTCTCGTGTCGGTCCAGGATCTCCTGCTCACCGGGGGGAAGCTGTGCCCGCAGCTCATTGCATTCCTTGATCCATCGGGGGATGGAGGCCGGGCTCCCGCACAGGATCAGGCTCTCCAGAGGCGGTTGGTGGTCGAGTACGTACTGCATGGCCAGCATGCCCCCCCACGAGCTGCCGAACAAATGGAGACGGTCCAGACCGAGAGCCTCCCGAACAGTTACCAGCTCCTCGACGAAGCGAGGGACCGTCCACAGAGACGTGTCGCCAGGGCGATCGGAGCGGCCGCACCCCAGCTGGTCATAGAAGATCACTCGGCGACGGTCGGCCAGGTCAGCAAGCGGCTCCAGATAGTTGTGGGTGAATCCAGGGCCGCCGTGAAGGCAGAGGAGGGGCACGCCACCCTCCCCCAGGCTCTGATACCAGACACGTCCTCCCGCGACGGAGATGAACCCCTCTTCTGGCATGCCTGTCGTCCTACCTTTCGCCTGCTCGCGTGGGTCGAAGAGTACGCCTGGTCACCTGCTTCAGTCCGAACCGGTAAAGGGGGGGCGCCAAGACTCGAAACGCCTGCAGCGCAGCCATCCAGCGCGGGATCGATCGCTCTGGACCGATGCCCTCCTTCACCACGCGCACGATCAGCCGGGCCACATCGTCAGGCGACATGACCTTTCGGCCGGCCTCCACCGCATCTCGGTGCGGGAAGCCCTCTGTGGCCACCAGCCCCGGATTGATCGCGGTGACCACGATGCCGCTCGAGGCGAGCTCGTAATAGAGAGCCTCGGAGAACGCAACCACGGCATGCTTGGTCGAGGAGTAGACAGAGGACCCGGGAACCGCGAATCGCCCGGCAAGCGAGGCCACGTTCACGACGTGCCCGCGCCCGGCCGCGAGCATCATGGGGAGAAAGAGTTTCGTGCAGTAGAGCACGCCGATGTAATTGACCCCGGCGATGCGTTCGATCTGCTCCATGCTGAGCTCGGCGAACGGCCCCCCTCCCGGGATCCCGGCGTTGTTCACCAGCACGTCGCAG
Organism: Actinomycetota bacterium; assembly: GCA_036505215.1. Classification (GTDB taxonomy): domain Bacteria; phylum Actinomycetota; class UBA4738; order UBA4738; family UBA4738; genus DASXTW01. The sequence goes on along the minus strand of DASXTW010000193.1, from coordinate 51,987 downwards.
CGGCCGAAGGATTCCTGGGTCCGCCGCTGCAGCTGCTCGACCTGATCCAGGTCAGAAACATCGCACGCGATCGGGATCGCTTGGCGTCCTCGCCGAGCGATGAGCGTGGCGACCTCCTCGAGCATGTCCTCCCTCCTGGCGGCCAGCACGACGTCCGAGCCTTCCGCGGCGAACGCAATCGCCGTGGACCGCCCTATGCCCGACGAAGCTCCGGTGACAACGGCAACGGCACCGGCCAGGTTCATGGGCTCACAGCCCGGTGAGGGTCGAAAGCGTCTGTCCGCCATCGACGACGAGAACCGAGCCTGTGATGAACGACGCTGCCGGCGAGCACAGGAAGAGCGCGGCGGCCGCCACGTCCTCGGGCGTTCCCCATCGGCCGAGTGGGATGGAGTCGAGGACTCTCCGGTTGAACTCCGGGATCATCTGGCGGGCGGGCTCGTTCATCTCGGTCTCGATCCATCCTGGGGCCAGGGCGTTCACCCGTACCCTGTACGCCGCCCACTCCTGGGCCACGGTCCGAGTGAAGCTGATGAGCGCGGCCTTGGCGCTGGCGTAGTAGGTCAGGCCCGGGCTGGCGATGAACCCGGCGACCGAGGCGACGTTCAGGACGCACCCGTCGCCATTGGCCAGCATGACTGGCGCCACCGCCTTCGTGCAGTGCACGGCGCTGTTGAAGTTGAGGCGGAAATACTTCTCGAAGCCTTCCAGCCGCATCTGGTCGAGTGTGGAGAGGAAGGGCGCGGCACCGGCGTTGTTCACCAGGATGTCGACGGTGCCGAGCTCGGCGACCGTACGGTCGATCAGGCTCTGGACCTGCCCTGTGTCGGTGACGTCGGTGGGGATCGCTAGTGCTCGTCCGCCCGCGGCCTCGATCTCCTTGGCATTCCGCTCGAGATCCTCGCGCCCCCGCGCGGCGATGGCCACGCTGGCCCCAGCCCTGGAGAACGTCTGCGCGATGGCCCTTCCTATGCCCTTGCTTCCGCCGGTGATGATGGCCGTTTTACCTTGGAGAACAGATCCCCCCATGCTTCGGAATCCCCTTTCTTCTCCTCCCCGTAGACTGGGCGTCCAGATGCAAAGCAAAGCACATGCGCCATGGACGCACGAGGCGAAGCTCCGCGAGATGTGGCGGCCCGAGCCCGGCAGGTTCTCCGACGTTGAGCTCGCCGGAGCCCTGCTCGGGTGCGGAGCCGCCGGGCCGGACTGCTCTCACGACCGGGCCAACGTCCTGTGGAAAGTCGAGCGGCTTGTCTCAGGTGATCCGGATGGACAGTTCGGACTCTCCGGGCTGACCAGGTTCACCGTGCCCGAGGTCCTGGAGATGATCGGTGAAGAGGCCGGCTTCGACACGGCCATCTTCGGCGATGGCGAAGGGCCGGTGCCGATCGATCCATCCAAGGTCCTGGAGGCATGCCGGGCCGTAGGACGTCGTCTGGCCGACGCCGCCGGGCGAGGCGAGCGCGTGATCCTGGCCACCGGCCATCCGTCGGGGTTGCCCCTTCTGTACATGGCCGTGGCCGAGCTCGTCGAGGCTCAGGGAGCGACGCTCCTCAGGCCCGCCGAGGGGATCGACTGGCTCGAGCAGGGCCGACGCCGGGAGATCCGATACTTCCACGGAGTGGCCATGCTCAGCGACCGAGCCTCCACTCTGCACACCCACGCTCCCGCGGCCATGCAGGCCATGCTCCAGGAGGCCAGGCCGGACCTGGTGTTCGCCGACCACGGGTTTGCGGGCGCCGCCATCGAGGCGGGGATCGACACGCTGTCCATCGCCGACGTCAACGACCCGGCTCTGGTCGTGGCGAAGTGGCAGGGGAGGACGGACACGGTGATCGTGATGGACGACAACGTGACGCCGGAAACGTACTGGCCGTGCTTCCAGGCCATCGCCGAAGCGTTCGCCTGATCCCCTCGCTTCGCTCGTTGCTGCTACCCGCCTGGACCCCCCGCGCTCGTTGCTGCTACCCTCCTGCACCCCCGAGTAGAATCGGCGCGGTGAACCCGCTTGGGGACGCCGTCGTACAGGCTCGATTCGAGAAGAAGCTAGCGAGGTCGTGCTGGTGACACGGTCCAGGAAAACCAGAGAGCGTCCGGATATCCGGGGGAGGCCCGTTCGTGGAGGTGGAGCCCCCGGAAGACCCTCCGTCCAGCTCGGTGGCAGAGCCGGGCATAGGAAGGGCCCGCGCCCGGACACCGGCTAGTCTCTCGACAGGCCGGCCAGGCGCCGGCCTTACTTCTGTCGGATCGGCCTTTCGGCGGCTCCTTTAGAGGAGGGGCATGGACCGATACAAGGCCGTCGTGGACAGAGTGGCTTCGACCGCCCGAGTGGCCATGCTCGTCGGTGGGCTCGACTCTGGCAAAAGCACGCTGGGGCGCACCATCGCCCGGGCAGCGCTGGAAGCCGGCCGTGCCGTGGCCTACCTCGATGCCGACCTCGGCCAGAAGGTTGTCGGCCCTCCCACAGCCGTCACTCTCCGGCAGCTCCACGGCCCCCAAGACCTCGAGCCGATCTCCCTTTCTCGCCCCGACGCCATGTACTTCGTGGGGGCAACGTCCCCCCAGGGGCAGCTTCTGCCGCTCGTGGTCGGATCAAGTCTGATGTTGAACCGGGCGTTGGAGGAGGGTGCAGACCTGATCGTGGTCGACACGAGCGGCCTCGTCTCGGGTGTCTACGGGCAGATCCTGAAGTATCACAAGATCGAGCTGCTCCAGCCCGACGTGGTGATCGGGTTGCAGCGCGGACAGGAGCTCGACCCCCTCCTCGGTATCGTCCAACGGTTCTTCAACACCGAGGTGGTGGTCCTGCCTGTGGGAGAGGTCCGATCTGTGTCCGTGGAGGAGCGGGCCCGCAATCGCGAGGAAGCCTTTCGGCGCTATTTCGAAGGCCCCATCCAGCGTTGGCGGATCAAGCCCACGGTCTTCATGCCCACGCTCCCGGCTCTCTTCGAGCAGGAACAGCTCGATCACATCCTGGTCGGCCTGTCGGACGGGAAGGGCGAGTACACCGGCCTGGGGTATCTGGAGTACGCGGCCGAGGAAGGGGTCCTGCGGCTGCTCTCTCCGGTGCCCGAGGCCCCCAAGGCCCTCAAGCTCGGTTCCGTTCGACTGGACGACGACTTCCGGATCCGCCGCGTCGATCTGCGCAACCTCTTCGGAACGGACTAAACTTTCCGGGCCCGAATTCTGGAATTGAGCACGGAAAGGACGAAGCTTGCCCTCTGTCGTCAAGAAGCGCCGCAAGAAGATGCGCAAGAAGAAGCACAAGAAGCTTCTCAAGAAGACCCGCTGGGAACGGCGCCAGAAGTAGGCGAGTCACTCCGGAACTTCTATGCCCAAGGTCAGGCCCATCGTCTTCCTGTCGGACTATGGACTCGAGGACGAGTTCGTCGGCATCTGCCACGCCGTGATCGCCCGGATCTCCCCAGCCTCTCCGGTCATCGACCTCACGCACGCCATCCCGCCCCAGGACGTGCTACGAGGTGCGCTCGTCCTGGGCAGATCGATCCGGTACCTCCCCACCGACGCGGTCATCCTGGCCGTGGTCGACCCCGGCGTGGGCACTCCTCGCAGGCCCGTGGCGGCGGAGACGCTGCAGGGAGGTCAGCTCATGATCGGCCCGGACAATGGGTTGCTGTCCCTTGCCTGGGGCGAGCGCGGGGGAGTGGCCAGGGCCGTCGAGATCGTCGAACCGAAGGTGATCCTCGAGCCGGTCTCGGCCACCTTCCATGGCCGGGACATCTTCGCTCCGGCAGCCGCGCACCTCGCAGACGGGATACCTCTTTCAGAGCTCGGGCCGGACGTGGATCCGGCCTCTCTGGTACAGCTGCACCTCCCGGCGCCGGGAGTAGAGACCGGCCGCATCGACGGGGAGGTGTTCGGCGTGGACCGCTTCGGCAACGTCCAGCTCTCTGCCGGCCTGGACCATCTCGAGCGGGCCGGCCTGGCGGGAGCGATCCGCCTGGAGGCGGTCACCCGGGGAGAGGCCACCCCGGTGCGGCGCGCTGCCACCTTCGGCGATGTCAACGAGGGCGAGTTCGCGCTCATCGTGGATTCCGGCGGCCTGCTGGCGGTTGTGCTGAACAGGGGGAGTGCCGCGGAGGCGCTCGGGCTCGCGCCGGGTGATTCGCTGACGATTCAGGCCGCGGGATAGGGTTGGATTCGTGGCTCAGCGCGTGCTGATCACCGGCATCTCACGTCACCTCGCGGCCAAGCTCGCCCAGAGACTGGAACGCGACCACGAGGTCGAGTCGATCGTGGGTGTCGACCTGGAAGAGCCCGAGGTCGACCTGGAACGAACCGAGTTCGTCCGAGCCGATATCCGGAATCCCCTGATCGTCAAAGTGCTCCAGGCGTCCGATGCCGACACGCTGGTCCACCTGAGCATCATCGCCACGCCAACCCGGGTGGGCGGGCGGAGCGTCATGAAGGAGATCAACGTCATCGGCTCGCTCCAGCTCTTCGCGGCGAGCCAGAAGGCGAAGGCTCTGCGAAAGGTGGTGATGAAGTCGACGACCGCGGTGTACGGGGCCGGACCGAACGACCCAGCGGTGTTCACCGAAGAGATGGGGATGCGCTCGGCTCCTTCCAGCGGGTACGCCAGGGATGCGATGGAGATCGAGCAATCTGCCAGAGACTACGGACGAAGGCGCCGGGCCGGCATGCTGACCATTCTCCGCTTCGCCAACTTCATGGGGTCCGAGATCGAAACGCCTCTCACCCGTTACTTCTTGATGCCGGTGGTGCCCACCCCGCTGGGCTTCGACCCGCGTATCCAGTTCATCCACGAGGACGACGCCGTGGAGGCGCTCTACAGAGCCGTCCGGGAGGATCACTCAGGCATCTTCAACGTGGCCGCAGACGGCGTACTGCTCCTGTCCCAGGCCATCCGCATCTGCGGGAAGCCGAGCCTCCCGGTGCCACTCCCACTGGCCACGCCGCTGGCCCGAGCGATGCGCGGCCTGGGCCTGATCGACGTCCCCACCGACCAGCTCCAGTTCCTGGTGTTCGGCCGAGTTTCCGACAACCAGCGCCTGAAGCGGGAGTTCGGGCTGTCCCCCAAGTTCACCACGCGACAGGCCCTGGAGGAGTTCGTGACGGGGCAGAAGTTCCGCCGGATGTTCACTCCCGATCGGGCCGAGCGGTGGGAGAGGGACATCTATGAGTTCCTGAGCCGTACGCGGGCCGAGGGGACGGGGGCTCCCCGGGGGGACGCTCGATGATGGCCCAGGTCATCCCGATCGAGCGGGCTCGCAGGGAGCCAGATCAGTGCCAGGCGGTCACGGCGGCGGGCCGAGCGTGTCGGAACCGAGCGAGGCCGAATGGGTTCTGCGGCGTGCACCAGCCGCCTGCCCCGCTCGAGCGCATCGGGCCCTTCTCGGCCAAGGGAGTGCGGGATCTGCTCGAGCTTGCCAGGCGACGGTTGGTCGGCGACTACGAGGTGGACGAGTTCGGCTTCGATCCTGAGCTCACCGAGAAGCTCCTCCTGCCATTGGTAAGACCGCTTTACGATTACTACTGGCGGGCGGACTGGCTGGGGCTGGAAAACGTCCCCTCCGTCGGCGCCGCCCTGCTGGTCGGCAACCACGCCGGGACCGTCCCGGTCGACGCCCTCGTAATGAAGTTCGGACTCCTGGACAAGCATCCGGCCCACCGGCACGTCAGGCTGCTGGCGGCTGACCTCGCCTTCCGGCTTCCTGTCGTGGCTCCGCTCGCTCGGAAGATGGGGAACACGCTGGCCTGCGACGAGGACGCCCTGCGCCTGCTGGCCGGAGGGGAACTCGTAGGAGTGTTCCCCGAGGGATACAAGGGTGTGGGGAAAGGCTACAAGAACCGCTACAAGCTGCAGCGTTTCGGTCGAGGCGGCTTCGTGGAGCTCGGATTGAAGGCTCGGGTTCCCATCGTTCCCGTGGCCATCGTGGGGTCCGAGGAGATCTACCCCATGATCTACAACGCGAAGACGCTCGCCCGGATCGGCGGCTTTCCCTACTTCCCGATCACTCCATTCTTCCCATGGCTCGGGCCACTCGGCCTCATCCCGCTGCCGTCCAAGTGGATCGTCGAGTTCGGCGAACCCGTCAGGACCGATCAGTATGACGAAGGCGCCTGGCAGGACGGCATGCTTGTGTTCGAGCTGGCCGACCAGGTCCGCGACACGGTCCAGCAGATGCTGTACCAGAACCAGGTGCGACGCAGAGGCGTCTTTTTCTAGCTCGAGTTCAGCCCGGCAGCTTGTCCAGGAACGGGTCGACGGCGGCGTCGTTCTCCGCCATCCCCCAGACCTCGGTGGCCTTGCCGTCCTTGATGTGGAAGATCTGCACGTACTTCCACTCCGCGATCGAGCCGTCCGGTCCTGAGGCCTTGGCTGTGCCCAGCGTGATCACGTGATCGTCGTTCCCCAGGATGTCGTGGATGTCGAGCTCGGGCGGTGCGCCCATCGCCTGTACCTGGCGTGCGAACAGGTCGAGGACCTTCGCCTTCCCTTCATATGCTCCCGCCCACTTGCTGTTACCCCCGATATGCCAGATCACGTCGTCGGCCAAGTGCTGGTCCATCCAGTTCATGTCGCCCTTCTGGAAGGCCTCGAAGCCCTCTCGGACGATGGCGACGTTCGGATGCTCGTGATGCGCCATGATCTTCCCCTTTCCGTGGAGCCGGCCGGATCCCTTGGGTGGCATGTCTAGCGCTACCTGCGTCAGAGGGTAGTGGCACCTTCCCAGCCGCGCAACCGGTCGGCGTCGTGGTGGGACTGGCAGTCGGGGTGAACGGCACCCCAGGACCAGGGAAGTCCCTATCCCTTTGCCCGCCTGACACTGGAGGTGGGCGGCGATCGACGGCAAGGCGAAGAGGACGATCAGCGTGACCAGAGAATCGCCGCACCCGCGCAGGCTAGCAAGGAAGGCTCAGCGCCTTGTCGGGGAGAGGCGCCGCTCGCAGAACTCGCGATTGCGAACCCTCCCTGCGGCTCCGACATGGGTGAGTGGCTCGTCGAGACGTTCGTCCACGTGTTTAGCAATCCCGACTAGTTGATCTTGGCCGGGGCTGTTCGGGTCGAGGGGCCGATGACTTTTGGCGTCTGGCTGCAATAGGGACACCGCAGTCTTTGCACTGAGACTAAGCGACAGAACGTAGAACGAAACGCGCCGCGTCGTATCCGCGGGATTTGAGCTTTCGCCTGGGGATGCCGCCCTCAACTCGTGGGGCTTGTGGTCGGACTGGCAGTCGGGGTGAACGGGACGCCGGGCCCCGGAAATCTCCTCGTGCCCTTGCCCGCCTGGCACTGGAAGTACGCGGCGATCGATAGCGAGGTGAACAGGACGATGAGGATGATCAGGGTGAACCGGCGCACCCGCGCAGGCTAGCAAACGGACTCTTCCGCGCGACTTCGTGGCGAACAACTCAGCGCTTGGCGGTAGCCAGGCACCGCTCGCAGAACTCTCGGTTGCGAACCAGGACTTCGTGCAGAGCATCGTCGTCCTGGAGCCACGGGCGGAGGTCAAGCTCCAACGAGATGTTGCCGGCGAAGCCGTCGTCCACCAGGTCGCTCAGGAAGCGGTCGAGGGGCAGCACCCCGTCCTGGTACACGGGCAGATGGGAGTCCCACCCCTTGCCGGCGTTGTTCGACAGGTGTACGTGCTGGATCTGGTCGCGGTACTGCCGGTAGAACTCCCGGATGTCGAGATTCGCCACCGCGGCATGGCTCGTGTCGAGGACGAGATAAGGGAAACGCTCCAGGTCCTCCAGGTCCTGGCTGGCATGGAACCGGAGCCCCCGCTCCCCACGCAGGCGGAGCGGGAACATGTTCTCCACCGCCACAGTCACTCCCGTCCGAGCGGAGTACTCGGCAAGGTTGCCTTCGATCCATCGCCGGAACCGGACCTGCCACCGGTACGGCGGGTGGATCACCACCAGCGACGCTCCGACCTGCTCCGCCAGGTGAACCGAGCGGTAGATCTTCCCAGTCGGCTCCGCACCCCAGACCCCGCGCGTGATGAGGAGGAAAGGAGCGTGGATGGCGTCGACGCGCAGCCCGAACTCCTCGGCCAGGCCATTCAGCAGGTGTGCTTCCTGGGTATGAGGGTCCTGGGTCACCATCACCTCGACCGCGTCGAATCCCGCCTCGGCCGCGTGCCGGAACGCGTCTCGCAGGGGCCGCCGGAAGAACGGCGCGGTCGAGAACAGGAGCTTGGGAGGTGGCTTCAGCCTGCGACGTTTCATGCTGGGCGGTCCATTCTAGGGGCCAGTTTCTGCCCATCCCGGACCGATCGCCTCCGGATAAGCTCTGGGCCGTGGCGGAACAGGACAACGTTCACCGCGTCCCCGGACGCATCGGCGTCCACGAGGTCTGGTTCCTCACGTTCACGGACCCGGTGACCGGGCGCGGGTACTGGATTCGCTCCACTTACACCGCCCCTAAGCAAGGGCCCGTCTCTGCCGGCATCTGGTTCGCCAGGTTCGACCCCGCAGATCCCGCGCTCACGTTCGGTCTGCATCGGCGGTCCGACGCCTGGTCCATCTCCACCGGAGACTTCGATGTTCGGATCGACGGGACGTTCATGGCCTCCGGACTGGCGGAGGGGTCGATCGCAGGCAGTGGGCACAGCGTGAGCTGGCAGTTGCGGTACCCGATCGGGGGCGAGACGTATTCCTTGCTGCCACAGGCCCTGTACCGCGGACGTCTGGCGTCGACCAAGCCCGTCTCCCCCAATGTCGACACGCGGGTCTCCGGCTTGGTCTCGATCGACGGGGAGCGGTCCGAGATCACCAAGGCTCCTGGCCAGCAGGGCCACCTGTGGGGCGAACGGCACGCGCTGCGATGGGCGTGGGCGCACTGCGGGGACTTCATGGACGAAGAGTCCATCGTCCACATGGTCACCGCTCGGGGCCGGCGTGGACCACTCACCACGCCCTACGTCACCTTCGCGGGAGTGCGTTGGGATAAGCGGTGGATCCGCTTGAGGCGGATCAGCCGCAAGCCCGACTTCGGGCTCGGGATGTGGCGGGTAGACCTGGAGAACAGGAAGTACCGGCTCACGGGGAGGATCGAGGCGCCCGCCACCGCGCTCCTGCGGGCGACATACGAGGACCCCGATGGGAGCTCTCGGTACTGTCATAACTCGGAGATCGCGTCGTGCCGGCTGGCCCTCTTCGAGCGCCGGGCCGGAGGATTCGACGAGATCGCCCTGCTCGAGTCGCGGGGGACCACGCACGCCGAATGGGCCGGCCAAACCCCGGCCCCCCAGGTCGAACGGGAGTTTCTCGAGACGACCGATGGGGAAGCCCCGTGAATCTCGCCGACCTGCTCCGTGAAACCCGCAGGCGCTTTCCATCGAAGCCGGCACTGATCTTTCACGACCGACCCATCACCTTCTCCGAGGTCGACGAGCGCGTCGATCGCACCGCCGCCGCACTGGCCGCGCTGGGGGTGGTCAAGGGAGACCGAGTGGCCCTGCTCATGGGCAACGTTCCCGAGTTCGTGACCACCCTGTACGGAGCCATGAGGATCGGGGCGGTGGTCTGTCCGATGAACGTGATGCTTACGCCTGAGGAGATGGGGTACATCCTGGCCGACTCCGGAGCCAAGGCCGCTGTCGTCGAGCTCGGGTCGTTGCCTGGCCTTCTGTCGGTCAGAGACAGGTTGGGCGACCTTCAGACGATCCTCGTGGTGGGAGGGCCTCCTGCCCCACGCGGAACGATCTCTCTGGAGGAGACGCTCCGCACCGCCGGTGAACCATCGGCCGTTACCACCGAGTCTTCGGACTTGGCGGTCATCGCCTACACGGCAGGAACCACGGCAGCCCCCAGGGGGGCCATGCTGGCGCACGGGCATCTCCTGGCGAACCTCGACCAGCTGACGCAGGTTCCCGATCTGGCCGAAACCGACAAGGACGTTGCGCTCCTGGCCCTTCCGCTCTTCCACAGCTACGGGCTGAACGTGATCCTCGGCATGTGCATGAAGACGGGAGCCACGGCGCTGTTGGTGGAACGGTTCGATCCTGCAGAGTCCCTGGCCCTCGTCGAGCGGCACGGCGTCACCGTGCTGTTCGGCGCGCCGCCGATGTTCGCCGCGTGGCTCTCGCTCCCAGATGTGGATCCCCGCGCGATGTCGAGCGTGCGGTTGGCGGTTTCGGGCGCAGCCCCCCTGCCCGCGGACGTCTTCGGGGCATTTCGTGATCGCTTCGGCGTCACGATCTGGGAGGGGTATGGGCTGACCGAGTGCGGGCCGGCAGTGACCAGCAACGCCATGGGCGACGAAGCGAAGGCGGGCTCGATCGGGCTTCCTCTCCCCGGTGTGGAGATCCGCCTGGTGGACGAGGATGGCGAGGACGCGGAGGAGGACGACCCCGGCGAGATCTGGGTCAAAGGCCCCAACGTGTTCTCGGGGTACTGGAACCGCCCCGACGCTACCGCTGAAGTCCTGGACGGCGAGTGGCTGAGGACGGGTGACGTGGCCTACCGAGATGAGGACGGATATCTCCACCTGGTCGATCGGAAGAAGGATCTCGTCATCGTTTCGGGGTTCAACGTGTATCCGACGGAGGTGGAAGAGGCCATCGAGCGCCATCCGAAGGTGCAGGAGGCGGCCGTGGTCGGCGTCCCCGACCAGAGGACGGGCGAGGCCGTGCAGGCCTGGGTGGTGCCGAAAGAGGGCCAGACGCTCGGGGCCGAAGAGATCCTCGACTTCCTCCACGGATACCTGGCTCGGTTCAAGCAGCCGAGCGACATCCGGATCGTCGACGAGCTTCCCCACCACATGACGGGCAAGGTGCTCCGGCGGGTTCTTCGTGGCGAAGAGCTCTTGGGAAGCGAGCAGTCGCAATCCGAGGGAGACAAGGCGTGATCGCGACCGCGGGCCATGGATGGGGCCTGGCCCTCTTCCCCTTGCTCTCTGCGGCCATCGCCCTGGCCTTCGCCCTGGTTCTGGCCGGACGACTGGCCGGCCGGTGGCGCACCCACGAAGCCATCTGGGTGATCGCCCTGGCGATGTACGCCGCAGCGTCGGTGGCGGCATTCCTGGGCGTGGCGCGTGGATGGAGTCCGAACGACTTCCGGGTCTACTGGCTCTTCGGCGCTCTCCTCAACGTGCCATTTCTCCTTGTCGGCGAGGTCTACCTCCTGAGCAGGAGACGAACCGTGGGGCATCTGATCCTGATCGCCTTGTTGCTGACCAGCGTGTTCGTGGGGTGGCAGGTGTGGTCGGCAACGATCCACCACGGTGCGCTCATGCGAACCCTCCCTCTCGGGAAGAGGGTCTTCGGTGACAACACCTTCACGTACCGCCTGGCTCAGTACCTCTCCTATCCTGCGTACTTCCTCCTGCTGGGGGGTCTGGTCTGGTCCGCCCAGGCGATGCGGGGCCGTCCCGAAATGAGGCATCGCACCGCCGGGACCCTGGGGATCGCCATCGGAGCAACGATCGTCGCGGTGGGATCGTTCGCGGGCGCCGGGCTCAACATCGTGCCCTTGTTCTCCGTGTGCCTTGCCATAGGGATCGCGGCGATGTTCTGGGGGTTCGTGCGCGCCAGCCATCCCCCCCGTCAGACGCCCCGTACGGAAGCTGTCCACCCCGATCCGAGCAGGAGCCCGGCCCCCGACTAGTCCGTTCGGGCCAAATTCCGCCCGCGCTTCGCGTTGGACTGATCCAATCGACCGTCCTCGGCGAACGGGCGCATGAAGCCGTCGTTCGTGAGGAGGGGGTGGGGGTTCGGCCCCGGCGGAGAGACCGCCGGTGAGCCCGCGACGGCAGGCGACTGGACTCTCACGCACACGAGGAGGTAACAGCATTGCCTTTCTTCGCCAAGCGATATCGGAGGGCGGCGATCGCGATGGCGTCCGTCGCGGCCCTGGGCGTCGGCCTGCTGGCCGGCCTGGGGCCGAACACGGGCGTTGCGTCCAGCCACCGCGAGGCCCCCCTCGTCTCGGCCGACCCACAGGTCGACGGGACCGACCTGTACGCATTCGTCAGCCCGGACAAGCCGGGCCTGGTCACGATCATCAGTGACTGGATCCCGTTCGAGGAGCCGGCTGGGGGTCCGAATTTCTACGCGTTCTCACCAGATGCCAAATACGACATCAACATCGACAACGATGGGGACGCGCGGCCGGACGTCATCTACCGGTGGAAGTTCACCAACCATTACCGCAACACCGGCACGTTCCTGTACAACACGGGCCCGGTAACGTCCCTCACCGACCCGGACCTGAACTTCTACCAGACCTACGACCTCTACCGGATCGTGGTCGGGAAGTCGAGCACGCTCGTGACCGACGACGCCATCGTGGTGCCGTCCTATGTGGGGGCCGCGTCCATGCCCGACTACGCATCACTGTTCAACGCGGGAATCAATCCAGCGGGGTGCGGCGCCTGCAAGACATGGACAGGCCAGGCCGATGACCCCTTCTTCCTCGACCTGCGGGTCTTCGATCTGCTGTACGGGGCGCAGATCACCGGACGGCCGTGCCTGTTCAAGGAGGCCTGCGACGATACCCTGGCGGGCTTCAATATGAACGCCTTCGCCCTCCAGGTGCCCAAGGGCCTCCTGCAGACCGATGGCGACGGCTCCGGCATCGTAGGCATCTGGACCACAGCCCAGCGCAGGAGCATCCGGACGCAGAACTCGGACGGATCCCAGCAGTTCAGTGGAGACTTCGTGCAGGTTTCCCGGCTGGGGATGCCGCTGGTGAACGAGGTGGTCATCCCTGTCGGGAAGAAGGACAGGTTCAACGCCTCCAAGCCGAAGAACGACGCCCAGTTCGCATCGCACGTGCTCGACCCTGAGGTTCCGCACGTCGTCAACGCGATCTACGGGCTTCCCGTGCCCGACTGTGACAACGATCCCAGCAACGGCATCGACAGGAGCTGCGACCTGGTACCGGTGTTCCTGACCGGGATCCCGGGGCTGAACAAGCCTCCCTCGGTGCAGGCCAGCGAGATGCTGCGCCTGAACGTGACCATCCCGCCGTGCATGAGCGGGTGCTCGAGGCTCGGGGTTATCGGGGGCGACAACGCCGGGTTCCCCAACGGCAGGCGGTTGGCGGACGACACGATCGACGTCGCTCTCCGGGTGGTCGAGGGAGTCCTCATCCCCGGCCACGACCCGACGGTGGACATTCTCACCGACGGGGTTGACCAGAACGACCTCGCCTTCCAGTCCGCGTTTCCGTACCTGGCATTGCCGCACTCGGGCTCCAACGCCTCGCCACACCCCGGGCTGCTCAAGATCTAGCGAGCGAACGGGACGAGGTAGACAGATGGATCTCGGAGGGACCCGGATGGTCACCGGGTCCCTCCGGGCCAACCGTCGACGGAGTCCAAGGAGGGTGTTGGGATGAGACGAGTGGCGAAGGTCTTCGGCGTGGCGGCGCTCGCCGCCGTGATGTTTGTGGCGGGCGGGATCGGATTGCTACGCCGGGCTCACCGCGAGCCCTCGCCGGCAGCACCCGTCGCCGGACCCGCGCTGGCGAGCAAGCCATTGATCCAGACGGGATCGCTCTCGAACATCATCGCCAATCTGCAGGAGCGGCTGCGCACGGTCCCCACCGATTGGCGCTCCTACGCGGACCTCGGCCTGGCCTACGTCCAGCAGGCGCGGGTGACGGCGGACCCCTCGTATTACCCCAAGGCAGAGGCCGTGTTGAGCCGTTCGCTGAAGCTGCACGGCATCGAGAACTTCAACGCGCTGACGGGGATGGCCGCGCTGTCAGCCGCCCGCCACGATTTCTCGGGCGCGCTGTCCTGGGGGGAGAGGGCCGTCGCAGCGAATCCCTACAGTGCACAGGCGTACGCGGTGGTCGGCGACGCGCAGATAGAGCTGGGCCGGTACGAACAGGCGTTTCGAACGCTCCAGAAGATGATCGACTTGAAGCCCGAGCTGTCCACCTACGCCCGGGTCTCCTATGGGTGGGAGCTCCAGGGGAACTCCTCGAACGCCACCCGAGCCATGGAGCTGGCCCTGCACGCCGCCGCCACTCCCACGGACGCGGCCTGGGCGAGCAACCAGCTTGGCGATCTGTACTGGAACCGCGGCAGGCTCGCCGAAGCCGAGCGTTGGTATCGGCGGGCGATCGCCTCGGATCCATCGTTCATCCCGTCACACGCCGGGCTTGCCAGGGTGGAGGCGGCGGAGGGCAAGACCGACCGGGCCATTCGGGACCTGAGCTGGGTGGTGGATCGATACCCGAGTCCTGAGTACGTGATCGCGCTGGGAGACCTGTACGCGGTGACGGGCCGACCGGAGGAAGCCGCTCGCCAGTACGCGCTGGTCCGCGCGGAGGAGCGTCTGCTTCGGGCCGGCGGGGTGAACGTCGACCTGGAGATCGCGCTGTTCGACGCGGACCATGGGGTCGACCTGGCGAACGGGCTTGCAGCCGCCCGGATGGAATGGACCCGGCGACGGAGCGTTCACGTTGCCGACGCCCTGGCATGGGAGCTGTACGAGAACGGGCGCCACGCGGAAGCCCTCCAGTACGCGAACCAGGCTGTTCGGCTGGGCACACGGAACGCCCTCTTCTTCTTCCACCGCGGGATGATCGAGCGAGCCCTGGGCAAGCTGCTGGCCGCTCGCCGGGACCTGGCCGTTGCTATCGAGATCAACCCCCATTTCTCGATCCTGTGGTCCGAGCGGGCCGCAAAGGTCCTGGCAGCTCTGGGGGGCGCTCCGTGAGGCGGCGACTCGTAGCCGTGGTTTTTCTGGTCGCCTGCCTGTTCGGAACCATGGCCCTGGTGAGCGGTCCGGTCGCATTCGCCCACCCTTTGGGAAACTTCACGATCAACCGGTACAGCGGGCTGGTGTTCTCCCCCGAGAAGGTCGACGTCCGTTACGTCGTGGACATGGCCGAGATTCCCACGTTCCAGGAGACCCCCGCCATCGACGCGAACGGCGACGGCTCGCTCGATCCCGCCGAGCGGCGGATTTGGGCAGACCGGACAGCCGCCGAGATCCTGGCCAGCCTGAGGCTCGCTGTGGACGGCAACCCCGTTGCGCTCCAGGTGCTCTCAGACTCCGTGCGATTCCGCACCGGGCAAGCCGGCTTGCCGATCCTTTACTTCACGGCCACGTTCCAGGGTGCGCTCACCCAGAGCTCGGGAAGCGTCCGGTATGCGGACCGAAATTTCCCCGGCCGGATCGGATGGAAGGAAGTCACCGCCCGTTCACGCGACGGCGTCGCCATTGGCGCCTCGACTGTGCCGTCGGCCAGCGTCAGCCGGGAGCTGCGCGCGTATCCCAAGGACCTCTTGTCGAGCCCGGTCGACGTGACGAGCGCGACCTTGATGTTCCATCCTGGACGGGGGACGATCGCCACGCCTGCTGCCGGCGGGGAGACCGTCGATGGTGCTCCGGTCGCGTCGGGCGGTTCCCTCGCCGCGCTGGTGAGCCGGCCTCTGACGCCACTGGTACTGGGCCTTTCCCTGTTGCTGGCGTTCGGATTCGGGGCAGCCCACGCCCTTGGACCGGGACATGGCAAGACCATCACAGCCGCATATCTCGTGGGCCAGGAAGCCCGAGCCCGCCAGGCCGCCATCGTGGGTGGGGCCGTGGCGCTCATGCACACGGCATCCGTTCTTGCCCTCGGACTGGTGGTGTTCGTCATGGCGCGCTCGTTCCCCGCGGACCAGATCTATCCGTGGCTCACCCTCGGGACGGGACTGGTGGCTCTGGCACTCGGCGCCGGTCTGCTCGCTACGAGAGTCCGGGCACGACGAAAGGATCTCGATGCCTGGCACGGACACACCCACGTCCGTCACCCTGCTCAGGACGAGCGCTCCCACCACTCCCATGACGATCCTCGGCCGATCACCGGTCGCGGACTCGTTGCGCTGGCGGTGGCGGGAGGGATCCTTCCCTCCCCGACGGCGTTCGTCGTGCTGACCGGAGCCGTGGCAGCCCACCGGGTCGGCTATGGCCTCGCCCTGATCTTCTCGTTCAGCGTCGGCCTCGCTTCCAGCTTGATGCTGGTTGGCTTGCTCGCCCTGCGAGCAAGGGCCGTGGTCACCAAGAGCCTGGCCGGCAGATGGCTGGGTGTCATCCCGATCATCTCGGCACTCGTCATCGTGGGCTTCGGATTCTTCTTCGCCACGAAGGGTCTCGCCCAGCTCTCTTGACCCGAGAGAAAAACGAGAGGAGGCCGCAGGGGAGGCGGCCTCCTCTCCATGGATCACGCCGGCACGAGGCTGGCTCGTGAAGGGTCCGGCGTTTCGTCCGGCCTTGCAGAGAAGGGGGATGCTTCTCATCTACATATTCGGCCTTGACAAGGCGGAAATTCAGAGATTCCCTCGAAATTTTTCCGGTCGCTAGGATGGCTCCTCGTGGGTCAACCCGTCGTCCGGATGTACTCCCGTCGAACCTGCGGGCTGTGCGACGAGGCCCGGGAGACGATCCTGGCGATGCGCACTCGGCGTTCCTTCGAGTTCGACGAGGTCTTCATCGACGGCGACGAGTCGTTGGAGCGAAGCTTCGGGCGGCGGGTGCCGGTCGTGGAGGTGGACGGGGTCGAGGAGTTCGAGTTCGTTGTCGATCCCACGACGCTCGAGCAGCTCGTTGCCCGCCCGAGCGCATCCTGATTCCCGAGCCGGCGATCCGGGGCGCTTGTACCTTTGTGCACCGATTCACAATCGCGCTAGAATGGCCGCCGTGACTCTCACGTGAGAGACCGCGCCATCCCCGAAGCCACCGTCGGTCGCCTTCCGATCTATCTTCGCGCCCTGATTGAGATGGCCGAGAACGGTGCCGCCACGATCTCGTCCGGCGACCTGGCCGAAGCGGCCGGTGTCAACTCGGCCAAGGTCCGCAAGGATCTGTCCTATCTCGGCTCCTACGGGACCCGCGGCGTCGGGTACGACGTGGCCTACCTGATCCACCAGGTCCGGCGGGAGCTGGGGCTGACCCAGGACTGGCCGGTCCTGATCGCCGGCGCCGGGAACCTGGGGCACGCCCTCTCCAACTACAAGGGGTTCTCCGAGCGTGGATTCCGCATCGTGGCCCTGGTGGACAACGCGGAGGAGAAAGTGGGGGAGCGGGTCGGTGAGATCGCGGTGGAGCACATCGACCGACTGCCTGAGATCGTTCGTCGCGAGGACGTGGCCATCGGCGTGATCTGCACTCCTGCGGGCGCCGCCCAGGAGGTCGCGGACAGGATGGTGGCGGGAGGGATCCGATCGATCCTGAACTTCGCCCCGGCGGTGATCTCGGTTCCCGAGCACGTTTCCGTTCGCAAGGTGGATCTCTCGATCGAGCTCCAGATCCTGGCGTATTACGAGCAGCGCAAGGCCGTGCTGGCCGCGGTGAAGGGTGGGCGGGCAGCGCTCGATCTGGCCCCGGTCCCGTAGGCTAATCCGGGTCAGTCAATGGAGGAGATGAGCTGATGTCAGTGCTCGCCCTGGGGGTCTCATTTCGTCGGGCACCCGTCGAGCTGCTCGAGCGGCTCACCTTCGCGGACGACGACTACCCGAAGGCGTACGTGAGCCTGAAGGAGCTGGCCGAGGTGCAGGAGGGGGTCATCCTCTCTACCTGCAACCGGGTCGAGGTCTTCGCGGAAGTCTCCAGCTACCACGCCGGGTTCCAGGCGCTGAAGCGGTTCCTCTCGGAGTCGAGGGAGGTCCCCGCGGAGGAGTTCGCCGAGCCGCTGTACTCGCATTACGAGGATGACGCGGCCGAGCATCTGTTCTCTGTCGCCTCGGGGATCGATTCGATGGTGCTCGGCGAGCCGCAGATCCTCACTCAGGTCCGAGAATCGTTTCGTCGAGCCGAAGCAGAAAGCGCCACCGGACCGATGCTTTCGAGCCTGTTCCGGGCGGCCATCCGCACCGGCCGACGGGTTCGGGCCGAGACGGCCATCGGGGCCTCACCGGCGAGCTTTGTCGAGGCCGGGACGAAGCTCGCCGAGAAGGAGCTGGGCGGGCTGGCTGGTCGGTCAGCCGTGGTCGTCGGGGCGGGTGGCATGGCCTCCCTGGCGGTCAAGCACCTGAGGGATCGCGAGGTCGGCCAGTTGCGAGTGGTCAATCGAAGCCTTGATCGTGCGCGCCGACTGGCAGCCCGGGCCGGCGGAGAGCCCCACGGTCTGGACGCGCTCGTGGCAGCCGTCGCCCAGGCCGACCTGGTCGTCACGTCGACGGGGGCTGCGGGGACCGTGATCGGGCCGGACGCAGTCGGGGAGGCCCTTGCCCGCAACGGTCGGCCGCTCTTCCTGTTGGACCTGGCGGTGCCCCGGGACGTCGACCCAGCCGTAAGGGATCTGCCCTGGGTGCGCCTGGCCGATATCGATGATCTGAAGGAGATGCTGGCAGGAAGCGGCGCGGCCCCGGGCGATCTCGGTCGCGCCAGGGCGATCGTGACGGATGAGGTCGCTCGGTTCGCGTCGTGGCGTCGTGCGGCTCGTCTGGCGCCGCTGATCCAGGCGCTCAGGGAGCGAGGGGCGAGGATCCAGGCCTCCGAGCTGGCCCGGGCCTCGGCCAGGCTGTCGTCATTTTCGGACAAGGAATGGGCCGCGATCGAGTCCCTCGCGTCCGGGATCGTGGCCAAGCTCCTGCACCACCCCATCGTGCACCTGAAGGAACGGTCGGGACCAGGCACGGGGGACGAGCTGGCTCGAGCTGCCGCCGAGCTGTTCGGCCTGGACTTCGACCCGAGGGCTTGAGCGGGACAGACGCCGGCCTCACACGAAGGCAGAGAAGCCGGGGGGGTTAGACGGCTATGAAACTTCGGATCGGGACCAGGCGATCGCGCCTGGCGCTGGCCCAAGCGGAGGAGGTGGCCTACCACCTGGCTCTGCTGGGCCTGGAGACCGAGCTCGTCCCGATCACCACGTCCGGGGATCGAGGGGCGACGTCACCCGCCGGCCGAGGAGGGGTGAAGGGTCTGTTCGTCGCGGAGATCGTCCGTGCCTTGCAGGATGGCGAGGTCGACGTGGCCGTCCACTCGGCCAAGGACCTCCCGGCCCGTGAACCCGATGGAGTCGTGGTAGGTGCGGTGCCCGAACGGGCCGATCCCTTCGATGTCCTTCTCACTCGGGATGGAGACCTCCAGGACGGACAGGTGGTGGGAACCTCCAGTATCCGGCGCAAGGCCCAGTTGCTCCGGTCGCGCCCGACGATCTCGGTGCGGGACCTCCGGGGGAACGTGGACACGCGCCTGGCCAAGCTGGATGCGGGTGAGGTCGATGCGCTCGTGCTCGCTGCGGCCGGGCTGACCAGGTTGGGTCTCATGCCCCCCCATGCCATGCCCCTTCCGCTGGACGAGATGGTGCCTGCCCCCGGTCAGGGGGCGCTGGCGGTACAGGCGCGAGCCGACGACCATCGAACGCGAGAGATAGTAAAGCAACTTGACCATCCGAGATCGCGATTGGCCTATGAAGCCGAGCGCGCTCTGGTGCTGCGGCTGGGGGGAGACTGCTCGCTCCCGCTGGGAGCCTACGCGGAGCAGCGGGAGGCAGGTGTCCGGCTGCTGGCAGTGGTGATCCGTCCGGACGGGAGCGATCTGGTGTGGGCCCAGGTCGAAGCTCCCACCCCCGAGCAGGCAGCGGGGGAAGTGGTGGAGACGTTGTTCGCGGGCGGGGCGGCGGCCATCCTGGCCGAGGCCGGGGCCGGACGGTGACGGGGGAGGAGTCCTTGGCCGGGCGAGTCGTGCTGGTGACAAGGCCGCCGGATCAGTCGGTCGAGCTGTCTCGAATGCTGCTGGAGCGCCAGGCCAGGGTCCTCTCGGCTCCGGCGATCGAACTCGCCCCTGCTCCACGTCGGATGCTGGACCAGACCGCGAAGCAACTTGCCTCGGGGGCATTCGAGTGGGCCCTCTTCACGAGCCGTGCGGGCGCCGAAGCCGTCGCTTCCGCGTTGGCGCGGGCTGGGAAGCGATTCGCCGAGGTTCCCTGTCGCCTGGCGGCCGTGGGAGAGGGGACGGCTCGTGCCCTCGAGTCTTTCGGCGCAAAGCCGGACCTGGTCCCGTCCACGTTCACCACGTCCGCTCTGGCACGAGCGATGCCTCGTGGGTCCGGGCGAGTCCTCCTGGCTCGGGCGGACATCGCCCCCGGAGGCCTGGAGAAAGCGCTCGTCCGCAAAGGATGGTCGCCGGTGAGGGTCGACGCCTACCGTACGCGCTTCGCCTCGCGCCTCCCGGGGGACGCGGCGAAAGCACTGCGGGACGGCGCCGTTGATGCCGTCACCTTCACCAGCGCATCCACCGTGGAAGGGTTCATGGCGATGGCTCGCCGCTTGAACCAGGCCGGTGCTCGGCTGCCCAGAGCCGTCTGCATCGGACCGGTCACCGCCGCGGCGGCTCGTCGGGCAGGGTTCAGGGTGGTGGCGGTGGCCCGGCCACATACAATCAATGGGCTGGTGGCGGCGGTGGAACGGGCCCTGAGACCACGAGCGCGAAAGGAGAGCTGAGGACGCATGCCGTTTCCCCAGGAGCGGCCCCGCAGGATGCGCCGGACTCCGGCTCTTCGGTCGCTGGTCCGGGAGACCGACCTGTCCCAGCGCCACCTGATCGCCCCCCTCTTCGTTAAGGAAGGGGTAGCCGACCCGATTCCAATCCCGTCCATGCCGGGCCACTTCCAGCACACGCTCGAGTCCCTCCGCAAGGAGGCCCGGGAGATCGCCGAGAAGGGGGTCAATGCGTTCGTGCTCTTCGGGATCCCCGAGCGCAAGGACGCCGAGGGCTCGCAGGCGTGGAACCCCGAGGGCATCAGCCAGCAGGGGTTGAAGGCGTTGCGCGAGGAACTCGGCGACGAGCATGTAGTGATCGCCGATCTGTGCCTGGACGAGTACACCAACCACGGGCATTGCGGGGTGCTCGCCGAGGACGGCTCGGTGGACAACGACCGGACGTTGGAGCTCTATCGACGTATCGCCGTGGCCCAGGCACGCGCCGGAGCGGACCTGGTTGCTCCGTCGGGGATGATGGACGGGCAGGTGGCCGCCATCCGCGCGGCCCTCGATGACGAGGGGTTCGCCTCGATAGGCATCCTGGCCTACGCGGCCAAGTTCGCCTCCTCTTTCTATGGGCCGTTTCGCGACGCGGCCGAATGCGCGCCCCAGTTCGGCGACCGCACGGGCTACCAGATGGACCCGGCGAACTCGGACGAGGCCATCAGAGAGGTTCGGACGGACATCGAAGAGGGGGCGGACCTTGTCATGGTGAAACCGGCGCTCCCGTATCTGGACGTCATCCGTCGAGCGAAGCAGGAGACTAGGGTTCCGCTGGCCGCCTACAACGTGAGCGGCGAGTACGCCATGGTGAAGGCCGCCGCGCTGAATGGCTGGATAGACGGCCGCCGGGCGACCTTGGAGATCCTCACGGGGATTCGGCGGGCCGGCGCGGACCTCATCCTCACCTATCACGCCAAGGAAGCAGCCGACTGGCTCTAGCCCGCCAGAGCACTCCCGGTCGATCTCTCGAATTTCCTCTTGACAGAAACCCTCTCAGCCACCTATCGTATCAATGTATTGATACATAGAGACGAAGGAGGCTGACGATGGATTGGCTGCCGGCGGCGCTGTTCTGGGGAGTTCCGCTCGCCTACATCTTGTTCCGGGGATTTCGTTCGCCCGATCAGAGGTTCCTGGAGCGATGGGCTCGGGTCTACGGGATCGAGCTCACGGAGGCGAACCGGCCGATGATCGTGGCCTACCTCCGCCGGACGACGCGGATCCGCACGGTGGGCGCCCTGGTCGGGCTTGCCACCTCGATCCTGTTCGTGACGCTCACAAACGGCGGCCAGAGCAACTCGTTCCTCGGCAACGGCTTGTTTCTTGCCCTGGTCGGCTACCTGGTCGGGACCGTCGTGGCGGAAGCCGTGGTTCCCCGACCGCCCCGGGGAGCCGTCAGGACGGCGTCGCTGGTGCCTCGTACTCTCCAGGACTATCTCCCGGGCCATGCCGTAGCGGCGCTGCGTGGGTTGCCGGCCCTGTCGGTGGCGCTTATTCCGGTCTACGTGGTCGCCAAGGCATGGTCGGACGCCCCGGTCTCCAATATCAGCGAGTTCGGTTTCGCGGTGACGTCCGCGATCCTGCTGGTGATGGCGATCGGGATCGAGGTGATGCAACGGATGATCGTCCACCGGCCCCAGCCGGTCCTCGCACTCGATCTGGTCGAAGCCGACGATGCCATCCGCTCCGCCTCCGTGCACGCATTGGCCGGAGGTGGCGTGGCATTGTCGCTGATCTGGCTGACCTATCAGCTCGGGGCGATTGGGAACGGCCAAGCCGCGGTCTTGAGCTGGGTCCTGGCATTTCTGGCCATCCTGAGCATCGGTCTTGCGCTGGCCAGTTGGATCGACCTGGCCCACCCGAAGGAGTGGCGGGTTCGCCGGCACGTCCAGCAGGGGAGCCGGGCATGATCCTGCGGGTCGATCCAGGCTCTCCGGTTCCACCGTATGAGCAGATCCGGAGCCAGGTGACGAGGATGATCGCGTCCGGGGTGCTTCAGGAAGGGCAGCGGCTCCCCGCCATCCGCCAGCTCGCCAGCGATCTGGACCTGGCGGGGGGAACGGTGGCCCGCGCCTATCGCGAGCTGGAACGAGATGGCCTCATCGTCACCAGAGGAAGGCACGGGACGTTCGTGAACGGCGCCAGGGAGCGGGCCGCGTCCCCGGACCGGGAACGCCGGCTGGCCGAAGCAGCCGGGGCATTCGCCGTGCAGGCCGCCCAGCTGGGCGTCGATCCTCGGGAGGCGCTCAAGGTTGCCCAGCAGGCCATGCAGTCGCTTCCCTCCTGAGGGGAGACGGTCGGGAGTGTTCGTTGCGCCCGGTGTCGACGAAGCCGAAATAGGCCACGCCGACCTTCGTCCCCGTCCTGGTCTTACGATGCGGTGTGGCCGTCCGTTCTGACCGACTTCGGGTCGACCGAGCATGCCTGAGCCCCCAGCCTCCGACCCAGCCAGTCCCGATGCCGGGACACCCACCGATAGGCCCGCTCGGTGGTCCGAGGGAACATCGAAGCGACCGCGGCCAGGGGCCGGCCGCCGGGCACCAACCGCAGGAGCGGGGGGAAGGCAGCCCCGGCAGACCGGATCCGACCATCAGGAGTGACCAGGTGCCACGAGTCCAGCTTCGTCTTCTGGTCCATCCCGGGAAGCAGCCGATCGGATTCGGGAGCCTGCAGGGGCACCGGCCGGATATGGCCGTGACGATCCCATGACAGGATCTTCGCTGTGGACCAGCGGCAGAAGCCGCAATCCGAGTCATAGAGCAAAACGGCCTGCTCATTTCGCGCCATCGCGGCAAGCGTAGAGGGTGCCGGTGCGGACGTCAGGCGGGCACCGGCTCGCGTAGCGCGCGCGTTCGCGTGCGGACTCGGGCTCGTTCGACGAGAAGAGGCCAGTCCACGAACAGGATCAGGACCGTGGCCGCCCAGGGGAAATAGTCCAGGCCGAGAGTCACCCAGATGGCGGCGTGCAGGGCCACCGCCCCGGGGACGAGGAACCAAGCGGCCCGCGCCCTCCACAGCATCACCGGGAACCCGAGCTCGACCACCAGGGTCGACAGCGCGACCAGATGGGCGAGCCAGGGACGGTCGGCAACGAACAGAGCCAGGAGGTTCGGCGTGCCGCGGGCGTCGCTCGCCGCGTAGAGCACCCACCGAAGGTTGCCAGAGAGGACCCAGGCCGGCCCGGAGAAGGCGAGCTTCGCCAGCCCGGTGAAAAAGTACGCTCCGGTCGCCACCACCAGGGCCGTTCGCAACGGCCACCCGTAGGCGATCCCGGAGTCTGATTGCCGTGTGTCTCTGGAGACCTGCCCATGCCGGGCAAACAGTGCGTCCATCGACCAGACATCCGACGTCCTCGCCGGCAGCAGCGGGACCAGGCAGAGGATCAGCAGCACGTCGTTGTGGACGACCTTGCCGATGCTGGTGGCCATCCCGTTCAGCAGCACGGCGCAACCCCAGGCAAGCGGCAGGGTGAGCCGGGCCCGCAACCCGATCACCGCGAGCAGCGCCGAGGCGATCCCGATGACCTGGGCCACCAGAACGACGTGCCTGGAGGGCATGGAGGAGAGCACGTGCATGAACGACAGGGGCCGGAAGAGAGCAGGAGGCTGCCCGGCGAGTTTCAGATAGATCCCACGGCTCAGGCGGATGGCAAGCAGCGAGGCCAAGCCGATCCGCACCGCTGCCAGCCGGCGGGGGCTGCCGGGCGCGAACAGCCACGCCTCAACCCGCCGCACTGATCGCCCCTTCGCTCTTCACGGTGGCCTTTGCGCACGTGTAGGTGAGGGTTCGCCTCGGACCCGTGGTGGGCCGCCCGCCACGCCGAGGTTCAAGCCTGCGGTCGATCGTGTAGATGCGGACGGCCACGGTCTCGCCCTCGAGCCCGGACGCGGCAACGGTCCAGGCTCGGCACATGTCGACGCGCTCCTCCTGCGGACGCGACGAGAAGCTCTTCATCACCAGCGGAAAGCCGTTGTAGCCGCCCGGAAACCGGGAAAGCCGCAGCCGGGTCTCCCGTCCGTCAGGGCGGACGGCGAACGCTTGCCATTCAGTCTGGCGCTCGTGCCGCAGATGGCTGAACAGGCGGAATCCTGTGAGCGGCCACGCCTCGATCCCAACCACCCCGCACACAGCGAACGCGGCGAGGAAGGACCACACGAACCACCGGGCCCACCGAGGAGCACGTTCGATCGACGGGGTCGCGGTCTGGGGTGGTGCCTCGATCGTCTGCATGAGGACGCCTGCCTGGCCTGGCGAAACGGTAGCCTTCCCCGGGACGCGGGTCCAGGCCATGACGAGATCTGAAGAGCTGTTCCACGAGGCGGAACGGGTCATCCCCGGCGGGGTGAGCTCGCCCGTTCGAGCGTTCCGAGGGGTGGGTGGGACGCCTCGATTCATCGCTCGAGGAGAGGGGGCGTACATCGAGGACGTGGACGGCCGCCGTTACCTCGACTACGTGCAGTCCTGGGGCGCCCTCCTGTTCGGGCACGCTCGGCGGGAGATCGTGGAAGCGGCGAGCGAAGCGGCCGCACGGGGGACCTCGTTCGGCGCGCCGACGGAGGCCGAGGTTCGGCTGGCCGAACGGATCGTTCGGATGGTCCCGGGGGTGGAGATGGCCAGGCTGGTCTCGTCCGGCACCGAGGCGGCCATGAGCGCCATCCGTCTGGCTCGCGGATTCACAGGAAGGCCACGCATCGTCAAGTTCGAGGGCTGTTACCACGGGCACGCGGATCCGCTTTTGGCCAAGGCCGGGTCCGGCGTGGCCACGTTCGGCCTCCCTGATTCGCCCGGGGTAACCCCAGGTGCGGCCGGCGACACGGTGGTGCTGGCTTACAACGACATCGCGGCCGTGGAGGCGACCATGCGTGCCGGGGGCGAGTCGGTCGCCTGTGTCATCGTCGAGCCCGTGGCGGCGAACATGGGCGTGGTGCCCCCTGAGCCGGGATTTCTCCAGGGGTTGCGTTCTCTCTGCGATGAGCATGCCGCCCTGCTCGTCTTCGACGAGGTGATCACGGGCTTCCGCCTCGCGGCCGGGGGCGCCCAGGCCCTGTATGCCGTGACCCCCGATCTCACATGCCTGGGCAAGGTGATGGGTGGTGGCTTCCCCTGCGCGGCATTCGGTGGGCGGCGGGACATCATGGAGCACCTCGCGCCGGTGGGACCCGTGTACCAGGCGGGCACGCTGTCGGGGAATCCTGTGGCTGTGGCGGCCGGGCTGGCCGTGCTCGAGCTCATCGAGCAGCTCCACCCCCACCCGGGTCTCACCGCTGTGGCCACGCGGCTGGCCGAGGGCCTCTCGGTGGCTTTCCAGGGAGCCGGCGTGGCGGCGAACATCAACCGAGTGGAGTCGCTGTTCTCTGTGTTCTTCTCGGAGGGGCCGGTGAAGAATTACGCCGAGGTCAGGAGGGCCGACCACGACAGGTTCGCCCGCTTCTTCCACGCCATGCTGGACGAGGGGATCTCCCTTCCCCCGTCAGGCTTCGAGGGGTGGTTCCTGAGCACCGCCCATGGCGACGAGGCGGTCGAGCAAACGTTGGAAGCGGCAAGAAAGGTGGCGGCTAGGCTCTAGCGCGAAACCGTGATCAGTAGCGTCACGAAGATGGCGATCATCATGATCGTGAAGGCGATGAATGCATCGCTGCCGTTCGTGATGGCTGCCAGCAAGCTCACGTTGCCTCCTCGCCTCCTCGACTAGGCCGGTCCATACCAGGGCGGGGCCGTCCCCCCGGTCAGAATTGCTTTGCGCTTTCTCTCCGCTCGATCCAGGAAGGGCACGTGAACGATGAACAGGACGATCGAGGCCACCAGGAACGCATAGGAGTAGGCCGGGACGTTGCCCGTGTCGTGATACGCATACACGGTCAGCTCCGGACCGCCCGCGCTGAAGAAAGCATGGGCCGCAGCAAGACTGGTGCCGTCCTTGGCCGGCATGAATGCGAAGTCGGTGACCACGAACGTGGCGGGGTCGAAGGTGTAACAGTTCGGGGCCTGGAGGCCCTCGGGCGGACAGACCTTCACGCCCTGTTTCTGGAACTGCTCGGTGGCCTGCTCGACCAGATACTTCTGGATGGCCGTCTTGGCCGTGTCGACCGCGGACTTGTTCCCCGCGGTCGGCGCCCGCCACGGGGAGCCCGGATAGCTCTCGGTTCCCGCGTATTTGGTCTTCAGCGGTCCGGTTCCGGCGGCGAAGACCTGCCAGTGTGGTTCGGTACCGCGCGGCCCGAGGTTCCGCAACGTGCCGGTCACCCCCAGGATCTTCGGCTGTCCGAGCGTCCAGATCGACGAGAACACGATCATCCATCCGAAGAACGAGACCGCGAGTACCAGGTACCCCATGCGAAGGCCGAATACCGCCGAGAGGAGCACGTAGATGCTGCCGACGAACAGAATGAAGGCGCACCCGATGACCACGATGCCCTTCAAGAACGTGGGGGCGAGGGCCAGGAGATCGGTCATGGGCTCGCGGTCGGGGTCGGGGACGCTCCGCCGGTCGGAGACGTGGTCGGCGTCGGTGAGGCCGCGGCCGGGTTCGTGCACACGTTCTGCTCCTTGGGGACCTTCTGGATCGACAGGAGATAGTTCACGACGTCGTTGATCTGCTGGTCATCCATCGCCCCGGCGAACCGAACGCTCCACGACGGCATATCCGAGCCGGCCCGCCCCTGTGAGATGGTGTCCACCACGTCCTGCAGGCTCTTGATCAGGGGATGCCCGGAGGCGGTTCCTCCACACACAGTCTGAAGATTGGGTACGGGAACCACCGTGCCGTTGAAGACGTTCTGCCCCCCGTGGAGGCCGGGTCCGTGACACCGCTCGCAGTTGAACCCGAGCTGGTTCTGCTCGTTACCGGGAAGGGTGGTCAGGTACCCGCGGTGGATCGACTCCTCGAGGAAGTTGTCGGTGTCCTGCGTGTTGGCGGTGGGCTCGCGGAGCCAGACCACCGGCACCCAGATGGCCATGAACAGGACCAGGAGGGCGCCCCACGCGTAGAGCTTCTCCAGGATCGGCCGCTCCAGGTCCGGATCCGATGGCCCGGGCTTCATGGCGTTCGGGATGTCGAGCTCGGACTTCCGGCGAGGTCGCCGCACCCCCGACATCGCCGCCACCGCAACGAGCGCCAGGACCACGCCCGAGGCAACTCCGATCAGAATCGCCTTGCCCGTCGAAAGGGCGGCGAGCACCGTCATCGGGCCCGTCTCCTCGTGGCCGGCATCAAGCTCCTCCGACGCAGAACGGACCTTCGGGAGACTGCCGGATGGTGTCGGTCCCCCGGGGAGGGCCGGCCGTGGGGTTGCCCGTGTCCACGGTCACCTGTCCGCCCTCGATCTTCACCACGAACCGCTGCAGGCCGTTCGGCGCCGGCCCGAGCTCGTACTCTCCCGCGTAGTTGTACTTGGAGCCGTGGCAGGGACATTCGAACCATTGGCTCTGGTCGCAGAATGGGACCCGGCACCCGAGGTGGGCGCATTTCTGGTAGAGGGCCATGAGGCGTCCGCTTCCCTGCACTTCGGCCGTGAGGCCGTCGTAGATCCCCCCGGGCGTGTCCCCATCGCCGTTGTAGTTGATCAAGTAGAAGCGGCCGGCCCCGAAATAGAAGGGCTGCCTGCTCGACCGGATCTGGTCCAGGATCGAGTCCGGGGTGTCGGTGAGGGTGATCACCGACCCGAACCCGCCCGTCAGGTTCGGCCACAGGAACGCGAGGGTGGCTCCTCCGAACTGCGCCGTGAACACTCCGAGCGAAGCCAGGAGGCCTCCACGGAAGAAGTCCCGCCTGGACAGGACGGTCCTCGGCTTTGGCGAGGGTGCGGTCGGGGCGGCCCCAGCCGCAGCGGCTGGTGCTCCGGCAACGGCTGGCCTCCTGGCGGAGCGCCTGGCCCGGGCGAGGGATGCCAGCAGCAGCAGGAGGAACACCGCGAACAACACCGCGACGATGCCGACCGCGAACGTGGATGCGGAGACCCCGACCATCGGCTACAGCTCGAAGAAGAGCCCCTGGCTCCACGGCCAGGCCCAGTTGTAGCCCGTGCCGCGGAAGAAGGAGCCCACGATGGTCAAGGTCGCCCCGAACATGAACAGCATGGTGAACAGCGTGATGATCAGCTTGCGATCGCCGGGCTTCGTGCTGGGATTGCGGTCCACGTAGGGGATCGCCCCCAGGCCCACCAGGATCAGGGTCGGGAAGATCACCCCCGCGATCATGGGGTGGAAGTAACGCAACAGCTCTTGCAGGCCGAGGAAGTACCACGGGGCCTTGGACGGGTTCGGGGTCAGGTTCGGGTTCGCCAGCTCCCGGAGCGGGGCGTTCACGAACGTAGAGAACACCGTGAGGAATCCGAGGACGACGAGCAGGCTGATGAACTCTTCGATCAACAGGTGGGGGAAGACGTTGATCCGGTCACCCTGCTCCCGTTCCACCCGCTGGATGCCTTCGGGCGGGACCAGGGCGAGGAGACGGTGCTTGTCGGGCGCCCCGGGCTTGGGCGAAGGCACCCGCCCCGTGGGCGGAGGGGCGGTTCGGGGGGCCGCTGGCGGGGGAGCGGCGTAGACCATGCCCGCCGGAGCGGCCACCGCTCCTGCGGCTGCTGCCGGGCCTGCCGCTGCTGCCGCGGCTGCAGGCTGGGCCGCCTCGCCGTCGCCGGTCGCTGCGGCGGCGTGCTCTCGCGCCTCGGGCGTCTTGGCCTCGCGTGCGGGCTCTCCGTGAACCTTCCTGTACGCCCTGACCGCAGCGGAGCGGGCCCGGCCCTCGGCCACGCGCCGGTCCGTTCCCTTGGCCAGCTCGGCCGCGAGGGTCTTGTCGAAGACCTCCTGGTCGAGCGGCGTCTCCTCCCTTGGGGGCATCCCTCGCTCCTACAGTGGACCGCTGATCCCGCCGTCCTTACGGATCCGCCAGAAGTGGACGGCCAGGAACAGCACCAGGATGAACGGTAAGAACAGGACGTGGAACACGTACCAGCGTAAGAGGGTCTCCGGGCCCACCTCCAGGCTGCCCAACAGGATGAACTTCGCCTGGGTGGCCACCAGCGGCGAGTAGCCGGCCAGGTTCGTCCCCACCGTCACTGCCCAGATCGAGAGCTGGTCCCACGGCAGCAGGTAGCCGGTGAACGACAGGCCCAGGGTCAGGAACAGAAGGATGACCCCGACCACCCAGTTGAACTCGCGGGGCGGCTTGTAGGCGCCGGTGTAGAAAACGCGGGCCATGTGAAGCGACACGGTCAACACCATCAGGTGAGCGCCCCACCGGTGGATGTTCCGGACGAGGTCGCCGAAGAACACGCTGGTCCGGATGGCCTGCATGTCGTGAAACGCCGTGGCGTTCCCCAGCTCGGCCGCCGGACGATAGAAGAACATCAGGTAGATGCCGGTGATGGTGAGCAGGACGAACAGGAAGAACGAGAGTCCACCCAGGCAGAACGTATAGGTGAGTTTCAGGCCGTGCCTTTTGATCTTGACCGGGTGAAGGTGGTACAGGACGTTGTTCATCATGGCCAGCGCCCGGTCGCGCTGCGTGTCCTTGTAGCCCTTCCGGAAGATCGACCCCGGACGGAACATCGACTTCCAGAACTCGGTCTCGCGGACGTAGTCCATCGCCTCCATAGGCCTCGGAGGCTTTGGCAACCTGTCCCTCAGTCTCAAGGGCGCTCTTCTTCCTTCCCCTCGGGCTTACTCGACGTCGACATCCACTTTCTGTGAAGTTGGCACCGCGGCCATCGTGCGGCGCCCACCGGGCTCCTCCTCGGGCAGGCGCGCATAGTACAGACAGTCGCTGGGGCACCGCTCGACGCACACGGAGCAGCGCGTGCACGCGTTGTCGTCCACGACGAAGATGGCGAAGGCGTTCTCGACCTCCGCCTCGACGGCGTCGTCCTCTGAGTTGAGGACGATCCCCGGGTCGAGCATGAAGATGCAGTTCCACGGGCAGACGTCCTCGCATGCCCTGCACAGGATGCAGGGCTCGGGATCGAGCATCAGGTGCTTGGGCGACTTGACTCCCTGCTTCAACCACTCGGCATCGACCGTCTCGACCGAGTAATCGGTCTTGATGTCGACTTCGGTCTTCACGAAGGGCATGGGGTCACCTCTCCATCCCCGCCTCACCGGTACCCACCGGTCGGGCGGCTCTCACTCTCGCTGCGAAGCCTTCTTCGCAGCTTCTGAAGATGGTAGGGGACCATGATGAAACCCCCAAAGGGGATGCTGAACAAGATGATCGCGATGAGGTCGCGAAGCTTGAACTCGACCCACTTCAGGGTGCTGGGACAGGGGCACGGGCTCCACCCCAGCTTCTGGTCGGCGAAGTAGAGCCACCAGGAGGGCAGGAAGCCGATCAAGCCGATGGCCAGGAACCACAACACGAAGGCCGTCACCACCGACTTCGTCCAGGTCCATTCGAAATCTCTGACGAACCCCTGAAAGCGGAGAACACCCGGCTGAGCCCGTTCCTTCACACCCTGCGGTATGAACCTGGCGGCAAGCTTCACGCTCGAGGACCTTCCACGGGAGATGCGAGCGGATTATATCGGCGGGTCTCGAAGGCCCTCAAACATCGGCAGGCGGGACCGCCCGAGGGGCCGGCCCGCTGGTGCGGACGGCTTGTGAAGGTGTTCACAAGCATCACCCACACTATGGCCACAAAGCGACCCGGTCTGCAACCCAGGTCCGTGATGATTTGGAGGCCTGGGCGACCCATGCTTCCCTCGTCTGGCTGCGAGGATTGGGGCTGATGATCGCCGACGTTGGCGCCGGGGTGACCGAGTGGTGGGGCCCGGTACTCGCCTTCGCTGCCGGAGTGGTCTCGTTCGCGTCTCCGTGTGTGCTTCCTCTGGTGCCCGGTTACCTGTCGTTCGTGACCGGCGACCGTTCGACGGCGAATCAGGCCCGCCGGCCGATCGTACCCATCCTGCTGTTCATCCTGGGGTTTTCGCTCGTGTTCACGGTCCTGTTCGGCTTCACGGCGAGCGCGGTGCGAGACTGGTTCCTCTCTCCAACCGGGCGGCGAGTCGCCGGCGCTTTCATCCTCGCATTCGGCGTCTTCCTGCTTCTGTATGCGGTTCGGGCTCGCATACCATGGTTGTATTGGGAGGGTCGGCCTCTCCTCGCACGAGCGCGACCCGGCTCGATCGGAGCCCTCCCTCTGGGCATGGCGTTCGCTGTTGGCTGGACTCCGTGCATCGGACCGGTGCTCGGAGCGATAGGCACGCTTGCCCTCAGCCAGGGATCCACTCCACGAGTGGTGTTCCTGCTGTTCATGTACTCCATGGGTCTGGGCATCCCCTTCCTGCTCGTCGGCCTCGGCATCGAACGCTTCCTGGGCGCGTTCAAGTTCTTCAGCCGGAACTATCACTGGTTCGCCGGGGCGAGCGGGGTTGCCATGTCGGCGATCGGCGTCCTGCTGCTGACCGGCCGATGGAATCAGCTGATCGCTCCGCTCCTGAGGGCCGTTAACCGATTCGTCCCGGCCCTGTAGCCGCCTCGAGCTCAGGGCCGACATCTCCGTCCCGCTGGCGAGGGATACTGATGGCGCATGTCCGGCCGAGCCACCCTGTCTCCGCCACTGCGACCAGCCGGCCCGCCGGCGGGTGCGCCGGTGCCCTCGCACGGATGGCTGCGCGGGGTCTCCATCGCAGCCACCGCGACGACCTTCCTGCTCATCGCCATCGGCGGATTGGTGCGGGCAACCGGATCCGGATTGGGGTGCTCCGGCTGGCCGAAGTGCACGAGCGAGCGGTGGCTCCCTCCCCTCGAGTACCACGCCATCATCGAGTACAGCCACCGGTTCACGGCGTTCCTGGACATCGTCCTCGTCTTGCTGCTGGCGGTGCTGGTATGGCTGCGCTACTCGCGGATCCGCCGAGTGAACGTCCCGGCCACTGCGGCCGTCTTCCTGATCTTCTTCCAGGCCGTGCTGGGGGGGATCGTGGTGAAGGGGGAGCTCCACGCGTTCCTGGTGAGCGCCCATCTGGCGACTGCCATGGTGTTCGCCGGCGTCTTGGTGTACGTGACGGTGGCCTCGTTCACGATGGGAGTGACGGCACCCGCATCTCCTGACGGTCTGACCCAGCTTGCCCGGGTGGCTGCCGCTGCCACACTCGTCCTCATCGCAGTCGGTGC
Source organism: Actinomycetota bacterium (assembly GCA_036505215.1). GTDB lineage: Bacteria > Actinomycetota > UBA4738 > UBA4738 > UBA4738 > DASXTW01. The sequence continues at coordinate 19,463 of DASXTW010000193.1, read as the reverse complement.
GTACGTCCGAGGCGAGGGAGCGGGTCTCGTATTCTCGGATTGGCCACTCATGGACGGCCGGCTCGTCCCGGGCATGTCGTCAGCTCCCGCCGGGGTCCATTTCGTCCACAGAGTCCTGGCTCTCGTGGTCGGCGTCCTGGTGTTGCTCGTGGCGGCCAGAGCCCGGCGCGAGCGGCCCAGCCGGGACCCGGTGACCATTCTCGCGACGGCAGCGGCCTTCCTGTTCGTCGCACAGGTGCTCATCGGTGCAGCCAACGTCTGGTCGAAGCTGGCTCCCGCCGCCGTCGTGGGCCACGTCGCCGTGGCCAGCCTCACGTGGGGGGCCATGGTCGCGACCGCCGTGACCTCTCGGGCAGTTCCGGCCGAGACCAGGAGGAAGGACGACCTCGTGCAGGAGCGGCGGTGAGGAGGTTGATTGAGCCACCCGACACGGAGGTGACCTCGGCGGGTGGCCCCGCTCCTGCCGGCTCGGGCAAGCGTCTTCGTCCCTCTGGAGTTCTGTCCGCCTACTTCGAGCTGACGAAGCCGCGTATCGTGCTGCTGCTCCTGATCACCACGGTGCCGGCGATGATCCTGGCGCATCATGGAGTCCCTTCGCTCTGGCTGATCGTGGCGACCCTCGTGGGAGGAACCATGTCTGCGGGGGGAGCCAACGCGATCAACCAGTACGTGGACAGGGACATCGACGAGTTGATGACGCGAACTCGCCGTCGCCCTCTCCCCGCACGCGCCATCGAACCCCGCCGGGCGCTTGCCTTCGGAATCCTGCTCGGCGTGGCGGGTTTCCTGTGGCTGGTCTTCTTGGTCAACGTTCCGGCGGCGCTGCTGTCGACGGCGGCGCTGCTGTTCTACGTGTTCGTGTACACGCTCTGGCTCAAGCGCTCCACGCCGCAGAACATCGTCATCGGAGGCGCCGCCGGGGCCGCCCCCGCACTCGTCGGGTGGGCCGCGGTGACGGGAAGGGTGGGCTGGCCGGCTGTCGTCCTGTTCGCCATCGTGTTCGTGTGGACCCCGCCGCACTTCTGGGCCCTGTCGCTCCGATACCGGAGCGACTACGCGATCGCTGGAGTCCCGATGCTCCCGGTAGTCGCGGGCCGGGTGGTGACCACGCGGCAGATCCTCGCGTACTCGGTAGTCCTCCTGGCCGTGTCCCTCGTGCTGTGGCCCGTGGCCCACACGGGGCTGCTGTATCCGGCCGCGGCGCTGGCGCTGGGAGGCATCTTCGTGGCCAGGGCGGCGCGTCTTCGGGCGAAGGGCACCACGGCCGCGGCCATGAGCCTCTTCAGGTATTCGATCGTGTACTTGGCGCTGCTGTTCGGCTTCGTCGCCCTGGACACACTGTTTCGCATCGTCCCGTAGCCGGGGGACGTTTCCGCAATGCCTCCGGCACGGGCTCTCACCCGAGGGTGATATGGTGAGCCTCGGCCCGATCGTTCTCGGTCAGTCCAATGAGTACGCCCTTTCGAGAGAGAGGCATGAGGAGACGAGGCAAGGCCCGGCGCGGCGCGATCCTGTTGGCCGGCCTCGCGTTCCTCGCTTCGGCGTGCGGCAGCGGTAAGCCGCAGAACTCGCTGGATCCGGCAGGCTCGTACGCCCGAAAGATCGATGCCCTGTTCGATCCGGTCTTCTGGATCGCCGTGGCCGTGTTCGTCCTGGTCGAGGGCCTCATGGTGGTGATCCTGGTCAAGTTCCGGCATCGGCCCGGGAACCCGGTGCCAAGGCAGGTCCACGGCAACAAGCGGCTGGAGATCGGCTGGACCCTTGCGCCGAGCCTGCTCCTGGCGGGGGTGGCGGTCTTCACCATCCCCGTGATCTTCCAATTGGCGGCCGCGCCGAGCGGTGACGTCCTGCGGATCAACGTCACCGGGCATCAGTGGTGGTGGGAGGTCAGGTATCCCGCTCAGAAGATCATTACAGCCAACGAGCTCCACATCCCCGTTGGACGCAAGGTCCGCATCACGCTCACTTCGGGTGACTCAGGGTCGGCGGGTCGCGCCGTGATCCACAGCTTCTGGGTACCGCGGTTGGCGGGTAAGCAGGACCTCGAGCCGGCCCACACCACCCATCTGCTGATCCAGGCCGATGCTCCGGGAACCTATCTCGGCCAATGCGCGGAATACTGTGGTCTCTCGCACGCGAACATGCATCTACGGGTAGTGGCGGAGACAGCGGCAAACTTCCAGACATGGGTGCAGCGAGAGGGCCAGCCCGCGAGGCAACCGCCGGCCGACGTGCTGGCGATCATGACCAGGGCAGACATCGGCTGCAACGGGTGCCACGCCATCAAGGGGGTGAAGGACCCCACCGGGTCGCCGTTCATCGGGGCGGTGGGGCCGGACCTGACCCACTTCGGGAGCCGGGCTCGGTTCGCCGGCGACACCTTCGACAACACCCGCCAGAACCTGGCCGCGTGGCTGCACGATGCCCCGTCGCTGAAGCCCGGAGTCGACATGCCGAGCTTCGTGGGGAAGCTGTCCAAACAGGACATCGACGCCTTGGTAGCGTATCTGCAGGGTCTGAAATGAAGCGCGAGTAGAGAGGAGGGGCGACGGCGACATGGCCACGGTAACGACCGAGCCCCGGGCTCTCCTGCGTTCGAGGATTCTCCGCCGGCCCACCGCGACCACTGGGATCTGGAGCTGGGTCACCACCGTCGATCACAAGCGGATCGGAATCCTGTACGGGGTGACGTCGTTCGTGTTCTTCCTGGTCGGCGGGCTCGAGGCCATGCTCATCCGTCTCCAGCTCGCCAGGCCGAACGGCACCGTCGTGACGGCCGAGGCCTACAACCAGATCTTCACAATGCACGGGCTGACCATGATCTTCCTTGTGGTGATGCCGCTGTCGGCAGCTTTCTTCAACTACATGCTGCCGCTGATGATCGGTGCTCGAGACGTCGCCTTCCCCCGGCTGAACGCATTCAGCTACTGGGTGTTCCTGTTCGGTGGGCTGTTCCTCTACTCGAGCTTCCTCCTGGGTGGGGCTCCCTCCGGAGGATGGTTCGGCTACGCACCGCTGTCGGAGCAGCCGGCCCAGCACATGCACATGTACGCCCTCGGCCTGATCATCCTGGGGATCAGCTCCACGGTCGCCGCCGTCAATTTCGCCGTGACCGTGATCAACATGCGGGCGCCGGGGATGAGTCTGTTCCGGATGCCGGTGTTCGTATGGATGACCTTCGTCGTCTCGTTCCTGCTGATCTTCGCTCTGCCGGTCCTGACGATCGGGCTGGTCGAGCTGTTCTTCGACGTCACGTACGGAACGCATTTCTTCGACGTGGCCGGCGGCGGGGATCCCGTCCTGTGGCAGCACTTCTTCTGGTTATTCGGCCATCCCGAGGTGTACATCCTGGTGCTGCCGGCCATGGGGATCGTTTCCGAGATCCTCCCGGTGTTCGCCCGCAAGCCACTCTTCGGCTACCCCGTGGTCGTGCTGTCGGGAATCGCCATCGGGTTCATGGGCTGGGGCGTGTGGGCTCACCACATGTTCGTGGTGGGACTGGGTCCGGTGGCCAACTCCGCCTTCGCGCTCTCCACGATGTTCATCGCCGTCCCGACCGGGGTGAAGATCTTCAACTGGCTGGCCACGCTGTGGGGTGGAGACATCCGGTTCAGGACGCCGCTGCTGTTTGCCCTCGGCTTCATCGCCATGTTCATCATCGGCGGGTTGTCGGGGGTGACCCACGCCGTGGTCCCGGCCGACTACCAGCAGAGCGACACCTACTACATCGTCGCTCACTTCCACTACGTGCTGTTCGGCGGAAGCATCTTCGGACTGTTCGCCGGCATCTATTACTGGTGGCCGAAGATCACCGGCCGGATGTTGTCCGAGGCGATCGGGAAGGTTCACTTCTGGCTGATGCTGGTCGGCTTCAACCTCACGTTCGGGCCTATGCACATCCTGGGGCTCGAGGGGATGCCGCGGCGGATCTACCGGTACCAGCCCGGCCTCGGGTTCGACTTCTGGAACATGGTGTCGACGGTCGGGGCGTTCCTGATCGGGACCTCGGTCCTGCTGTTCCTTTACAACGCAGTTCGCAGCTTCAGGCATGGCCAGGTCGCCGGGCCCGACCCATGGGACGCTCGAACCCTGGAATGGGCCACGACTTCGCCGCCACCTCCCCACAACTTCGAGGAGGTCCCGGTGGTCCATGCCCTGGACGACTTCTGGCACCGGAAGTATGCCGAGGGTGTGGACGGCCGCTTGGTGCCGGTGGTGGCGGGGGGAGCGAACGGCGACCCGACCGGTAACGAGGGATCCGGGGCGGACGCGGAGGCCGCGGTTGCGCCGAATGAGAGCGCCGGGGTCGACCTGAGGGGGGGCGGGGAGGCGGCGCTCCCGCCCACTGTCCAGGGGGAGGACCACGACTCAGGTGCCTACGGCGACGCGCACGGCGGTGGTGGACACGGCATCCACATGCCCTCACCCTCCTACTACCCGGCCATCGCCGCGCTCGGACTCCCCATCCTGTGCTACGGGCTGCTGTACTCCTCGATCCTGGTGATCGACGGTGCGCTGACGCTCCTCGTGGGCCTGTTCGGCTGGGCGACCGAGCCCTCGGCGGAGTAGGAGAGCGGTGTGGCGGCGGACATCAGGGCGGTCGAGCACGGAGCCCCAACCAGCACCGGTCTGTCCAACTCGAAGCTTGGCATGTGGGCGTTCCTCGGCTCCGAGTGCCTGCTGTTCGGGGCGTTGATCTCCACGTTCCTCCTGTACCGCGGCAAGGACGTGACCGGCCTGACGCCGCAGAAGGTCTACGACATCCCCTACACCTCGGTGAGCTCGTTCGTCCTGCTGATGAGCAGCCTCACGATGGTGCTGGCCCTGGCCGCCATCCAAAGAGGCGATCACGGGAAGCTCCGGGTGTGGCTGATGGCCACCGCTCTGCTCGGCATGACCTTCATCGCCGGCCAGGTCTACGAGTTCACCGTGTTCGTCCATGAAGGGATGACGATCAAGACGAACGTCATCGCCTCGAGTTTCTTCACGCTGACCGGTTTCCACGGGGCCCACGTGACGGGCGGCATCATCATGCTCCTGTCCCTGTTCGGGATGTCCCTGGACGGCCGGCTGCCGGTGGAGAAGGCCGAGGCTGTGGAGCTGGTCGGCCTGTACTGGCACTTCGTCGACATCGTATGGATCGTCATCTTCACCGTCGTCTACCTGATCCCCGGCAGGTGACGATGGAGCCAACCTCGCAGTCAGTCAGGGAGACGGCGGTTCAGACCGAGCCGCCGGCGGTCGCGGAGGAGCCCGAGCTCGCCCTTCATCCGAGGCCGAGGCAATACGTGCTGGTGGCCGTGGTGCTCGCCATCGCCACGGCCTTCGAGGTCGGCCTGTACTACCTCGACATGCCGCACCCGCTGTTCGTGGGGATGCTGCTCTTCTTCGCGACGGTCAAGTTCTCCCTGGTCGTCCTGTGGTTCATGCACCTGCGGTTCGACAGCGCGATCTTCCGCCGGCTCTTCGTGGCCGGACTGATCCTGGCGATCACGGTCTACATGATCGTTCTCGTCATCTTCGGGGCGATGAAGGCCCCCTGGCTGCTTGGCATCGCAGCGTTCCTCGTGGTTCTTCCCCTGGTGTGGGCCGTCCGGACCCGGCGGGAGCGATTGCGGAAGAGGCTGCGCTCGCGGGTGGAGCGAGTGGCCCCGCTGTCCTCGGAGCACGGGTAGGCGAGCGTGCACCTTCCTCCCTTCCACGTGCACCTCGACGTCCTCTCAGTGGTCGTGGTCCTGGAAGGCTCGTATCTCTGGGCCGTCCACCGTCTCGGCCCCAGGGTTCTCGCCGTGGGGGAACCGGCGGTCAGTCGCAGGCAGCTCATCTGGTTCACCACCGGGGTGGCGATGATCTTCGTTGCATCCGAGTGGCCGATCCACGACCTCTCGGAGCACTACCTGTTCAGCGTGCACATGGTCCAGCACACGCTGATCTCGTTGGTGGCTCCGCCCATGTTGCTCCTCGGCATGCCCGCATGGCTGCTGCGAAGGGTCATCGCTCCTCGCTACGTGCATGCGGCCCTGCGGCAGCTCACCCGCCCGCTCATCGCGCTCGTCCTCTTCAACGGGGTCATTGTCGTGACCCACTGGCCCCTCGTGATGAACGGAATGCTCCAGCACCACCCACTGCACCTGGTCGGCCACGTCGTGCTGTTCGCGACGGCCACGTTCATGTGGTGGCCCGTGGTCAGCCCGCTCCCGGAGATGCCGACCCTCTCCTATCCGGGGCGGATGCTCTATCTGTTCCTGCAGTCGATCGTCCCAACGGTCCCGGCCTCGTTCCTGACGTTCGGGAGCAAGCCCCTCTACTCGTTCTACGAGCACGCCCCGCGCATCTGGATGTTGTCCGCGCTTACGGATCAGAGGATCGCCGGCCTGGTCATGAAGCTGGTGGGGGGGCTCATCCTCTGGTCGGTGATCGCGGTTCTGTTCTTCAAGTGGTACCTGGTGGAGCAGCACGACGGGTGGGACGAGCTGCGGTGGCGAGACGTCGAGAGGGACATCCGATCGGAGATGTCGCGAGGCCGACGCTGATGCTGACATGAGCGATCCTGTTCGGACCAGCGAGCCGGTGGCCCCCGAGGACGAGCACGAGGAAGTTCCGGCCGGACCTCGCCTTCCCGGGTTCGCCTACCCCCTCATCGCTGTGGTGTTCGCCGGAGTGCTCGTGTGGAGCTTCTCCCGGATCCTGCTGGCGGTGGACAAGAATCAGGCTGCCGCCATCGCGCTGCTGATGGCGCTCAATTTGCTCATCGGCGCGGCGCTGATCGCGTACGGGACCAGAGTCCGAAAGCGGCCTGCGGCGTTCCCGTTCCTGTTGGTGGCCGCCCTGGCGTTGATCGCCGGGGGAGCCGTCGCAGCCGCGGCGTTCGGCGACCGCGGCGCCGTGGAAGAGGCGGCCGGAGAGACGCCGAAGAGGCAAGCGGTCACCCTGGAGGCCAAGGGAATCAAGTTCGTCCAGACCGAGCTCACCCTGAACGAGGGCGCCGACATCAAGATGACGTTCAAGAACGAGGACGCTGGAACGCAACACAACTTCGCCCTGTTCAACGGGCCCAACGCGTCGGCGCCGGTGATCTTCCAGGGCAGCGCGAGCACGGGCCCGACGACCGTCACCTACACGTTCAAGGCACCGCCCAAGCCCGGCAGCTACTACTTCCATTGCGATTTCCACCCCGGACCCATGACCGGCACGGTGAAGGTCGTGGCGGGAGGGGGCGGCGCAGCGGGCGCCCCCAAAGAAGAGGCCAAAGGGATCAAGTTCCTCCAGCCGAAGCTCTCGGTGACGCCCACCGGAGGGAAGGTCACGATCCACTTCGTGAACAGCGACGCGGGGACGCAGCACAACATCGCGGTGTTCCGGGGGTCGGACGCCACCGCTCCGCTGCTCTTTCGAGGCGAACTGATCACCGGTCCCGCCAGCGCCGACTACTCGTTCGACGCTCCGCCTCCGGGGTCCTACTTCTTCCACTGTGACGTGCACCCGACCATGACGGGCACACTCACCGTCTCCCGAGGCTGATCACCGAGGCAGTCGGTCCCTCACCAGCCTCCCCGCCCGGATCCTGGCTCCAGATCCTTCCATCGAAGCGCAGGCCTGCGCGAACGACGATCGTCTCCAAAAGCTCCTCGTGGCCAAAGAGGTCCGACGGCATCAGCGTCGAACTCGCTCCGCGGACATCAGTCAGCCGCCAGCCGCCGAGCGGACCGGCCGGGGGCCTGAGCGCGAGGAGATCCGACCATCGGCGACGGAAGGGTCGCCGTCGGGCGAGCATCACCACGATGCCATCGTCGTCGGCGCGAAGCCGGGTTACCCTGGCGACCGAGCCGGTGAAAACAATGAAGGTCCCCACAGCGACCAGCGGCACCGCCTCAGACAGGTGCCCGGCCCACATCGATGCGCCCCATGCCACGGCCGCTATCCCTGCCAGTGCCGCCAGGAACGTGGCCCGGGACGACGAGAACGAAGCATTGGCCGGGGGATCGCGCGACTGGGTGATCGATCCGAGGCGAAGCGCTTGCGTCCGGAGCCACGACACGAGGCCGACGGCAAGCAAGCCGGCCACGACGAGGAAGAAGGAGGCCATGAACGCCAGGCGGAACATCGAGAAGGACCATACAACCCGCCGCTGACACGTTCCCTGCCGACCCCCAGCGAAGGCTACGCTAGCCCTGACCGCGGACGAAGCCTTCGGAACAGCGAGCCAGGAGACGATGAATCCGGCAGAGGCCCGCAGGACGTTTCGGGACTGTCGCGTCGTGCACGTGGGATCGCTTCGACCCGACGGTGCGCCCCACGTGGTGCCGCTGTGGTTCGTGTGGCTGGAAGAGGCGGTGTACGTCTCCTGCCGGCGAGAGAGCAGGGTTTGGCGGAACCTCCAGCGGGACCATCGCGTGGCGCTCCAGTTCGATCGCGGCCAGGCCTGGACCGAGCAGGCGGGCGTCGTCGTCAGAGGGAAGGCCGAACTCCTGTCCGCCGACGAGCCGGGAGCGAAGCGGGCCCTCTCGGCGTGGTTCGAGAAGTACCGAGGAGAGCTGGCCGGCTACGGGTTCGCCGCCTACACGGAGCAGATCAAGGAGGCGGTGATGATCCGCGTGAGGCCGGACAGCATGGCCACCTGGATGCACGCGTACCAGCCCGGCCCGTGACCCACCGCGTTTGCCGAGGTATCCGACCCGCCCTACGATTGCACTTGTGAATCGGTTCACAAAGTCTTCCATGTCGAATGGCCCCCGAAAGGGCGTCTGTCCGGACGGCAGGGATCGAGCAGCGGGGGCTTAGACCACAGGTCGCACGGCCGAGGAGGGGGAAGGCTACGGCAGCGACGATCGACACCGACGTGCTCGTGGTCGGGGCTGGGCCGGGAGGCTCCGCCACTGCCTACCACCTGGCCAGGCACGGGGTGGACGTCCTTATGGTGGACAAGGCGGTCTTCCCCCGGGAGAAGGTGTGCGGGGATGGCCTGACCCCCAGGGGCGTGCGGTCTCTGGAGCGCATGGGCGTCGATCCGGCGGAACCCGGGTTCACTCGGGTGGACGGGCTTCGCGCGTATGGAGTGGACGGTGTCGTCGTGGACGTGCCGTGGCCCAAGCTCGAGAAGTTCCCTCGCCTAGGGGTCGTCCGGACGCGCTTCGACCTGGACAACCTTCTGGCCGAGCGGGCCACGAAGGCCGGGGCCCGGTTCCTGCAGGGGACCGAGGTGGCCTCACCGATCGTGGAGGGAAGTTGGGTCACTGGCGGCGTCCTTCAGGAGAACGGTCAGAAGCGGGAGCTCAGGGCCCGGTTCGTGGTTGCCGCGGACGGTGCATCCAGCCGGTTCGCCGGACAGGCCGGGGTGGTCCGTGATCACAGCCGGCCCATGGGGATCGCCGCCCGGCGCTACTACAGGATCCCCCGGCCCCAGGAGCCCGTCCTGGAGGCGTTCGTCAATCTTCGGGACGAGCCCACTGGCGGGGTCATGGCCGGATACGGATGGATCTTCCCTCTGGGCGATGGGGTGGTGAACGTTGGCGCGGGCCTGCTGAACACGTTTCGACGGTTCAAGGAGATCTCCGCCCGAAAGCTGCTCGACGTCTTCATGGCGGACTTGCCCGCGGAGTGGGAGATCAACGAGGAGAACGCCATCGGGCCGATCCTGTCCGGCCCGATCCCGATGGGGATGAACCGACAGCCCCTTGCCGTACCGGGCCTGCTTCTCGTCGGCGACGCCGGGGGCCTGACCAATCCGTTCAACGGCGAGGGCATCGCCTACGCCATGGAGACGGGGGAGTTGGCGGCCGAGCTCATCTCGGACTCCCTCGCCCGCAGCCGGCCGGCCATCGCCCACATGTATCCACTCATCCTGCGGGAGCGGTACGCGAAGTACTACTTCATCGGGAACCAGTGGGTCCGGATGATCGGCAACCCCAAGTTCATGCACTTCGCCGTGAAGCACGGCTTTCCCCGGGCCGCGGCGATGCGGTTCGCACTCACGTTCATGGCGAATCTCACGGATGGGAAGCATGGCGGGAAGAAGGACAAGCTCATGCACGCCATGGTCTCGCTTGCGCCGGAACGCTAGGAGCGCATCGTGACCACCGGGTACGTCCCGATCGTCATCCTCGCCATCCTGGCGGGCGCGTTCGCGGTCCTGTCCCTCGCGGCCTCGGCGTTGCTGCGGCCGAGGAAGTACCTTCCAGCCAAGGTGGCACCGTACGAGTCCGGGATCGAGCCGGTCCGGCTGCCGAAGTCCGAGCGCTTCCCCGTGAAGTTCTACGTGGTCGCGATGCTGTTCATCATCTTCGACATCGAGACGATCTTCCTGTTTCCCTGGGCCGTGGCTTTCCGGCAGCTCGGGTTGTTCGGTCTGGTGGAGATGGTGGTGTTCATCGGGCTGGTCTTCGTCGCCTACCTGTACATCTGGCAGAAGGGCGGCCTCGAATGGGAAGGCCCCGAGCAGCGTCGCCTTCCGGCCGCCGCTGTTGGAGGTCTTCCGGCCTGGGTGGAGCGCGGCCCGGGAGATCGCCCTGCCCGGGCGCCGACGGACGAGTCCCCTCAGCCGGCGGCCACGTCTGAAGTCGGGAGGACGTGACGAGATGCCGGTCCAGCGGATCGCCGGTGCCCACACCGGGCAGAGCGCCGTTGATGTGGAAGAGGAGGTCCAGCGAGGCGTCCTGCTCACCACGGTGGGGAAGGCCCTCGCCTGGGCCCGCAAGAACTCGATGTGGCCGGCAACGTTCGGCCTGGCCTGCTGCGCCATCGAGATGATGGCGGCGGGCGCGGCCGACTACGACCTGTCACGGTGGGGGATGGAGATCTTCCGGGCCTCTCCCCGGCAGGCGGACCTGATGATCGTGGCCGGCCGAGTTTCGCAGAAGATGGGCCCGGTCCTCCGTCGGATCTACGACCAGATGCCCGAACCGAAGTGGGTCATCTCGATGGGCGTCTGCGCATCGACCGGCGGGATGTTCAACAACTACGGCCTCATCCAGGGGGTCGACACCATCGTGCCCGTGGACATCTACGTGCCGGGATGTCCTCCCCGACCCGAGATGCTCATGTACGGGATCTTGCGGCTGCACGACAAGGTCCAGAAGGAAGCGCGGATCAAGTAGATGGACATGCGGGAGCTGGCCGAGCGCGTTCGATCGCGCTTCCCGGACACGCTCGAGGTGCGGGGCGAAGTCACCATCACCGTGGCGCCCGGAGAGCTCTTGGACACCCTGGGCTATCTGAGGGACGAGAAGGACCTGGCGTTCGCGTTCTTGTCCGACGTGACCGCCTCGGACTGGCCGGGGATGGATCCGCGGTTCTGGCTTGCGTACGAGCTGCGGTCGATGGAACATCGTCTCCAGGTTCGGGTGAAGGTTGGGCTGTCCCCGGAGCCCGACCCTCCGCACGTGCCGTCGACCACGCCGCTGTTCCCGGCTGCCAACTGGCTGGAGCGCGAGGTGTACGACTTCTTCGGCGTCGTCTTCGACGGGCATCCGGACCTCCGACGGATCGAGATGCCGGAGGACTGGGTGGGCCACCCGTTGCGGAAAGACCAGCCGCTCGCCGGGGTGAACACCCAATACAAGGGAGCGTTCATTCCTCCGCCCGACCAGAGGGGTTGGTAGCCCGTGGCGGGGCCGCCGTCGACAGAAGGCCTGCCTGAGGTCGGTGGCGCGCCGGTACGGGGCGCGCCCGGAACCACCTTGCAGCCTGCCGGGGGGCCCTCCGAGGAGACCATGATCATCAACATGGGGCCCCAGCACCCCTCCACCCACGGGGTCCTCCGCCTTGTGCTGGAGCTCGACGGCGAGTACGTGATGTCCTGCCGGCCCGTCATTGGCTACCTGCACACGGGGATCGAGAAGAACACGGAATACCGGACCTGGCAGCAGGGGGTGACGTTCGTCACCCGGGCTGACTATCTCTCGCCGTTCTTCAACGAGCTGGGCTATTGCCTGGCCGTGGAGCGGCTCCTCGGCATCGAGGCCCCGCCGCGGGCGCAGGTTATCCGGGTGATGGTGTGCGAGCTGAACCGCATCGCCAGCCACCTCCTCTGGCTGGCCACGACGGGATTGGAGCTCGGGGCCATCTCGATCATGCTGTATGGCTGGCGGGAACGCGAGGAGATCTTGCGCATCTTCGAGCTGGTCACCGGCCTGAGGATGAACCACGCGTACATCCGGGTCGGTGGTCTGGTGATGGATCTCCCCGAGGGCGCGGAGAATCAGGTCCGGGCGTTCCTCGACCTGATGCCTGGGCGGATCCACGAGTACGAGCAGTTGCTCACGGGCAATCCCATCTGGCGCCAGCGCACCGTGGGCATCGGGACGATGTCCGCCGACGACCTGCTGGCTCATGGCGTCACCGGGCCCATGCTCCGGGCGGCCGGCGTCCCCTGGGACCTGCGCAAGACCATGCCGTACTCGGGCTATGAGACGTTCGAGTTCGACGTGCCCACGCGGACCGACAGCGACGTGTTCGCCCGGTACGAGGTCCGGATTGCTGAGATGCGGCAGTCGCTGCGGATCGTCGAGCAGTGCCTGGACCGGCTGGAGCCGGGCCCCGTGATGGTCGACGACCCGAAGGTCCGTTGGCCCGCGCAGCTCGAGGTCGGACCGGACGGGATCGGCAACTCCGAGAAGTACGTGAAGCACATCATGGAAGAGTCGATGGAGGCCCTCATCAATCACTTCAAGATCGTCACCCAGGGCTTCCGGGTTCCGGCCGGGGAGGTGTACCAGGCTGTGGAGTCTCCTCGTGGCGAGCTCGGCTTCTACGTCGTTTCGAACGGGGGGAACAGGCCGTACCGGGTGCACATCCGAGCACCGAGCTTCGTGAACCTGCAGGCCATACCCAGGATGATCCAGGGCAGCCTCATCGCTGATCTGATCGCCGCGGTAGCCAGCACTGACCCCGTCATGGGAGACGCTGATAGATGACCCAGGAACCACTCCAGCTTCCGATCTGGCAGACGGGACAGCCGGGCGGGGACATGCGGGTGGTCCCAGCCGACGTCGAGGGCCCGGTGCTGTCGGAGGAATCGCGGGCTGTGGCTGAACGGATCGTGGCCAAGTACCCGACCAGTCGCTCGGCGTTGATCCCTCTCCTGTATCTGGTTCAGTCCGAGGCCGGCTGGGTCCCGCGGCAGGGGATGCGGGAGGTGGCGGAGATCCTTGGCCTGACGACCGCCGAAGTCGAGGCCGTTGCCACCTTCTACACAATGCTGAAGCTGCATCCCTGCGGGAAATACGTGGTTTCCATCTGTACGAACCCCTCGTGTGCGCTTCTCGGGGGCCGCCGGTTGTACGACCGTGCTCGTGAGCTGCTCGGCGATCGGGCGGAGCAGATGAGCGAAGACGGCCTGTTCACCCTGGAAGAGGAGGAGTGCCTGGCGGCGTGCGACAAGGCGCCTGTGCTCGCCGTGAACTACGTCTACTACGACAAGGTCACCGAGGAACGGCTCGAGCAGATGATCGCCTCCATACGTGGAGGAAACGTCCCGGAAGCCGCGCGCGGCGGAGTGCCGGGAGAGCTGAGGGAAATCTCGAGGATCCTGGCCGGGGTCGGTGAGGCGGGCGATGGCTGAGTTCGAGCCCGTCCTCAGCGCCCGGTGGGGCAACCCTGATGTCGTCTCGATCGACGGGTACATGAAGACGGGGGGATACGAGGCTCTCGAGAAGGCATTGGCGATGACGCCGGAGGCCGTGATCGAGGAGGTCAAGGCGTCCGGGCTGCGGGGCAGGGGAGGCGCAGGCTTCCCCACCGGGGTCAAGTGGTCCTTCATCCCCCAGGACACCGGGAAGCCCGTGTACGTGGTGGTGAACTTCGACGAGAGCGAGCCCGGCACCTTCAACAACCGCGAGCTGGTCGAACGCGATCCTCATCAGCTCATCGAAGGCGCCATCATCTGCGCCTACGCCGTCCGCTGCCACACCATTTTCGTGTACGCCCGCGGGGAGTTCGTGTGGCCCGGAACGGTCCTGGAGCGAGCGGTGGTCCAGGCATACGACAAGGGCTTCCTCGGCAAGGGCATCGCCGGCAGCGATTTCGACGTCGACCTGGTCATCCATCGAGGCGCCGGCGCCTACATCTGCGGGGAGGAGACGGCCCTGCTCGAGTCGCTGGAGGGCTACCGGGGCCAGCCCCGGTTGCGGCCTCCGTTCCCCGCCGTGGAAGGGCTGTACAAGAGCCCGACCGTCATCAACAACGTGGAGACGCTCTCGTGCGTGCCGCACATCATCGACCGCGGAGCCCAGTGGTTCGCCTCGATGGGCACCGAGAAGTCCACCGGCCCCGGCATCTTCTCGATCTCGGGCAAGGTGAACCGTCCGGGCAACTACGAGGCCCCGATGGGAACCACGGCTCGCGAGTTGATCGAGGACCGCGCCGGAGGGGTAAGGGATGGGAAGAAGATCAAGGCCTGGACGCCAGGGGGATCGTCCACGCCCTACCTGACGGCCGAGCACCTGGACGTGCAGATGGGGTTCGACGAGGTCGCCGCAGTCGGCTCGCTGCTGGGGACCAAGGCCATGATGGTCCTGGACGAGTCGGACTGCATCGTCGACGCGACCCTTCGGTTCAGCCAGTTCTATGCCCACGAGTCCTGCGGCAAGTGCACCCCGTGCCGGGAGGGCACCTGGTGGGTGACCCGGGTGCTCCGGCGCATCGAGCAGGGCTACGGACGGATGGAGGACATCGATCTGATCAAGGACGTGGCCGGCAACATGCTGTTCAAGGCGTTCTGCGCGCTTGCCGACGGCGCCGTGTCGCCGCTGGATTCCTCGATCAAATACTTCAGGGACGAGTACGAAGAGCACGTGAACCAGGGCCGATGCCCCCTGAAAGAGGAGCGCCCGATCCTTCGAGCTGCCACCGGTCGATCGGGCGGCACCACCGGTCGCCTTGCCCAGATCCTTCCCGAGGGCGAGGAGATCCAGCTCGGCGAGGTGCTCGGATGAGCAACCGGCCCGACCTGGTCACCCTGTCGATCGACGACAGGGAGATCAGCGTGCCGAAAGGGACGCTGATCATCCGGGCCGCGGAGGATCTCGGCATCGAGATTCCACGGTTCTGCGACCACCCACTGCTCGAGCCCGTTGCCGCGTGTCGCCAGTGCTACGTGAAGGTGGAGGGCCAGCGCAAGCTGATGACGTCGTGCTCGACGCCCGTGGTCGACGGGATGAAGGTGTTCACGCAATACACGGATGAGGAGGTGAAGAAGGCCCAGGTCTCGGTCCTGGAGTTCCTCCTGATCAACCACCCTCTGGATTGCCCGGTGTGCGACCGGGGCGGCGAGTGCCCCCTCCAGGATCAGGCCCTCGCGTTCGGTCCGGGGGAGAGCCGGTATCGGGAAGCCAAGCGTACCTACCGCAAGCCGCTTCCACTCTCGGCGCTGGTCGCCCTGGATCGCGAGCGTTGCGTTCTCTGTGCGCGGTGCACTCGCTTCTGCGATCAGATCTCGGGAGATCGGTTCATCGAGCTGTTCGACCGGGGTGCGGCCGAACAGGTTTCCATCGCCCCGGGGGAGGACTTCAAGAGCCCGTTCTCCGGCAACACCATCCAGATCTGTCCGGTGGGTGCGCTCACCGCGAGGACCTATCGGTTCGCCGCCCGGCCGTTCGATGTCAAGTCCGGCGACTCGATCTGCCCGCACTGCGCGTGTGGATGCAACATCCGGGTCGATCAGCGCCGAGGCGAGGTCGTTCGCCACCTGGCCCGGGACAACTACGCCGTGAACGACGCGTGGCTGTGCGACAAGGGGAGGTTCGCGTTCCAGTTCCCGGATAGCTCGAACCGGCTCACCACGCCCCTGCTTCGCGAGCGCGGGCTGGAGCCGGTCTCGTTCGGCGAAGCGCTCGCTGCCGTTGCCGAGTGGTGCCGGGGAAGCTCCGTGGCGATCCTGGGCGGGGGCCGGCTGTCCGACGAGGATGCGTTCGCCCTCTCCAAGCTTGCCCGAACCGTTCTGCGCACGAACGACATCGACCACCGGACGAGCGGGTCCTCGGACCCAGGCGCTGCTCCTGTCGAGGCGATGCAGGCAGCCGGGATGCCGGTCACCTACGAGGATGTGGAGCGGGCGAAGACCATCCTGGTCTTCGGGCTCGACACGGAGAACGAGCTTCCCATCCTGCATCTGCGCATCCGAAAGGCTGTGGCCAAGGGCGCGAAGGTGTTCGTGGTGCACCCTCGGCGAACCCGGCTGTGGGACATCGGAAAGCACGTGCTGCGTCTTCCAGGCGAGGAAGCCGACGTGGCTGCGCACGTTTCCGTGGCGGAGGAGGGATCTGACCTGGCCGACGTGCGGCGAGGCCTTGCGGACGCGGGTCCGGACGGAGTCGTCCTGGTGGGCCCCCGGTTGGTGGGCTCCGCGGGGGCAGTGGCCGCCGTGGCCACGCTGGCCGGCGAAGCGGGAGCCAAGCTGGCCCTTCTCTGCCGCCGGGCGAATGACCGGGGAGCCCTACGCGCTGGGCTTCACCCGGCGCTGCTGCCCGGTGGGCGATCCCTTGTCGACGAGGACCAGCGAGCCTCCGTCGAGGGCGTCTGGGGCGCTGAGCTTGGGTCGGAGGCCGGGCGGGACACAGCGAGGATCCTGGAGGCGGCCGCAGCCCGACAGATCGACGTTTTGTTCCTGGTGGGGGCAGACCCACTCCGAGACTTTCCCGATGCTGCCCTCGCCCGGAGGGCTCTGGAGAACGTTCGGTACAAGGTGGTCGTCGACATCTCTTCGGAGGGCCTGGCCATCTACGCCGACGCCATGCTTCCTGCCGCGCCCTACCTGGAGAAGGATGGCCATTACACCGACTGGGAGGGCCGGGCCCAGCGCCTCCGGCCGCTTCGCAATCCGGCCGGCCTCGCCCGTTCCGAGTGGGAGATCTTCCAGGAGCTGTCCGAGGCCATGGGCGCCGATATGGGGTTCCACTCGCTCGACGCGCTGCACGAGGAGATGGGTGCATTGCTTGCGGGGGACGAGGCGGCTGTTGACGCCGCCACCCCCGCTCGCTCGCCTACGGCTCGATCGCGGGGGGCTCCCGACGGCTACGCGCCGCCCTCACTGGCCACTGAACCGACGGACACGGGGGCGAGTCGAGCCGAAGCGAGTGGGGTCGCCGGCACCGCCACATCGGGGCGTGATGGTGAGCTCGTCCTCTTCACGTATCCCTTGCTGGTCGATGAGGGCCGGCTCTCTGCTGGGGCGGACGCGCTGAAAGAGGCGCTGGAGGAGGAGCCGTTCGCCGAGGTCCACCCGGCCGACGCCGAACGGCTTGGGCTCGTCGAGGGCGCCGCGGCCCGGATCCGGACCTCGGCCGGTCAGGCAGAGCTCCCCGTGCGTATCACGGAGGGGATCGCTCGGGGCGCCGTGTTCGTGCCGTACAACCAGCCAGGGTTCGCGGCCAACACGATCCTCTCCGGGCGCCTGATCACCGCGGCTTCTCTGGAGCCGGTCGCAGCCCGGTCGGAGGTCGCCTCATGACGATGCTCGCGAGGATCGACTGGGTGGCCTGGATCCTCCTCGTGGTGAGAGTGGTGGTCGTCTTCGCCGCTCTGCTCGTGGCGGTGATGCTGGTGATCTGGCTGGAGCGCAAGGTCGTGGCGGACATGCAGGTGCGGGTGGGGCCAAACCGCGCGGGGCCCTTCGGCATCCTGATCACGTTGGCCGATGGGGCGAAACTCTTCTTCAAGGAAGGCATCACTCCCACCACCGCCGACCGGCCCGTCTACGTCCTCGCCCCCCTGGCCTCGATGATCCCGGCGATGCTCGCCTTCGCGGTGATCCCATTTGGCACCGGCGTGCTCATCTTCGGCCGGCACGTCCCCTTCCAGGTCAGTGATCTCAACGTGGGGATCCTGTGGATCCTGGCGATGGCCTCGATGGCCGTGTACGGCGTGGTCCTGGCGGGCTGGTCGAGCGGCTCCAACTACCCGCTCCTCGGGGCGATCCGGTCGAGCGCCCAGATGATCTCCTACGAGGTCGGCATGGGGTTGGGGCTGGTCGCGGTGCTGCTGTACAGCGGGACGCTGTCGTTGGCCGGCGTGGTTGCGGTGCAGGCGAGGCACTTCGACGTGACCGGCCTCGGGTGGCTGCCGAAGTGGAACATCCTCCTGCAGCTCCCCGCCTTCCTGATCTACATGACTGCCGCGCTCGCGGAGACCAACCGGCCGCCGTTCGACCTGCCCGAGGCGGAGACCGAGCTGGTGGCCGGATATCACACTGAATACTCGGGCATCAAGTTCGCCATGTTCTTCCTGGCCGAGTACATGCACATGATCACCGTCTCCGCTGTCGGTGTGACGCTGTTCCTGGGCGGGTGGCACGGGCCGCAATTCGACGTGGTGCGCTGGTTCTGGCCGCTCCTGTGGTTCCTGATCAAGCTGTACGTGGTCATCTTCTGTCTGATCTGGATCCGGGCCACGGTCCCCCGGTTCCGGTATGACCGGCTGATGAACTTCGGCTGGAAGGTCCTGATCCCGATCGGCCTCCTGTGGATCCTGATCACCGCGGCTGCGATCGAGCTCCCCAACGTCTACTCGGACTGGCGAGCTGCAGCGCTCATCGCGAGCGGGACTGTCCTCGTGATCGTCATCCTGCTCCCGCTCTTCGTGGGCCCACCGCGCGGCACGGCCGGCGGGCAGACGAGGGCGTTGAAGGAGCGAGCGAGATGAGCCAGCACAGCCGGCCCGGCAGCACCACCCCCAAAGGCGAGACCGGGTTGCTCCGGGCCATCGGGGAGGCGGTGGTGAGGATCGGCCAGGGGCTGTCCGTCACCTTCCGTCAGATCTTCCGCAAGGACGTGACGAAGCAGTATCCGCGAGAGATCCCATCGCTCCCGCCTCGCGCTCACATCGGCCGCCATCTCCTCAACCGGCACGAAAACGGCCTGGAGAAGTGCATCGGGTGCGAGCTCTGCGCATGGGCGTGCCCGGCCGACGCGATCTACGTCGAGGGCGCTGACAACAGTGAGGAGAATCGCGTCTCTGCAGGAGAGCGGTACGCCAAGGTCTATCAGATCAACTATCTGCGCTGCATCATGTGCGGGCTGTGCGTGGAGGCCTGTCCCACCCGGGCGTTGACCCTGACCAACAACTTCGAGCTGGCGTTCGAGACCCGCGAGGACGCCATCTACGAGAAATGGCAGCTTCTGGAGCGGCCGCCGCCCCTCGGGACCGCGCCGGGGACCGAGCAGGGGCGCTAGGTACGTGGCCGACTGGATCGTCTTCTGGGTGATCGCTCCCATCTCGATCCTGGCGGCCGGAGCCATGTTGCTCGCCCGCAACGCAGTGCACTCGGCCCTGTTCCTCATCGTCAACTTCTTCACCCTGGCGGTCTTCTTCCTGATGCTGGGGTCACCCTTCCTGTTCGTGGTGCAGATCATCGTGTACGCCGGCGCCATCATGGTGCTGTTCCTGTTCGTGATCATGCTGCTCGGGGTGACCCGCGAGGAGAGCCTGGTCGAGCGGCTGAAGGGGCAGCGCCTGCTCGCCACGGTGCTCGG
>DASXTW010000192.1:0-63079 GCA_036505215.1 Actinomycetota bacterium | reverse complement strand
TCCGCGCGCTGTTCGACTTCGACTACGTTTGGGAGGTCTACGTCCCGGAGCGCAAGCGCCGCTGGGGCTACTACGTGCTCCCGATCCTCTTCCGCGACCGGCTCGTCGGGCGGATCGAGCCGCGGATCAATCGCGCCGGGGGGCGGGTGCAAGTGCTCGGCGTCTGGTGGGAGGAGGGCTTCGACCCACGGCGGGCGGACGGCTTCGTGGACGCAATGCGCGCGGCGCTTCGCGCCTATCTCCGCTTCGCAGTCGCGACCCGGCTCGAGTGGGCGCCACATCTCGGCAAGGAGAAGCGGCTCTTCCTCACTCGCCCGTAAAGCTACGAAGGAACGTGGGTTGAGCGAGCGCGAGGTCGAGCTGGGCCTGGCGCCCGGCGGCCGAGGACACTCCCGAGCGGCTCCTCGCCCCGCCCCTCGATAGTAGGTTGAGGGGCATGACCGAGCGGATCACGCCGCGGCAGTTCCACGAGGCGGATGGTGTCGAGAAGGCTGAGCGTCTCTTGGCCTTACTGGAGTACCACCGCGCGACCCTGGCGTGGAAACTGCTCGGGACTGGACGCGGAGACATCCGACATCGGCCTTACCAGGCACTATGTCGGCACATTCGTCAAGACTCAGTGCGCCAGGAGGGACTCGAACCCCCAACATTCAGATCCGAAGTCTGACGCTCTGTCCAGATTGAGCTACTGGCGCCCGCATCAGGATACCGCGCCGACGGTGTCGGCCATCGCGAAACATTCAGAACCCCGAGGAGCGAGCGCGGAAGGAAATGGACACGTGTGTAGCCTAGGCGCGTGACCGAGCGCGTCCTCACGCTACGCGAGCTGAACCGCGCGACGCTCGCGCGTCAGCTCCTGCTGGAGCGGAAGCGGCTCTCGCCGACGGCTGTGATCGAGCGCCTGGTCGGGATGCAGGCGCAATCGCCGCAGGCGCCCTACGTCGGCATCTGGACGCGCACGACGAACTTCCGGCGCGAGGCACTCGAGCGCGAGCTCAGGCGCGGCACCGTCCTCAAGTCGACGGTGATGCGAATGACGCTGCATCTCGTCACGCGGCGTGACTACGCACTCCTCCGGGCGGCGCTCAGCGAAACGAACTACTACGACCAGATGCCGATCGCGAAGCGGCTCGCGCCGTCGATGCGCGCGCTCGCTGCGGACGGTCCGGTGACCACGGCAGACGTGCTCGCCTACATCAAGCGCGAGCATGGCCTCACCGGCGTGAAGGCGCGCCGCGCCTGGCGCGGCGCTCGCGTGCGGGCGCACCTCCTGCACCACCACGAGTCGGCGCTCTGGAACGCGAGTCCCGACAGCCGGTTCGTCGCCATCGAGGAGCCCGAGGCGCACGACCCCACCGAGGCGCGCGCCGAGATCCTCCGGCGGTACCTGGCGGCGTTCGGGCCAGCCTCCCGCCGCGACATCGTGGCGTGGAGCATGATGCATGTCCCCGAAATCGGGCGGGCCCTCGACCGGCTCGAGCCGCTGGTCCGCTTCCGCGACGAGCACGGCCGCGAGCTCCTCGACGTCCCGCGCGCGCCGCTGCCGGACGCCGAAACCCCGGCGCCCGTTCGCTTCCTGCCGAAGTGGGACAACGTGCTGCTCGCGTTCGCGGATCGAACGCGCGTGCTTCCGGAGCAGTATCGGAAGACGGTCATCCGCATGAACGGCGACGTCGCTCAGACTTTTCTCGTCGATGGGTTCGTCGCGGGCATCTGGCGCCTCGAGAACGGGCGCGTCGTGGCCGAGCCGTTCTCGTCGCTGCCACGCTCGGCACGACGCGAGCTTGAGGACGAGGCCGGACGCCTGGAAGCGTTGCTCGCCGACTGATGCGCTTCCGCACGCACGTCTTCGCATCGCCGGCAGCTCAGAGGGGCGAAGCCGTCGGGACTCACGATGTCCCGGGTTTGCGATAGTTCCCGCGCGTCTTGGCGCGGAAGGACGGGTCAGTGCGCCAGGAGGGACTCGAACCCCCAACCTTCAGATCCGTAGTCTGACGCTCTATCCAGATTGAGCTACTGGCGCCCGAACCCGAGGATACCAGCAGCCCTCGAAAGGAGGGAAAGGACAGACGAAGGGGAAACAGACCTATGCTGCCGGCACCATGGTGAAGTCGATCGCCATGTCGCCACCCGTATCCCCCCAGTCTCCCTCGCGCCCGAGGAGCATGGTCCTCCTGGACAGACGTTACCGCCCTTGGGAAATGCTGTGGCCGCCAGACCCATCGATGACGATCGGTCGGCCGGCTCGATGACGAAGCTATACAGCTGGCCGCAGCGGAGCGCGAGTGCAGGGACAAGTTGCACTCGGGTGGGCATACCGGAGGGGATGGAGAGCGCAGCGAGCATTGCGAGTGCCACGGACAGGACGGTGGCCGAACGCGGGCAGAACATGGTCGGCTCCATCGGGTCCTGCGTGGCCACGCCTACAGGTATCGGGAGATTGGCCAAAGGAGCATGACCTCAAGATTCGGTCGCAACCGCTTGGGCTCAGTGGCGGCGGTCTCTGCGGCATGAACGACGCCGCACGCCGGAAGCCTCGGTTTCACCCGATCGCGATCTGTCCGCTCGTCACCGTTTCGACGGGGAGGTCATAGTCACCATTGCCCGGGATCTGATCGCCCGGGGCTCCATCGAAGGCCCCGATCACGGTGAGCTGCAGCTTCCCAACGTCGGGTCCTCCTTTCCACGCAGTGACCCGGAACGGGACGCCGCGGAAGATCTGTCCGTTTCCAAGGTTCACCGTCCCAACCCCACTGAACGTCGCGCTCCCATCTTCGTTCAGCGATCCCGCCGTGACCCTGCCCTCGACACTCATGAGCCGCAGCCCGAGGAACTCAGACCGCCCGGCCATCAAGCAGAGGAAGTGTCCCGTCGCAGCACCGTTGTCCTGGATAGCCACTCCCATCCCGAACTGAGACCCGTCGACGTGTCCATCCCCGTCGAGGTCTGATCCGAAGGAGCCCGTGCCACCTCCGCGCACCTCGGTCGCACCCGCCGCTGAAGCGAACGCAGGCATGAGATACGTCGTCGTCGCCACCACGAGCAAGACAACCAGCCTCTTCATCGCCCGACTCCTTTGCACTGGACCCCGAGGGTGCAGGGGGGCGGTCACCGAGCCAACCGCCCCCGGCCACGACACCTATCTGAAGACGTGGAAGACCGTGACACCTCCCGCCTGGACGAAGTTGAACGGTCCGATGACGAGTGAGATGCCTTCGTCGTTCGGCCCCGGCGTGTCCGGGAAATGGCAGTGGACGGTCAGGACGCCGTCCACCGGTGGGCCGTCCGACGGGAAGAACCGAACGTTGAGCGAGAGGAGCCCGGCGCTGGCCTGGGAGGCGTGACCGATGCCATCGTTCGGAAGCGGGAACGTGCCGGTGCGCCGCTGCCAGCTGACGAAGCCCGTCACGAGGTAGAAGCCGTGGGCGACCTCCTCGCCGTTCTCATGCTTGTGCACGAACGTGCCGCCGCCGGTCGCGTCGCGCAGCGCCGGAATCGCGCCCCCCGAACCGGTCAGCTCTACGGTGTCGCCGGTCGCTTCATCGCGACCGATGTTGGTGCCACCGGCGAGCGCGGTGGTTGGCGACCCAGGCGGTTGAAGGAGGAGCAGGTCCCAGCGGACGTTGTGGCCACGGGCGCGGGCGATCCCACCCTGGGCGAGGCCCGGTGCCATGACCGCGATGACCAACATCAAGCCGAGAGCTGACGCGAGGATCCTTCCGAGTCTCCACCGATTCCTGGAGTTCATCGCAAATGCCTCCTAACCTCATGGAAAATGAGAGGTTTCCGCAGGTTTGCGGGGGGCGAACGCGGACGATGGCCACGAAGGGGACATCCGATAGAAGCCGGTGACCTTTGCGCCGGAATCGCCTCCGAGCCTAGTCAGCTGTCCGTTTCCAATCTGACAGCTACATCATCCGAGTTACTGGGACAAGCCGCGAATGACGTATTTCAGTTCCATCCGCGTCAATCGCAAAGCGGAGAGGGGGGGATTCGAACCCCCGAGGGGCTATCCACCCCAACCGGTTTAGCAAACCGGCGCCATAGACCGGACTAGGCGACCTCTCCGCGCCGAGTGTATCGAATCGTCACTATCCCGACAGGTTCCTTCCACGCGCTCATTGGGAACCTTGTAAGGAACCATTGGAAGGAGGCAGATATGGGCAAGGGCACCGGAGACAAGGCCGAGGGCAAGTGGGACGAGGTGAAGGGGAAGGCCAAGGAGAAGTACGGCGAAGTAACTGATAACCCGACCAAAGAGGCCGAGGGAAAGGTCCAACAGGTCAAGGGCGAGGGCAAGCAGGCCTGGGGCAACGTGAAGAACGCCGGCCAGAAGGTCCGGGAAGCAAAAGACGACGTCAAGAACTAAAGTCCCCGACGGGAATCCGGAGCCGGTCCGGCCCTTCCCCTGACCGGTGGACCCCCGCATGGCCCGAACTGTTCACGGTCGGGGAGGTAAGGGTTCCTACCTAAAACCAATCTAGTTCCAGCACCCTCCAGCCGAGGTATGTGACGGCGCCCACGTGCCGGAGGCTGGCGCACATGCCGTTGCCCGCGACGTCCGGAAAACTGAAGGCGGACCACGTCATGGACGAGGTCAACGGCGGCTCCCGGGCCAGGCTGGGACTCACGATCCAGTACGCCGTCACTCGGGTGTTGGCCGAGTCCGCCACTCTCTCCCAGGCGACAGCCCGGCTCCTGGAGGCCATCTGCCGCTCCCTGGGCTGGCAGCTCGGCGAGATCTGGAGGGTGGACAGGCGGGCGGGTGTGCTCCGCTTGGTCGATGCGTGGTCCAAGAACGGTCTGGGCGTCCCCGAGTTCGCCATCGCCAGCTCGGAGATGACGTTCCTTCCGGGCGAGGGGCTTGCCGGCCGAGTGTGGGCCACCGGGGCCCCGGCCTGGATCGCCGACGTCACGCAAGACCCAGCCTTCCCTCGAGCGCAATTGGCCGCGGAGGCCGGGGTCCGCGCCGCGGTGGCCTTCCCGATCCTGCAGGGGGGAGGGGTCGCCGGGGTGATGGAGTTCCTGAGCACCGGCATCAGCCATCCGAACGAGGACATCCTGAACCTGATGGCGGCGATCGGTTCGCAGATCGGGCAGTTCATGGGGCGTAAGGACGTCGAACAAGCAGTGCTCGACAGCGAGGCGCTCAAGACCGCCATGCTCGAGTCAGCCCTCGACTGCGTGATCACGATGGACCAGGCCGGACGGGTCATCGAGTTCAACACGGCCGCCGAGCGCACGTTCGGCTATGAGCGAAGAGAGGCGGTCGGCAAGGAGCTCGCCGAGCTGATCATCCCGCCCTCCTTGCGTCAGCGGCACCGCGAGGGCTTGAGGCGCCTGGCAGATGGCGGGCACAGTGAGATCCTAGGCAAACGCCTGGAGCTCACAGGCATGCGCGCCGACGGTTCGGAGTTCCCCGTCGAGCTCACCGTCGTTGGAGTCGAGCTTCCAGGTCGACCCCTCATGTTCACCGGGTTCGTCCGGGACATCACCGACCGGAGGCTGGCCGAAGAGGCCAGCCGGCGGCTGGGCGACATCGTGGAGTCCTCGGACGACTCGATCATCAGCACGTCCCTGGACGGCACGATCCTCTCCTGGAATCCAGGCGCCGCCCGCCTGTACGGCTACACGGCCGAGGAGATCGTCGGGCGGAACGCCTCACTCCTGATGCCGCCTGACCGGCCCGACGAGCTCCCCGAGACCATGCGCCGGCTGGCCCGCGGTGAACGTATCGAACACTTCGAGACCCTTCGCTCGCGGAAGGACGGCACCCCTGTCCACGTCTCGTTGACGATGTCACCGATCCTCGATCCCTCGGGCAACGTGGTGGCGTGCTCGGCGATCGGCAGGGACATCAGCGAGCGCAAGCGCGTCGAGGAGCAGATCGCCTTCCTCGCTTACCACGACAGGCTCACCGGGCTCGCCAACCGGGCCATGTTCGAGGAGATCGCCGAGATGGGGCTGGCCCGGGCCCGGCGCCACGACCTCGCCATCGCCGTCCTGTACCTCGACCTGGACAACTTCAAGATGGTGAACGACACCCTGGGCCATGCGGCCGGGGATGACCTCTTGCAGCAGGTGGCCGCCCGGTTGACGGAAGCTTCTCGAGAGACCGATCTGGTGGCCCGGTTGGGAGGGGATGAGTTCCTCGTGCTCCTGGCCGACTTGCACCCGACGACCGAGAGCAGGGGCGTTCCCCACGCCGCCGAAATGGCCCAGGTGGCGGCCGAAGCCGTGGCCGGTCGAATCCACGAAGCCATGAAAGCGCCATTCGTGGTGGCAGACGCGGAGATCCACGTCTCCACCAGCATCGGGATCAGCATCTTCCCTCTCGACGCCACGGACTCCCGCACGTTGCTCAAGAACGCAGACGCGGCCATGTATCAGAGCAAGAAGCTGGGACCGGCAGGCTACGTGGTGTTCGGCGGTGGGACCTCTGGAACCTCGAACAGGCTGGCACTGGCTGCTCGACTGAAGAGGGCCGTCGATGAAAAGCGGTGGATCCTGCACTATCAGCCGATCGTCGACTTGATCACCGGCGACGTCATCGAGGTCGAGGCTTTGCTGAGGTGGAAGGATCCCAGAGCGGGCCTGGTGCCTGCGGGGGAATTCATCCATCTTGCCGAGGAAATGGGCCTGATGGAGGCAATCAGCGAATGGCTGTACACCGAGATCTTTCGGCGGGCCGTGGAGTGGACCCACGAAGGTATCGACGTTGGGGTCAGTTTCAATCTTTCGCCTCGGCAACTGTGGCACCCGGAATTCTCGGAGCGACTGCTCGATCGCATCGTGGCATCCGGCGTGAACCCCTCCAGGCTCATCATCGAGATCGCGGAGTCCGCCGCAATGACCGACCCGGACCGGACACAGCAGATCCTCGCCCGCCTGACGGCCAGCGGGCTCCGGTTCGCCATCGACGACTTCGGGACGGGAACCGTTTCGATCAGCCGGCTCGGGCGCATGCCTGTCGACCTCGTGAAGATCGACGCCACTCTCGTCCGCCGCATACCGTCGGACCAGGACGCACTGGCTCTCGTCCGCGCCATCGTCCAGTTGGCCCGGAGCCTGGGGAAGACGCCCGTGGCCGAGGGTATCGAATCCGCGGCCCAGCTCCAGTTCCTGGTCGGCGAGGGATGCCGTGTGGGGCAGGGGTACTTCTTCAGCCGGCCCGTCGGTCCCCGCGAGATCCCGAAGCTCGTCCGCAGGGGGTTTGGGCGCCGTCTACGCCCGCCTGCCTGACGCCGGACCTCAACCCGCCTGGTTGGTCCGCTCCAGCTCGATCCTCATGCGCTTGAAAGCCTTGCCCTTGCTCTCGGTCTTGACCACGCGGACCGGACCCACCTCGCCCGTCGAGCGGACGTGGGTTCCTCCGTCCGCCTGCCGGTCCAGACGCTCGATCGTGATGACCCGGATGGGGTCGACCGTCTCCGGGATCAGGTTCACCTTGGTGCGGATGAGGTCTGGATCCTGGAGGGCCTCCAGACGGGGCAGGAACTCGACCCGAACCGGTCGGTCGGCCTCCAGCTCCTGGTTCATCTTTGCTTCGACCTCCCGGCCGAACTCACCGGACATGCTCTCCAACTCGAAATCCATCCGAGCGATCCCGGGCTCCATGTTGCCCCCCGTGACCTTGGCTCCGAAGTCGCGCCAGATGATCCCCGAGAGCGCATGGAGCGCCGTGTGGGTCCGCATCAGGACTTGGCGCCGGTCCCAGTCGATCTCGGCGGTGACCGGCGTTCCGACTGCCGGCGGTTCCCCCTCAATGACGTGGATCGGCGTCCCCGCCTGTTTGAAGGTGTCGCTCACTCGTACCTCGCCGCCGTTCCACCTCAGCCATCCGGTATCGCCTGGCTGGCCACCGCCTCGCGCGTAGAAGACCGTGCGATCGAGGACCACTCCTTCGGGTCGGACGTCGACCACGGTGGCTTCGGTCGACCTCTGGTAGGCGTCGGTCGCGGGGATGTCCTCGGTGGTGGAAGTCACTGAGCATCACCCTTGTCGGCTTGCACGTGAGCCAGTTCCTTGGGGTCGACCGGCCGCTTGCCGGCCAGCACGTTGCGGATGTGCGGAACGACCTCGGCCGGGTCGTCCGAGACGTGGAAGAGCTGCATGTCCTCCGCCGAGATCTTGCCTTCAGCAAGGGCGGGCGTATGCAGCCAGTCCACCAACCCGGACCAGTAGCTCGAACCGAACAGGACGACCGGGAAAAAGTGGACCTTGCCGGTCTGTATCAGCGTGAGCGCCTCGAACAGCTCGTCCAGCGTCCCGAAGCCACCCGGGAAGACGACGAAGGCCTCCGCGTACTTGACGAACATCATCTTGCGGACGAAGAAGTACCGGAAGTCGATCCCAAGATCGACGTAGTCGTTCATGCCCTGTTCGAACGGAAGCTCGATGTTGCACCCGATCGAGAGACCGCCGGCTTCACGACATCCCCTGTTGGCGGCCTCCATCACCCCGGGTCCTCCTCCAGTGATCACAGCGAGGCCGGCCCGAGCCAACTCTGCGCCGACCTCTCGGGCCGCCTCGTAGAAGGGATCCTCGGAGCCGGTCCGAGCCGAGCCGAACACGCTCACCGCCGGGGGGATGGTTGCCAGGGCATCGAAACCTTCCACGAACTCGGACAGGATCCGCAGCACCCGCCATGGGTCGGTGTCGACGAACGCGGGGTCTCTTCGTTGGAGAAGGAAAGCGTCCTCGGTCGTTCCCGTCGCCTGGGTGGTGATGATCCTTCCGCGCCGCATCCGGTTCCTCTTGGTCACGTGGGTCTCCTTGGAGCCGCTCTCGTTCGGTACCTCAGCTTCGTCTCGTCGGCCGGAATCCACAAGCGCGCACCCGGCTGTGCAGCCCCGCCTGCTAGCGTCGGGGGGTCCAGGGGGGGTAGCAGCAACGAGATGAGCGGGCTATTGTCCGAGAACCGCTTGTGGGGGCCCGACTGGGCCGATGTGCGCGCGCTGTGGCCACTCGACCCCAACGTCGCCCACCTGAACCATGGGTCGTTCGGGGCCGTGCCGTCTCCCGTCCTCGCCGAGCAGGACCGCTGGCGTGCGCTCATGGATTCCAATCCGACCGGCTTTTTCTGGCGCGTCCTGCCGGACGCCCTGGACACAGCTCGAGTGACAGCCGCCCGGTTCCTCCGGGCCGATCCCGACGGGTTCGTGTTCGCGACCAACGCCACCACGGCCATCAACACGGTCCTCACCTCGCTCGAGCTGACAGGTCGAGACGAGGTGCTGGTGACCGATCACGGGTACGGAGCCATCCGGTTGGCCGCCGAGAGGGCCTGCACTATCAGCGGAGCCACGCTGGTCGTTCATCCTGTCCCACTTCCGGTGAGGGAAACCGACGAGCTCGTCGAGGCCGTCATGGCCGGGATCACCGATCGGACGAGGATCGCCATCGTCGATCACATCGCCTCCCCCACAGGTGTGGTGTTCCCCGTCGCCCACCTGGTTCGCGAGCTTCGCGAGCGCGAGGTGCTCTCGCTGATCGACGGGGCTCACGCCCCTGGAATGGTCGACCTCGATCTCCGCGAGCTGGACGCCGACTTCTGGACGGGAAACTTCCACAAGTGGTGCTGCGCGCCTCGCGGCGCGGCCGGCCTGTACGTCCGCATCGAGTGCCGGGAGCGGATCGCGCCCCTGGTCACCTCGTGGGACGCGCTGGAGGGATTCGTCAAGTCGTTCGGATGGCTGGGGACCGCCGACTACACCCCGTACCTGACGGTCCCCGCAGCCATCGGCTTCATGGAGGAGCTGGGGTGGGACCGCCTCCGGCGCCACAATCGCGAGCTTGCGGCATACGGCGCGTCGATTGTCCGGGATGCCCTGGAGACGCCTCCTCCGACGAAAGCGGAGGTGTTCGAGGCGATGAGCCTGGTGGCCCTCCCGGAGAACGCTCCCAAGACGCTGGATGAAACCAGGGCGCTGTCGGCGCGAATCGCCGAGGGAGTGGGGGCGGAGGTCGCGGTCTTCCCCTGGCGCGACCGCGGCTACATCCGTCTGTCCGCCCAGGCGTACAACGCCCCGGCCGAGTATGAGGAGCTGGCAGCCGGGCTCCGAAAGCTCCTGTCCTAGCCCGGCCCCGAGTTCACTCGCAAAGCATCGAGCTGGTCCGCATGCGCCTCGAGGTGACCAACCAGGAAATCCTGGACGACCGCCGGCATATCCACCACTCCGAGCGTGGAGTGCATTCCTCGCCGCTCCCAGTCCGCCGGCGTGAGCTCCAGGATCAACGCCCGAAGTTCGGTCAGTTGGCCGGCGAGACGGTCCATCAGCTCCACGGGAGCACGACGGCGGTCGGCCTCGATGGCGGCGACGCGGGCCGGATCCGTCTTGGTCCGGCCGAAGGGCACCGGATCGGTGCCTCCGGACTGCACGATCAGGCGGACCTCGCCGCACCAGTAGCGCACGAACTCTGCGAGATGTGCCCACACCTGGCCCCAGTCCCATCGCTCGCCTGTAGGAGGGTCGGGGTCCGTGAGGCCCGGCGCCGGGGGCGAGACCGACAGCTCCTCGAGCCGGGCCTGCACGGCGTCCAAGCGGGCCATGAGCTCCTCTGCGTGACCCGGCGCGACGGATGCCTGCCCCATCACGAGGCCCTCAACGGCCTGAGCGGCTTGCCCTCGACGACCTTGTTGGAGATCCGGCCGAGGTGCTCGACCTCCAGTTCGACCACGTCGCCGGGCTGCAGCCACGGGTACCGGTCTTCCCCATGCACCAGCGAAAGCTCCAAGATGCACCCGGTCCCGCACGTCCCCGACCCGACGACGTCGCCCGGGACGATCTCGGTCCCCCGCGAGGCGTACGCAAGCATCTCCCCGAAGCTCCAGTAGATGTCGGACAGAGAAGCTCGGCTGTATTCGTTTCCGTTTACCCGGGCCAGCATGGTGAGGTCGAACGCCAGGGCCTTTCGGACGGGCTCGAGCTCGTCCGGGGTGACCATGAATGGCCCGAGGGTGGTGGCGAAGTCCTTGCCCTTCACCGGCCCCATCGACAGCTTCATCTCTCGGCGCTGGATGTCCCGGGCGCTCCAGTCGTTCATCACGCAGAACCCCGCGATGTGTCGCTCCGCCGCTTCGGGGTCGAGATCGGCGCCCCCCCGCCCGACGATCGCCGCCACCTCCAGCTCGAAGTCCAGAGCAGAGCTTCCGGGGGGGACGGCCACGTCGTCGAAGGGCCCGGTCACCGCCACGGGGTTGCTGAAATAGAACACTGGCAGCTCGTACCAGTCGGGATCCATGTCCAGGCCTCGGCGCTGGCGAGCAGTTCGGACGTGCCGTTCGAAGGCGTAGAAGTCGCGGATCGAGGGCGGTCGCCGGACTGGGGCCAGGAGCCGGACGGCGGAGGTCGAAAAGACCTCGGCGGGGTTCGATAGGGCTCGATCGCCGGCGGCGGCCAAGCGCTCCCCGTCATCCCCGAGCAGATCGAGCAGCCGGATTCCCGGCTCCAATGCATGAAGATCGTCGCTGGAGACGACGCCGGTCCGCTCACGACCCTGCGAGTCGACGAACGTGGCCCATCGCACGGTCGGCAGTGTAGCCTTGCTTCAGCCAATCTCTACAGTTCGCGCCTCCATCGTCCGACCACATCCGTTATGAGACGAATCTGGTCTCGCCTTGCCCGTATTGGGCTGGCCTCGCTGGCCGCCCCCCTGCTCCTGCAGGGCAGCACCGCGATGCCGGCAGGCTCGGGGGCCCATCGACCGGATAGTGTGACGGCAACGCGCGCCGGCGCCGTTGCCACACAGGCCTCGATGGCCGAGGCCGCCCGGTTTGCTGCGACGAGACCATTGGAGCGCGTGCGCACGCCCGACCGCGCGGCTCAACCGCTTCATCCTGCGGCCCCACGTGCCCCACGCCGTCCCGCGCCTGCGCTACTGGTTAGGCTGGTCCATGGTCTTCGTGCCACGTCGCGCCCCGGGGGCGGCAAGACGGTCGGCTTCGTGCCGGGTGGATCGAAGTACTACGGAACACCGACGGTGGCCTGGGTCCTCCGGCTGAGCCCGAACGGCCGATATGGACGGGTACCCATCCCGTACACCGGCAAGCCGATGACGGGCTGGATCTCATTGCGAGGCCTCAAGCGTTCACACACTGCGTACGTCGTCCAGGCCGATCTGTCCAGGCACCGGCTCACGGTGAGGAAGTTCGGTCGCCTCGTCTTTCGGGTCCCCATGGCCACCGGCGCACCGGCGTCTCCGACGCCGCCCGGCCGCTACTTCGTGACCGACCGAGTGCCGTTCAACCCGAGAGGGTCGCTGGGAGCGTTCGCCTTCGGTATCTCCGGCATCCAGATCCACCTCCCCGCCGGGTGGCACGGCGGCAACCAGCTGGCCATCCACGGCACGAACAACCCCGCCTCCATCGGGAGATCGGTGAGCGCTGGGTGCCTTCGTGTGTCGCGGGCGGCGCTGGAACGTCTTAAGCGCATCCTGGTCCTCGGAACCCCGGTCATCATCCAGCGCTGACGGGAAGCCCGATAGACTCGGACCTTCCCGACACACAGGAGCTGACCATGTCCACCACGGCGAGCATCACCACGTCCATGGGAACGTTCAAGGTCCGTCTCATGCCCGAGCACGCGCCGACGACCGTGAACAACTTCGTCGAACTGGCGACCGGGCGGCGCCAGTGGCGTGACCCGAGGACAGGGCAGGAGTCGAACGAGCCGTTGTACGACGGCACGGTCTTCCACCGAGTCATCCGCGACTTCATGATCCAGGGCGGCGACCCCGAGGGCACGGGCCGAGGCGGGCCCGGCTACAACTTCGAGGACGAATGTCCCCCGGACGGGCCCACGTTCGACCGGCCAGGCCTGCTGGCCATGGCCAACGCGGGGCCGAACACGAACGGGTCTCAGTTCTTCGTGACCGTCGCCCCGACGCCGTGGCTGAACGGCAAGCACACGATCTTCGGCGAGGTCATCGAAGGCATGGATGTGGTCGAACACATCTCCACGGTCTCCACCGGATCGGGAGACCGGCCGAAGGAGGACGTCGTCCTGCAGCACGTCGACGTGGAGGGCTGAGCCTCCGCAATCACTCCTCGGTGGGCGGGACGCCCCGGGAGCGCTGCCACTTCCGGGTCCACTCGATGTCGGCCAGCAGCCGTTTTCGCTCCTGCTCGAGAATCTCCTGCTCGGCCTCCAACCGCTTTCGCTCCAGCCGTACGCGGAGAGCGGCGATTTCTGCGAAGAACGCCTCCGCTTGATCGCTGCTGACATCCTTCTCGCGAGTAGGCGCGGGAGCCCCCAGATGGTCAGGAGCAGACGCTGTATGCGCGGGCGAACCGGGCATGTGAGCGGCCGCCGTCAGAGGCTGGTCAGCTCCTTCGGTGACCGGGCCAAGTCTCCCCTCGAGCTTCTCAGCCCACACCGAGGGGAGCATCTGCAACGCATGACGAAGGTCCTCGATGGTCTCCTCACGCTCGAGAGCGATCGTCTGTACGGTCGCAAAGCGTTCCCGGAGGAGGGCGTTCTCCTGTCGTAGACGTTCGATCTCGGCGGCCATATGTGCAGGATCCTGGTCCTCCTGGCCGGCCCTCGGGGGAACGGGCACCGGAAACACTCTCACCTTGGAGGTGCTCACTGTGGTCTCCGGTGACGGCGGAAGAACCGGCCCAATCGGCGGCGGAGATGCCTGGGAGGGCGGCCGAAATCGGGGTCCAGCCAGTCGAACGAGGCTTCGTCGATCGGGTCGTGCATGAAGAGGTCGCTCTCCTTGGGGGCTGGAGGTGGCGGCGGCGGAGCAGGAGGAGCCTGATCGGACGAGGGAGTCGCCGCGGGCTTCTCTGTCAGGGTTGTGCCGGCCGCGGCCCTGTCCGACACCGCTGTGAAGGCCTCGGCCGGGTCCGAACGGGAGGGCGTGACGTCCGCCGGGCCGGATCGCTCCCGGGACGACGGCGCGGCCTCGGGCTGGGCCCTTGCTGGGGGCGAAGGCCACCACATGGACATGGCGTCCTCGAGCAGCTCGGTGGACCGCTGGCGGGCGGTCTCGAGCAGCTCGGCCGATCGGTCGAGGGCGCCCTCGAACGGCTCAGACTCGGGCTCGCGACTGAGGACGTCCGGAAGGATCACGATTGGTTCAGTTGAAGCGGCCGCGGAAACCGGCGCATCGAAGGGAGACGTCACCCTGACCGGCGGGGGCGTTTCCTTGGCGGCCAAAGGTTCGGATGGCGTCATCGCTTCCTGGACCTCCTCAGGGATGGGCTCCTGGCTCACCTCCTCCACCGCAGGTTCCTCCTCGGTGTCGTAGGCCGGGGGAGCTGGCTCCTCGACCTGTGGGAGGGGCGGTCCCTCGGCCTCGGTGGACGCCGGAAGCATCCTGAGGATCGTCCGCAGGTCCGTGACACGCTCCTCCCGTTCCCTGGCGATGATCTCGAGCGCTCGGACCCGTTCCCGCAGGACCGCTACCTCGGTCCGCAGGCGGTCCACCTGGGAGGCGGCGGTGAACACGATGCGTGGTTCGTCCGGATCGGCCACGACGTTCGGCCGGAGGCCGGCGGCGATCAGATCGTTCACCGGAATCCGCCACGAGCCGTCGGCATCCTTGTACGCGTGCTCGAACTCGCCGGCCTGTTGGCGCCGCCGGATCGTTCGACGCCTCACGCCACAGACCGCGGCGGCCTCGGAGATGGAAAGGGCCAGGGTGTCCCGGCTTCCCCACCAGGGCTGATCCAACGACGAACCTCACTTGGGCGTTGTGGAAGGCAATGTCTATCTTCATGGTTTCCCATGGGACAGGCAACCCCGACACGCGTCGCGAACTTGTGATGCAGGCGAACGGTACGGGAGACTTGGCCGCCTCCCGGGGAGGTGACGCTCCATGGTGATCGTGAGAGCCCTGGTGTTCGGGGTAGGAGCCCTCGTGGTGATAGCCACGTTCGGCTCGGCCGTGCGGACGGTCATCCTCCCACGGGGCATCCCGGCCAAGCTCGGCCGGGTCGTATTCATCTCGATGCGATCCCTGTTTCGCCTGAGGATCGGCCGCAACGCCACCTACGAGCGGCGCGACCGCGTCATGGCCGCCTACGCTCCGTCCAGCCTGCTGATGCTTCTGGTGGTGTGGATCACGCTCGTCCTGGCCGGCTACGCCGCGATGTTCTGGGGCGTGGGTGCCCGGTCGGTGCGCCGGGCGTTCATGCTGTCGGGGTCGGCCATCCTGACCCTGGGATTCGAACGCCCGCCTGACATCCCGGCCACGGTTCTCGCCTTCAGCGAGGCGGCACTCGGCCTGATCCTGTTGGCAATGCTCATCACATATCTGCCCAGCATCTACGGGGCCTTTTCCCGACGGGAGTCCGCAGTGACCGCCCTGGAGATCCGGGCGGGATCGCCGCCATCGGGCGTGGAGATGCTCGAGCGGTACTGGGTACTCGAGCGGATCGACCAGCTGGACGAGGTGTGGGTCAGGTGGGAGGACTGGTTCGTCGACCTCGAGGAGACGCACCTGTCCTTCCCGGCAGTCGTGTTCTTCCGGTCACCCCAACCAGATCACTCCTGGGTGACCGCAGCGGGAGCGGTCCTCGACGCAGCTTCACTCTCTCTGGCCGCCATCGACATCCCTCGGAACGTCCGGGCCGAGTTCTGCATCAGGGCCGGCTATCTGGCCCTTCGCCGCGTGGCCGAGTTCTTCGGGATCCCGTACGACCCCGACCCGAAGCGAGGCGACCCGATCACCATCGGCCGAAACGAGTTCGACGAAGCGTGCGAGCGGCTGGCGGCGGCCGGCCTCCCACTCAAGCCGGACCGTGACGAGGCCTGGCTCGACTTCGCCGGGTGGCGGGTGAACTACGACACGGTCCTGGTGGCGCTGGCTGGGCTCACCGCCGCGCCCTACGCCCCGTGGTCCTCGGACCGGTCGCTCCGGGACTGGCGGCCGCCCCTTCTCAGGAGGCGGATCCGGGCCCGGTCCTAAAGCTCCCTCGAATTCAGATCGCCATCGATCGGTAGATCACGTGTCCGGGATTCGAGGGACCGCCCGTGTAGTTGACGCCCTCGCCCCACACCATCACGGCGCTGGAGCCCTGGATGTCGATGCCCTGGTAGTCCCCGTAGGGGAACAGGAACCCGTTGCGCCGGGACTCCTTCCGCTTTCGGTCGAACTGGGACACCCGGACGCTCGGTCCCGTCCACGAGGAGCCCCCCGAGGTGGAGGTCCGGAGCCAGACGTTCCAGCCGTTGACGTGGTCGAGCGGCACTCCCAGCCGGTCATCCATCCACACGGCCGCGATCTGATTGGCCGCTCCTCCCTCCACCCGGGGGAACAGGGCGTAGCACGCAGAGTCCGCGCATCCGGAGGCTGTCTTGTCGTCCACCCGCCCGACGTACGACCAGTTGGAGGCCGAGGCGCAATCCGTGCCGGCCTGGCATCGGGAGAGCTGCACGATGGGCGGGCTTCCTGCCTTCGCGTGGTCCTGCCCGTCCTGCCATACCAGGTACAAGGAGCCGGCCGCGTCGATGGCGATGTCGTCCTGGATGCCGAAGTAAGCGAACCCGCAGGCCGGGGCGACCGGGCACTTCGGACCGGCCGGCGCCGAGGCCACGAGTGCGAACGTGGTCGTCGAGGTGCCGGCCTGGGTCTTCGACACGCGGTAGTTCCCCGCCGTGTTGCCGTTGCAGCTGGAGGTCTTGCAATCGCCCCAAGCGAACCACGCGTTATGGGCGTCGTCGAGGACCGCCCCCTCGGGGAAGGCCACGGCATCGGCCCGTAGGACGTTCGATTCGGTCCAGATGACGCCGCCATCGGAAGAGTGCGCGATGTAGTGGTTCTTCAGGCGCGCGTACGCCGTATAGACGTCGTTGCCATACGCGACGGTCCAGGGGTGATCGCAGGCGGCACACTCGGGTCCGTTCACCTTGACCGCGGTGAACGTCTGGCCGAAGTCCGTGGACTTGGCCACCGCCACGTCCACCTCGTTTTGGATCCCGTAGGCCAGGAAGCTCACGTAGACGGCCCCCGTCACCGGATCCACAGTCACCACGCAGTCCACCTGGCGGGGGTAATTCCGACCGCTCACGGTCTCTGCGACCACGTGTGGGGGCCCGAACGTCGCACCGCCGTCGCTGGAGACCTGGATGTAGATGCGGACGGGGTTGGCCGAAGCGGGGTCGCAGGACGGATCACCGGGGAAGTGCGCAAGCACCGCGTACACGTGTCCATCGGGAGCGGCGGCGATCTCCGGCTCCCAGTCGTCCCCACCGCAGAACCCGAGTCTGGTCGCCCCTCCCCGCGCCGCGATCCCACCTGGTTGAGGGGCGTTGAACGATCGGCCCTTCGTGACGGCGGGCTTGACCTTGGGCGGAAGCTCGGTCCGGGATGGCGTCCCGGCCGGGCTCGGCGCCGCCCCGGACAGGATCATTCCAATCGCCAGGATGAAGACCAGGGAGCCGTTACGGCGCAGCGGCGACGGACGCCTGAGCCTCACAAGCATGTTCCCTCTCCTGTAGTTGTCTGCGGGCCGACGCAAAGCAAGGCCCGAAGCGTGGAGCGCTCGGCCGACCGAGCCTAGTGCCCGGGGGTCAGCGAGCGCAATCGTCCGAAAGGTCGAAAGCCGACACGCCTGCTTGGTCTGCCTGGAGCGTGGGTACACTTCGCTCACGGCCGTGAGCGAACTTCCCCTGCTCGAGCCCGGCGTGATGGACGTCATCACACAGCACATCGACGCGGCGCGGGCCCGGAGGGTCGGGGGCATCCTGGTGGGCAGGCGCCGGAACGCATCCGTGGCGGTCGAGGCGGCGATCCCAGCTGCCCGAGTCCAAGAGCATCAGGGCGAGATCGTGTTCCTGCCGGAAGTGTGGGAGCACGCCTACGACACGATGCTCGAGCGCTACCCGGGATCGCGGATCGTCGGGTGGTATCACTCTCATCCCGGGACCGGGCCAGGACTCTCCGACTACGACCGTCGCCTGCACGCCATCCTGTTCTCGGAAGCTCCCAGCGTGGCGCTGGTGGTGGATCCGCTCTCCCGACGGGCGGCGTGGTACGGCTGGGTGCTTGGGAGCATCGCACCCATGGAGGACGCCGAGGCGCCCGTCGTGCAGCGCACGAAGCGGAGTCGCGCCGCCATGGTGGCCGCGCTCGTTGTGGCGGTTGCGGCGGCAGGTTCGGCCGGGTACTGGGCCGGTCGGGAGCGTGCCCCGGTGCGGGTAGCGCCGACAAGCGCCGAGCTTCGCGCGAAGCTCGGCGCCGAGCAGGACCGCGCCCGGCAGCTTGGCGAGCGCCTGGCCGACGCACAGACTGCCCTGACACGGCTGGCCGCTCGAGAGGCCGTTCAGAGAGCCGAGCTCGAAGCCTCTCGACAGCAGCTTCGGGAAGCGGCGCGGGCGGCCAGGCCGCGAGCGCTCGTTCTTCGGTATCACGTTCAGGCAGGAGACAGCCTGTGGAGCATGGCCGAACGCTTCTACGGAACAGGCTTGGCGTGGAAGAGGATCTTCCGGGCCAACGCCGAGCGGCTCAGTGATCCCAAGCTCCTGCCCATCGGCATGACGGTCCGCATCCCGCTCTCCTGAGTTGCCTTCAGCCGTTCGTGTCATGCCGGCGCAAAGCCGCCTAATCTCCACTCCATGCCTTTCCCCATGGTGAAGCGAACCATGGCCATCTTCAGCGTCCTTCGGGACCGTGAGCTCCGCGCGCTGTGGTTCGCCGATTGGATCTCAGACGTCGGCAATTTCGTCACCTTCATCGCACTGGCTGTCTACATCAACAAGCTGACGGGTAGCGCCACAGCCGTCGGTTTTGCCCTGGCCTTGCGCTCAGTGCCGTGGTTCACCATCGGGCCTGTGGCCGGCGTGCTGGCGGACCGGATGGACCGACGTGGTGTGATGATCGGATGTCAGCTGATCCGGGGGTTGCTGGTGGGCGCCCTACCGTTCACGCACGCAGCCTGGCAGGCATACGCCCTGTCGTTTGCCTCCTCGATGTTCGGCCCGGTGTTCCGCCCGGCCCGGTCAGCCTTGCTGGCCCAGGTTGCCCCGAGCGACAAGCTCGTCCCCGCACTCGCGGTCACCGAGACCACCCACCAGGTCCTCCACACGGTGGGCCCCGCGATCGGAGGGCTCGCCGTTTTCCTCTTGGGCGCCCGCAACGCCTTCTTCGTCGATGCAGCGTCGTTCATGGTCGCCGCAGCCTATGTCGCGTCCGTCACCCCTCGCGGCAAGCCGGCGTCGGAGCGCCGGTCCACGGCTCATCAGCTGCGTGAGGGCATCCGGGAGGTATTCGTTGCACCGGCCGTGCGGACCTACGCATTGGTGAACGCCGGCCTCTCCTTGGGTTTTGCCGGCGTGATCGCCCTCTTGGTCGTGTACCTGAGAGAGGTCCTGCACCGATCGGGAGGGCAGTACGGGATCGTCCTGTCGGTGGCCGGGTTGGGGACGGTGATCGCCAGCCTGGTCATCGCGGCCAGGGACGATCATCACGCACGAACACCGTGGGTCGTGGCATCGGCGTTCGGAGTGGGAGCGTTCGCCCTGGCCTGGTTGAGTCCCTCGTTCCTCTGGCTCCTGCCCATCGCCCTCGTGTCCGGGCTGGCCGACGCGGGGGCAGGGATCCCGATGACTGCGACGATCGCGGAAACGCTCCCCGACCGCGTACGAGGCCGGGCGTACAGCGCCACTGAGAGCATGTACGCACTGACCTCGGCCGTCGGAAGCCTCGGGTTCGCCTGGCTCGGGGATGTTGGACGTTTCGGACCGGCCGAGGCGATGGCCCTCTCGGGTGCGGTCGGGTGCGTCCTCGCCCTGGCCGTGTTGGGGGCGAGAGGGCTGGGTGCGATCAGGCGAAGCGAACGAGCGCGACTGGCGACGGTCGCACGCGCGCCACGTCCGCTCGGCGTCGCGATGCCGGCCGACCCGTTGGAGGGTCCGGCCGAGTGACTACCCTGCAGCCAGCCGGGCCACCAGGTCCCGCTCTTCGGGGCCAAACCACGGAGGATCGCCGGCCGCGGCGTTCTCGTTGATCCTTCCGGGCTTCGACGTAGCCGGGATGGCCACGTGGCACCTTCGTTCGGAGAGGATCCATTTCAGGAGCGCGTGCGCCCAGGTCCTCACTCCGAAGGATTCCAGCGGTCGCAGCCGCTCGATCCCGGGCGGCCGGCGCATCAGCGACCCCTCCCCGAAGGGTCGCATGACCACGACACCCACGCCCAGATCCTCGGCCAGGGGCAGGATCTCTTGCTCTACCTGCCGCTGGGAAGGGTTGTAGGGCACCTGGATCGCGTCGATGCGGCCGGTGCTCATGACCTCGGCCAGCTCGCCGAAGGCCGAGGGGCTGTAGTGCGTGACCCCGATCACTGCCACCTTGCCTTCGTCCCGGAGCTGCTCCAGCACGGGCAGATGCTCTCGCCAGGACAGCAGGTTGTGCACCTGGTAGAGATCCACACGGCCGCCGAAGAAACGCA
This sequence comes from Actinomycetota bacterium, assembly GCA_036505215.1. Taxonomy (GTDB): domain Bacteria; phylum Actinomycetota; class UBA4738; order UBA4738; family UBA4738; genus DASXTW01. The sequence continues at coordinate 42,681 of DASXTW010000192.1, read as the reverse complement.
TCGCGCGATCGACCTGGTGCCGTCCCTGTTCCTGCGACCGGGTCCACACTTTCGTCGCGACCAACGCCCGCTCCCTCCGGCCTTCCAGAGCCGCACCGAGCACCCGCTCGGACTGGTCGTACATCGGGGAGGAGTCGAAGAGACCGGCGCCGGCCTGAAGCGCCTCGGTCACCTGGTCCTTGACCCGGGATTCGTCGCGAGCCCCACGGACGTCGAACACCTTCCACGTCCCCACGCCAATGGAGGGAACCTCCAGGCCACTTCGTCCGAGCTTTCGCCGCTCCATCGGAACCAGGCTTACCCCGAGCCGGCTCGTCTCACGGACTCGAGCCAGTCGAAGTGCTTCCGGCGGACAGCGGCCTTGACGTCCTCGGGGAGGAAGCTCGCTTCGAGGGCGTTCGAGGTGACGGCTCGGAAGTCGTCCTCGGTGAACCCGATGCGATCGCGGGCCGTCTCCCACTCGTGTAGCAGATCGATCCCCATGAGCCCGGGATCGTCGGTGTTGAGCGTGACCTTCACACCGTCGTGCAGGAGACGGCGAATGGGATGCTCGTCCACGGCGGCCACGCCCCTGGTCAGCCAGTTCGAGGTCGGACACATCTCCAGGGTGACTCCACGATCGATCACCAGCGCAGTCACCTCGGGATCCCAAGAGACGCTGAGCCCGTGCCCAAGCCGGGAGGACGCCAGGACTTCCACCGCCTCCCGTGGGTACTCGGGCGGACCGGACTCCCCGTAGTGCATGGTGAGCCCCAGCCCTGATCCCCTGATCGGCGAGATCACGTCGGCATACAGCGAGGGCGGATAGCCGACCTCGCTTCCGGCGATGTCGAAGCCGACCAGGCGGTCCCGATGCCTGAGGGCGAACTCGACGGTTCGCCGGGCGGACTCCATCCCGTAGTCGCGGCTGAAGATGGCGATCAGTCCCACGGCCACGTCGTGCCCGTCGGCCACGGCTTCTGCCACCCCTTCGACCAGGGCATCCATCGCCACATCCCAGTCCAGGTCGCCCGGGGAGCACATGAAGTGAGGAGAGAACCTGAGCTCCGCCAGGCGAACGCCATCCTCGTGGAGGTCCTCCACCGCCTCGCGAGCGATCCGGCGAACCGCGTCGTAGGTCCGCAGCGAGTTCTGCGCGATGGCGAAGGCCTTGAGCGCCTCCTCCAGGCTATCCACGGGCTCGCGGATGAGGGCGCGCGGCGCGAGCGCTTCGGGCGAGTCGGCCGGCAAGGGTACGCCTGCCTCCCTCGACAGCTCATACACCGTCGCCAAGCGGATGGCTCCTTCGAGGTGACGATGGAGCTCCACCTTGGGCGTGGTCCGGAGATCCATGGGCCGGTATTCAATCGGACGGCCTGCGCCGGCGCCACCAGCGGTAATGGTGCACCGCCGTAGAATCCCTGGCCGTGGCCGGGAAGCGATTCGGCGCGCAGAGCATGACCTCTCCGCTCCTCGAGGCGCTGGTCAAACGCCCCGGGCCCGCGTTCGGCCGAGCGTACGAAGACTCCGGTCACGGCTACCTGCACCCGGTCGACCTGGTCGCGGCCCAACGAGAGCACGACGCGCTCTGCGAGCTCCTCTCCGCCTTGGGAGTGTCGGTGCACGAGCTCGGAGAGGAGACAGGGAGCCCGGACCTCGTGTACACGTTCGACCCGGCCCTGGTGTCGGATCGCGGGGCCATCTCGCTCCGGTCGGGCAAGCCGAGCAGGCAGGGCGAGGAGCTGGTCCTGGAGCGGTGGATGACGGAGCACGGAATCCCTCGGGCCGGCCGGATCGAGCCTCCGGGCACCGTGGACGGCGGCGACACCTTCTGGCTCCGGCCCGATCTGTTCTGCATCGGCCGGTCGCTCCGGACGAACGCGGCCGGAGCCGAGCAGCTCGCAGAGATCGTCAGCGGGGACGTCCGCATCTTCGACATCCCGTACGGCGAGGGGCCGGAGGTCTGCCTGCACCTGCTGAGCCTGATCTCACCGGTCGCCGAGGAACTGGTCACTGCGTACCTGCCGCTCCTCCCCGCCGGCCTGTACGAGCTGCTCGGAGACCTGGGGATCTCGATGATCCCGGTGCCCGAGGAGGAGTTCCCTACCCTCGGATGCAACGTGCTGGCCGTTCGACCGGGGGTGGTGGTCGTGGCCGAGGGGAACCCGAAAACCGCTGCCGCACTGGCCGAACGCGGCTGCGAGGTCCACGAGTTCGCGGCGTGGGAGGTGGGCATGAACGGAGGGGGCGGGCCGACCTGCCTGACCCGCCCGATCCTCCGGGACTGAACCGTTGGTTTGACCGTCACTTCATCGCTGGGCTATCACTCGGGCGAGGAAAGGAGGCGGTGGCGATGAAGGACCTCGCCATAACCCTGGAGGACCGGCCCGGCACGATGGCTGCTCTGGGCGAGAGCCTGGGAAAGGCCGGCGTCAACATCGAGGGATTCTGCGGTTTCCCGAGTGGGGGCCAGGCGGTGGGACACCTCCTGGTGGAAGACGCCGCGGCTGCCCGCCAGGCAATCGAGCAGGGAGGAGCCCGAGTCACTGGTGAACGGGACGTGCTCGTGCTGGACGTGCAGAACCAGCCCGGGACGCTGGGGGAGACGGCCAGGAAGATTGCCGACGCGGGTGTCAACATCGATCTGACCTACGTGGCCAGCGGCAACCGAGTGGTCCTCGGCGTCGACGACCTCGACAAGGCGAAAGCCGCTCTCGCCTAGCTCTTTCTAGGGGAGATCGCCGGAAAGGATCGTGGCCAGCTTGGCGGGGTCGATGTTCCCACCGGAGACCACGCAGGCGACCTTGCGGGAGCCTGCTCGTCCGGTGAGCGCGGCCGCCACAGATGTGGCCCCTGCCCCTTCCGCGACGACCCTGTTCCGTTCAGCGAGTAGCCGAATGGCGGCGGCAGTCTGCTCGAGCGTCACGACCAACGAACCGGCCAGCACCGAACTGGCCAGCGGCCACATGTCCTCGACCAAGGCCTTGGACCCGATACCGTCGACGAAGCTGGCGGTGTAAGGAGCCTGCACCGGTCGCCCTGCCGAGAGCGCCGCGTGAAGCGGTGCGGCCGTTTCGATCTCGCTGGCGAAGACCTCGGCCTCCGGGTTCAACGCGCGCAGGGCCGAGGCGATCCCGCACGAAAGCCCGCCACCGCCGAACGGCACGATTACGGCGTCCAGGCCTGGAAGGTCTTCCGCGATCTCCAGGCCGATCGTTCCGTTCCCGGCCATCACAGCGGGATCGAGGAACGGATGAACGAAGACCCGATCGGCCAGCGGCTCGTAGCGATGATCGATCATCACCTGCCACCACTCGTCGAACGGGACCTTGACGTAGTCGGCGCTCAGGCGACGGATAGCGGAGAGCTTCGCCTCGGGAGCGGTCTCCGGCACGACTGACGTACATGGGATCCCGAGACGTCTGGCGTTCCAGGCCACTCCCTGCGCCATGTTGCCGGCACTCGCCGTGTACACGCCGCGGGAGAGCTCCGACGGATCGGCAATCGCCATGACGTTGGCGGCGCCCCGGATCTTGAATGAACCGATGGGCTGGAGGTTCTCCAGCTTCAGATAGACCTCCGCGGGCGCATCGTCCACATTCAGTCGGATAAGCGGGGTGCGCAGGGCAGATCCTCCGATGCGATCCCGGGCCGCGTGGATCTCCTCGAGCGCGATCGGCTCAGCTGCCGTCGTGGCGTTCGCCCCCCAGCTCCACCCTGGTCCCTTTGCCCGTCTCCACGGCCCGGCGGTAGATGTGGCTGGCGGCGGCCAGGTCCTCGATCGCTAGCCCAAGCGACTCGAACAGGGTGATCTCCTCCGGCGACGTCCGCCCTTCGACCTTCCCAAGGATCACCTCCCCTAGCTCGCCCACCACGTGCTCGTCCCCGATCCCACCTTCGCTTTTCGCGATGAGGAAATCGCCGGCCTCGTTCAGGATCGACTCCCGGCGGTCGGCGAACAGCCGCGCACGGAGGACCGCTTCGGCGTCCAGCTCCCGGCCGGTGGGGCCGGAGAACCCCACCGCGTTCACGTGCGTCCCAGGCGAGAGCCACTGGCCTAGGAGCACCGGCTCAGTGGCCGACGTCGTGGTGCATACGAGATCGGCCCCATCCAAAGCCTCCCGGGCGGTGGCTGCCACCTCCACCGAGATGCCGTGACGACGGGACTCTGTCTCGGCGAAGCCCTCCGCGTGCACGCGGTTGCGGCCCCAGACGCGAACCCGTCGGACATTGCGTACCGCCAGCATGGCCTCCAGGTTCGTCCGGGCCTGTGTGCCGGAGCCGAGGATCGCGAGATCGTCGGCATCGGCTCGCGCGAGGAGCCGGGTGGCAACCCCGCTCACCGCAGCCGTTCGGATGGCCGTCACCGAAGAGGCGTCGACGATGGCCAGGAGCCGCCCACGTTCGACCTCGAACAGCAGGACCGCCCCCTGGTGGGACTCCAGTTCCGTCCCCTGGTTGTCGGGGAAGACGCTGATGACCTTGATCCCCATCACGCCGCCCGCGGGGAGAAGGGAAGGCATCCACGCCAGCAGTCCCCCCTGGTCGGGCAACCCGGCCATGCCGCGCAGCGGCATCACCGAGTCCCCGCGAGCCAGGCCGGCCAGCGCTTCGGCCATGACTTCGATGCACTCGTCCATCGGGAGGAGGTCGGGAACCTCCCGTTGGTTGACGATCAGGACTTCCATCTTCACCTCGCCTGGCGGGCCGGAGCCGGCACTGTAGCGTACGCTTGGGGCCATGACAGAGACTTCGATCGAGCAGGAACCTGACCTCTCGGCGACCTGGCAGGGGACCGTCGGCGGTATCTACGTCGCCACCGAAGGGGCCGGCCCGATGGTCTCGCTCGACGAGGTCGAGGCCATCTCGGGCAAGGGTCTCCAGGGCGATCGCTACTTCGAGGCGAAGGGGACATACTCAGCCACGCCGGGCACCGGGCGCCAGATCACGCTGATCGAGCAGGAAGCCGTGGAGGCGGCCGGCCGCGACTACGGCATCTCACTGGAACCCGGACAGGCCCGGCGCAACATCGTGACGGTCGGTGTCGCACTGAACCACCTGGTCGGGAAAGAGTTCCTGGTCGGCAAGGTGCGCCTCCGAGGAACGCGTCTCTGCGAGCCGTGCGCCCACCTGGCCAGCCTGTCGAAGCGCGGGGTGGTGAAGGCGCTGACCCACCGAGGCGGCCTCCGCGCCGACATTCTCGAGGGAGGCACGATTCGCGTCGGCGACGCCATCCGTCCTCGGAAGGGTTCGTCTTCCTAGCAAATTGAGCGAAGTCACCCCACCGCGACCGGGAGGGATTTCAATCCACGGAGGGTGACAGTTTCCCTGCGCTCGAACGTATCGGTGGCGAGTTCGAGCTTGGGGAATCGCGCTACCAGTTCGGAGATGGCGATCTGCCCTTCGGCCCTGGCCAGCGGAGCTCCCAAACAAAAGTGGATACCGCCTCCGAACGACAAGTGCCGGATGTCGGGCCGGCCGATGTCCAGTGTGTCGGGATCCGGGAACTGCGCCGGATCCCGGTTCGCTGCCCCGATCACCGGGACCACCTGCTCGCCCTTTCGGATGTCCCGCCCCCCTAACTCCACGTCCTCCATCAGCGTTCGGCCGAGGAACTGGACCGGGCTGTCGAATCGGAGGAACTCCTCGACGGCGCTCTTCATGAGCGAGGGATTCTCGGCGAGCCGCTCGAGCTGATCCCGGTTGCGAAGCAGCGCCAGCATCCCGTTACCGATCAGGTTGACCGTGGTCTCGTGCCCCGCGATCAGCAGCAGGATGCACATGGCCAGAAGCTCCCGTTCGGTCAGCCGCTCGCCCCGGTCCTCGGCTGCGATCATCGCGGTGAGCAGGTCGTCCCTGGGACGAGCGCGCCGGTCGGCCAGCAGCCCGGTGAAGTAGTCGGCGAAGGCGAGGGCGGCCTCGTTGGCCGGCCCGAGCACCTCGTCGGACATGACCGGGTCCAGGGTCACCACCAGGGCCGACGACCACCGATGGAACTGGTCCCAGTCGCGCGAGGGCACCCCGAGCATCTCGCAGATCACGGTGACCGGAAGGGGGTAGGCCACCTCGTTCACCAGGTCGAAGTTGTCCTTCCCCGATGCCTCGATGCCGTCCAGGAGTCCCTTCACGATCTCGCGGATGTGCGGCCGAAGAGCCTCGATCCGCCGGGCCGTGAACACCTTGTTCACCAGGTTCCGCAGGCGCGTGTGGTCGGGCGGGTCGATGAAGAGCATCGTCCGCCCGGCCGTGTCCTCCATGATTGTCGGCTCCCGTCCCCTGGCGGCCCGGAATGCCTGGTACAGATCGGAGTTCCGGGAGTCGTTGCTGAACCGGTCCGGATCCCGCAGCACGGCCACGCAGTCTGCGTACCGGGTGAGGATCCAGACGCCGGGGAAGCTCTGGTGGACCGGATCCTGCGAGCGCAACCGGTGATAAAGGGGGTACGGGTCGGCCCGCATCTCGGGGAGGAAGGGGTTGAACTCCAGCGGAGCATCATCGACCGCGGCAGCCTTTGTCGGCTGCGACGCCGACGTCTCGGGCGGGTCTTGCCCCAAGGGCATGACGCCAGGCTACGGCATCGTCCTCCGGTCGGCGTTGTGACCGGGGTGAGCTAGGCTTCGTTCCCAGCATGACCAGCCGGCTCCTGCTTGACACGTCGAGCCTCATGTTCCGGGCGTTCTTCTCCATGCCGACAACTGTGACGGCCCAGGATGGCCGCCCGATCAATGCGGTTCACGGCTACCTCGACATGACTGCCCGGCTGATCGGAGACCGGCGGCCCGCCGAGATCGTCCACGTCTACGACGACGACTGGCGACCCGCGCCTCGCGTCGCCGTGTACGACGGCTACAAGGCCAACCGGCCACCGGATCCCGAAGGGCTCCCGGAGCAATTCGACATCCTGCGGGAGGTCCTGGATGCGTTCGGAATGAGCCAGGCCGAGGCCCCGGGGTGGGAAGCGGAGGACGCCATCGGGACACTGTGCGCCGCGGCCCGCCAGAGAGACCGCGTCGACATCGTGACCGGCGACCGCGACCTCATCCAGCTCGTGCGGGATCCGCAGGTGCGGGTTCTCTTCACCCTGAAGGGCGTCTCCGAGCTCCGTGTGCTGGACGAGGCCGGGGTGCTGGAGAAGTACGGCGTGCCCGCCTCTCGCTACGCGGAGTTCGCCATCCTCCGCGGCGACCCCTCGGACGGCCTCCCCGGCGTTCGCGGCGTGGGCGAGAAGACCGCCCGGCTTCTGGTGAAGACGTACGACTCACTGGACGACCTTCTGGTCGATGCGGGGGCGGCGAAACGAAAGGGCCGGCCGCTCCAGCGCTCTCCCTCGCTTCGAGCTGCGCTCCGGGACGCTACCGATTACATCCGGTTGATGCAGCAGGTCGTTCCGATCAGGACCGACCTCGAGCTCAGGGCTTGGACGGCTCAGCCGGATGAAGGAAGGCTCGAGCAGATGGCGGAACGCTTCGCACTCAAGGGCCCCATCCGCAGGCTCGGGGAGGCGCTGGGCCGTCTCAGGCATAGCGGGCCCTCCAGGAGCGTTACAAGGAAGTGATGGAAGCAGAATTGCTGGCGTGGATGATCATCGCCCTTGCGATCAGCGCGATCGCGGTAGGGTCTTGGGCCCTGTTCCGGTCGCTCCGTCGCTGGCCTCAGCTGCCACCCGGCAAGGATCCTCGTGCCATGCGGGCCGAGTCCGAGCTCTGGTCCACCCGAGGCGGCGGGGACCTGTAACCGGCCTAGCCTCGCACGGCCTCTGACATCGCATCCAGGTATTTGAGCGCATTGCCCGTGTTGACCAGCACGACCCTCCGCAGGACGAGGAAGTCGCCCAGAGCCTTGGGGACGCGAAGGCCATCGGCCAAGGTCCGCGGCTCGAGCCAGGGCCGGGACTCCTCCCATCCTCGTTCGAAGGCCTCCACGATCGGCGCGCACCCTTCCGCCTGGGTGACCATGAGCCTCGGCGAGTCACCCTCCAGCCAACCGATGGCCTGGAGCTGTTGCAGGGCTCGCCAGATCCCGATGATGCCCACTCCGCCGCCGGCCGGATAGACGATGGCATCGGGCATCTGCCATCCGAGCTGTTCTGCGATCTCCAGACCCAGCGTCTTCTTGCCCTCGATTCGGTAAGGCTCCTTCAGCGTCGACACGTCGAACCACTGGCCGCTTTCGGCCATCTCGGCCACCAGCCCGCCGGCGTCGGAGATGGTCCCGTCGACCAGCGTCACCGCGGCTCCGAACAGTTCGCATTCCAGCCGGTTCACCATGGGGGCGTCCCTGGGCATCACCACATGAACCTCCAGCCCGGCTGCAGCTCCGTAGCAGGCCCACGCTCCTCCTGCGTTGCCGGCCGTCGGCAGCGCCACCCGTCGGATCCCCAGCTGGGCGGCCATGGACACCCCGCACGATGCCCCTCGGGCCTTGAAGGTCCCGGTCGGGTTGAGCCCTTCGTCCTTCACCATCAGACGGGGGAGCCCGACTCGCCGGCCAATCACACCAACGGGAATGAGAGGGGTGAGACCCTCCCCGAGGCTCACGACGAGATCGGGTTTGGCCACGGGCAGGAACTCGGAATACCGCCACATGGTGGGTGGTCGCGCGGCGATCACCTGCTTGTCCGCCCGTTGACCCAGCGCATCGAGGTCGTACTCGACGAGCAACGGTGATCCACACGAGCAGACGGTCTGCCTGATGCGATGGTCCAGATTTCGGCCGCACTTCGGGCAGGTCAGGTGAGTGACGAGGGACCGCCGAGCGGTCAAAGAAGGGCCGTTTGGTCCTTCGAGGCTCTCCTGCGACGACCCCGCTCCGGGGTCGGCTCGGCTGGGTGCTCCACCAGCGCCACCACCCTGGCGGCCATGAACCGGCCGGTCCGCACGGGCTGGCCGGTTCGGGTCACCTCGGCCACTTCGACGATCCCCCGAGCGGTCGAGACCTCGACCCGGCGGCCGGCCTTCGTGGCCTCGATCTCATAGGTTCGAACGCCGTTCCCAGTGTCGACCACGATCTCCACCCGGTCGCCTCTCATCAACTCAAGCGTACCCCCATGCGCCGACGGGGATGCTCGCCCCGGGTTCCCTGAACGGCAACCCCTGGCCCGCAAGCGAGATCGGCTGGCAGTGCGTATCTTGGATACGCTGCAAGCGTGAACCGGCCGTGCCGGGTACAGCGTAGATATGGGTGTGAACACGCGCCGAAAGGGCGGCGCGGAGCGACCGGCCTAAACGGAGCAGCCCGTGGGGATCCCCAGAGACAACACAGAGCGCGCCGGACTCTTGGCCCTGTTCGTGTTGCTCGCGCTCGTTCCGCTTGCTCTGCTGGGACTCGGCCCGGATGCCGGGGTGGCTCACGGGCAGGAAGGCGACGCTCGTGTGACCGGAGAGGGGAAGGCTGCCTTCTCCTCTCCCGTTGGCCGGGCCGACGTGCCCGGCTGCCTCTTCCAGGTGGACGCCTCCAGAGACGAGTTAGGTTCCAGCGGCTCCTTCACTTGCGAGCTGCAGGACCAGTCGGTCTCATTGAGGCTGCCCTTCACCAAGATCAAGGTGGCCGTCACCGCCCTCGACGTCCCGTCGGAGGACGAAGCCACCCTGGGAGGGCCCGCGGTGGTCGATGTGCCGGGCGGAGGCTCCATGCAGGACGTTCCCACGACCGTCCACATACACGCGGGCGGGCCTGGAACTGGAGGCCTCCAGATCCGCTTGCAGGGAATCTTCGACGGCCAACGCGGCGACGAGACCCCGGGCGACGGCGACTACTCGCTGGTGCCGCAGGACGTGACCGATGGCTCGATCGACATTCAGCTGGAGGGCCCAAGCCCTAGCCCCTCGGTCTCGCCGACCGGGTCGCCCAGCCCATCTCCCACCATCTCCCCCACGCCGAGCCCCACATCCTCACCGTCCCCGCACCCTTCGCCCTCATCCAGCTTGCCTCCGCCCCCCGGCCCGCCCAACCCGGGACCGGGCGCTCCTCCCCCGAGCCCTCCGATCGGTGACGCTCCCTTCACCTTGGGAGGGACACACAGCACGGCCCGCCTGATGGCGATCCTGGCGGGCCTCTCCCAGGACGGAGTCCCGCGCCAAGACGACATCCTGTCCGTTGTCGGGCCGTTTCCCGTAGCCGGGCTGGCCTGGTGGCAGAACGACTGGCACGCATATCGTTGCTGCCCGTTCCCCCACCTCCATCAAGGGCTGGACCTGTTCGCTCCGCGCGGGACGCCCGTCGTCGCCGCGGCCGATGGCTACGTCAGCCAGAAGGTCAACGGGCCCATTAGCGGGCTGGCCGTGGAGATCACCGATGCCGGAAAGACTCAGTACTTCTACGCCCACCTGAGCGGCTTCGGTCCCGGCATCAGTGCGGGGACGCGGGTACATGTCGGCCAGATCGTCGGCTACATTGGCAACACGGGCAACGCTTCGCGGACGGTCCCGCACCTCCATTTCGAGATCCAACCGAACGGTATCCCGGTACCGCCCATGCGGATCGTGGATGGCTGGCTACGGTGGTCCGAGCAGCGGGCACTTGCCCTCGTCGAGCAGAGGACGGGCGGGACCTTCCCGGACCCGGCTACCCTCCGCGAGTGGATCCGTAGGGCCCTCGAGCTCGCCGGTCAAGGCAATGCCCAGGAGATCGGGGATGAGGCCACCCTGCGGGCCCGCTCCCAACCGGCCTCAGACCTCATGGGGCTCCGCCCGCCCGCCGCCCTGGCAGCCTTCGCCGCCGGAGCCATGTTCATCCTGATCCTGATGCCCGCGGTCCTGGGAGGACTACGGGATGCCCGGAGAGTGTCTCGGCGGGCCCGTGGCGGCCAGGAGCCCGAACCGGCGGAAGGGCCGGCGGAGCCCGGTGATCGGCCAGACCCTGTCGCTGAGCAGGCCGATGCGGGAGGCCTCGGACGACATCGACCTGCTGCCCGGTAGCCGAGGAGGAGAACTGGCTAGGCCGTGTCTGACCAGCCGACCCATTCTCGGTAGACGAGCCGATCTTCCTTCAGCACCTGCCGAGCGTTCACCTGGTGGAGCAGCACGGCTCCCAGCAGGGCCGTGGGAATCGCTACCAGGCTGGCGGCGATGGCGAAGTGGTCCCGGGTGATGAGGTCGCTCGGTGTGGGATGTCCCTCGAGGACGGGCAGGAAGGCCACGTAGAGCAACGCCCCTCCGACCAACCATCCCGTCCACCACAGCAACACCACCAGCGAAGCCCAGCCCCCGAGCCTGCCCTTCGACGAAACGCTGTCGGGGTCACTCGCCCGGAGCATGTCCTGCATGACGAACGGCGGCAGGATGAAATTGACTCCCGGGATGATCCAGCAGACCACGCCGAGCGCGGGCACGAGCTTGCCTTTCCGGCCCGACAAGGCCCTGGCGTTGGCATGGGCGAGGAACTGCCAGACCAGCCATGTGATCGCCGCCAGGGCCCCTACCACCATCGCCGCTTTGGTGATCCCCACCAGGCGCACGTGGTTCCGGTGAAGCTCGGACTCCGCGATGGGCAGGTTGTCGCGGACGAAGGGGAGGTCACGCACGTCGGGAAGCAGGAAGTCGACCACGAACGCGAAGACCAGGCCCATGAGGATGAGGAACACTGTGCACGCGTTGGCCCATTGCTTGGCCGATGGGTAGCGGAGAGGGGCCTCTCGTCCCGTGCCGGCCGGCGGGCCCGTCGTGCTCTGAGTTCGGTCGCTCATCCAGTTAGTGACCCCTTCCCTCCGGCTGCGTGTGGTCGAGCTTCGGAGCCAGCCACCACCGCGAGGTGACCACCTTCTGTCGGGTGTAGAACCTGACTCCGTCCGCCCCGGTGGCGTGTAGATCTCCGAAGAACGACCGCTTCCACCCGGTGAACGGGAAGAACGCCATCGGGGCGGCCACACCGATGTTGACGCCCAGCATCCCGGCCTCCGCTCGCCTCTTGAACTCCCGGGCGTTCGCCCCGGACGTGGTGAAGATGGAGGCCGCGTTGCCGTAGGAGCTCGCGTTCATGACCCGGATGGCCTCGTCGATGTCGGCCGCCCGGACCACGGACAGGATCGGACCGAACAGCTCGTCCTTCCACAGGGCCATGTCCGGCCTGACCCGGTCGAAGATGGTGGGGCCGAGGAAGAATCCGTCGGACGGCCCGACCCCTCGCCCGTCGGCGACCAGGGCGGCCCCGACCTCCTCGCCCTGCTCGATGTAGCCGATGAGCTCCTTCCTTCGCTCCTCCCGGATCACTGGCCCCATGTCCGTGTCGGGCTCCATTCCTGGGCCCACGTTCAGTCGGCCGGCCTGCTCGACCAGCTCCTGGACCAGGGCATCGCCGAGCGCGCCGACCCCGACCGCCACGCTTCCGGCCAGGCATCGCTGCCCGGCGTTGCCGAACGCTGAGGAGATGAGCGCGGTAACCGTCTTCTCCAGATCGGCGTCGTCCATCACCAGGAGGTGGTTCTTCGCCCCTCCCAGGGCCTGGATCCGCTTCCCGTGCGCCGCACCCTGCGTGTAGATGTACGAGGCGACGGTGGCCGAGCCGACGAAGGACACCGCGTCGACGTCGGGATGGCTGAGCAGCGTGTCGACGGCGTCTTTTGCTCCGTGGATGATGTTGAACACGCCCTCGGGGAGGCCGGCCTCGGAGAGCAGCTCCCCGATGCGCACGGCCGACAGCGGCGTCCGCTGCGAGGGCTTGTGCACGAAGGCGTTCCCACACACGATGGCCAGCGGGATCATCCAGAGCGGCACCATGTTGGGGAAGTTGAATGGCGTGATCCCGGCGACGACGCCCACCGGGAATCGGACCAGCTCCTCGTCGATTCCTTCCGCGATCTGGTCGAGATTCGTTCCCATCATGAGGGTCGGAGCGCCGCAGGCCAGCTCCACCACCTCGATGGCCCGGCGGACCTCACCTTTGGACTCGGGGAGCGTCTTGCCGTTCTCCCGCGTCACCAGCTCAGCCAGCTCGTCGAAGTGGTCCTCGAGGAGGTGCTTGAATCGGAACATTACCTGGGCCCGCTCGGGAACCGGCGTGTCGGCCCAGCCGGGGAAGGCGCTGCGTGCAGAACGGATGGCCTCGTCGATCTCCTCTGGCGTCGAGTAGGGCAGGAGCGCGATCGTCTCTCCCGTCGCCGGGTCCGGGATCGGGTCGACCTGCACGTCTCCCGTTCGGGACTCGCGGAACTTTCCGCCGATGAAGCTCTGCACTTGGGTCGCTTCGGTCGCGCTCACGTGACCATCCTTCCTCTTCGGCATACGTACACTGGTCCGGAGGCGGGTTCGCCGCTCAGGGAGCCTGGAACCGGCTCCTCGAGATGAACTGCCCCTCTCCTTCCTTGCCGTGCCATTCCCCATTCTCGACCAGGACCTCGCCGCGTTGCATGACGACCTCGGGGAGGCCCCACACCGTCAATCCCTCGTAGCAGGAATAGTCCACGTTCATGTGGTGGTCGTTCGCCGAGATGGCCCGCTCATGATTGGGGTCGAATATCACGATGTCGGCATCGAATCCGGGAGCGATGGTTCCTTTCCGCGGATACAGGCCGAACATCTTCGCCGGGGCGGTGGCAACCAGATCGACGAACCGGGTCAGCGTGATTTGCCCCTTCCGCACGCCTTGGAAGATCAGCGTGAATCGGTCCTCGACTGAGGGCAGGCCGTTGGGGATCTTGGCGAAGTTGCCCACCCCGAGGTCCTTCTGGCCCTTGTAGTTGAAGGGCGCGTGATCCGTGGAAACGATCTGCAGGTCACCCGCGGTGAGGCCTTTCCACAGGTCGTCCTGGTGATCGGCGGGCCGCAGCGGCGGCGAACACACGAACTTCGCGCCCTCGAAGCCGGGACGGCCCATGTCATCCGCGCTCAAGTAAAGGTACTGGGGACACGTCTCCGCGTAGGCGGGCAGACCACGGTCCCGGGCCTCACGCACCGCGTTCAGCGCGTCGCGCGAGCTGAGGTGGACGATGTAGGCGGGGGCGCCGGCCAGCTCGGCCAGCTTGAATGCCCGGTGCACGGCCTCGCCCTCCATCGCGGCGGGACGGCTGAGCCCGTGGTACTTGGGGTCCGTCTTGCCTTCCGCCAGCAGCTGCTGGACCAGGACGTCGATGGGTCCGCCGTTCTCCGCGTGGATCATGATCAGGGCCCCGCTGTCGGCCGCCCGCTGCATGGCCCGGAAGATCGACGCGTCGTCGTTCATGAACACGCCCGGATACGCCATGAACAACTTGAACGAGGTGATGCCCTCGTTCACCAGATCGTCCATCTCCTGAAGGGTCCCGTCGTTGACCTCGCGCACGATCATGTGCAGGCCGAAGTCCGTCTGGGCCTTCTGGCCCTTCTCGAACCAGCGATCCAGGCCCTTCCGGAGGGGCTCGCCGAAGTCCTGGACCGCGAAGTCCACGCACGTGGTGGTCCCTCCGAACGCCGCAGCCCGCGTCCCGGTGGCGAAGTCGTCCGAGCAGAAGCTTCCTCCGAACGGCAGGTCGAAATGCGTGTGGACGTCGACGCCCCCGGGCATCACGTACCGATCTGTGGCATCGATGACGGCATCGGCCTGAGCGTCCAGGGACAGGCCGATCAGCGCCACCTGCTCGTCTTGGACCAGCACGTCGGCTTTGGTGGCTTCAGTGGCCGTGACAACCGTGCCGTTCCTGATCAGCGTCCTCATCCCAACGCACCCCCTGGCCCGCTGTTGAGGCGGCCGTTGCCGCGTCACCGAGGATGCTACGTCCGGGAACCTTCGGACCGCGAGACTGCGGATCGCATGCTGCCCAGATGCTCGCGAACGTGCCACGGCGCGATCTCCAGCATCTCGGCGACGCTGACCGGGTCACCGCCCAGGGCACCGTGGGGCGCCAAACGGTCGATCTCGTGGGAGCCGAGCCCGTGCAGGTAGGCCACCAGAAGCCTGCCACCGGTCTCAACGGCCCTCCGCACGGTGTCGGGGCTCAGTGCCAACGCATCTTGCGCCGTGCGGGCGTTCGCGTCGTCCAGCTCCTCTGGAGACCCCGGCACCTCCTGGCCCAGACGCAGGTGCTCGAGCCACAGCATGTGGATCCGATAGCCCTCAGCGATGTGGTAGGCGACCGCGCATACCGGCCAACCTTCATTCGAGGCTTCGGCCCGCCACTGCTCCTCTGTGAGCGAACCGAGGCAGTCGTGGAGGTCGCGGTTCGCCGCTTCCAGCTCTGTGACCGATCGCTCGATGCGCGCGTCCATCCCGAGGTCATTCGAGTTCAAGGCTCGACCCATGCTAGCGAGCTCAAGGCACCAGGAGAGTGGCTGCGTCGCTTGCCTGGTAAGGCTCCTCGCCGGGGGCAATGGTAGCGCGTGACGCTTTCAGGATCGGGACGGCGATGAACACGCCCACGAACGCGGCCACACCTCCCACGATGTAGACGCCCCTCGGGCCGAGCCAGCTCACGGCGGGACCGGCGATGACATAGGAGACCGCCATCCCGATGTGGACGACGGCGTCGAAGGCACCGGACACGCGACTGCGCACGGCATCCGGCGTGCGGCGCTGCATGATCCCCTGCTCGGCCACCAATGAGATGCCGTCCCCAATCCCCATGACCAGGATCGCCCCCAGGACCAGGGCGAACCATGGGGCCAGGCCGGTGATGACAGAGGTCGCCGCGATAGCCCCGATGGCCACGAGGAGCCACGCGGCCTCGTTCGACGCCTTCAGCCGGCGCCCCAGTAGGGAACCCACGATCGAACCCCCGCCCCAGCACGCGATCAGCACCCCGTAACCGAACGAGCCGGCATCGAACAGCTTCACCAGAGGCACGTCGGCCACCATGGTCATGCCAAGCCCGAGCACCAGGGTCAGCCAGCACAGGGAGATGGTCCGGAGGACGCGGTCGGAGAGCAGGAAGCGGAAGCCGGCGCGCAGGCCCCGATGCTCCTCCGCCCCGTCTCGCTCCCCGCTGAACCGGCCCCGAACCGTGGCCACGAGGGCAGCCGAGACCAGGAACGAGACAGCGTTCAGTGCGAACACGGCCCCCGCCCCCAACGATGCCATGAGCAGGCCGCCCAGCAGCGGCCCGAGCAGGATCCCGGCGTTGCGGCCCAGGCTGACCATCCCGTTCGCCCACCCGAGGTCCTCCTCGCCCACCAGGTTGGGGATGGCCGCCGACGAGGCCGACAAGAATGGCGCCTCGGCCGCTGCCGAGAAGAACGCGAACACCAGGAGCAGGCCCGGGTCGTGGACCAGACCCATGGCGAAGAAACTCACGGCCGCCGTCAGGTCCGAGGCGATCATCACCCGCTGCCGGTCGAACCGGTCTCCAAGCGCGCCGGCGAAGGGGCTGACGAATCCCACCGTGCCGAAGGTGAGGAAGAGCGCGGCAGCGACCCACGTGGCCGAGCCCGTGCGCTGGTAGATGACGTAGTTCAGCGCCAGGTACGCGGCTGCTCCGCCGGTGAGCGAGATCAGCCGCGCCAGCGCCAGCCTACGGACTGCGGCACGGGATGCGGTGACCATGGAACGCCTCTCCTTCAGAGCGGAAACGATAGACGGTTGCGGCGACAGCATCCCGGGACCGGTCGCGGCCGGGATGCCAGGCCGCAGAGCTATCGAAGCGTTCTCATGGCCGGCCGACTGTGGCAGCGGGAGGCAGGCCCGGCTCCTTCTGGCAGTGTCTCAGTTTGACAGGTTGAGTTAGCCCCACCCGCGAAGGTCGTGTCATTGAACTGGACGTTGTCGTCCTCCCGGAAGCACACCGGGCAAATGTCGTAAGTCCCCCTTTCCAGGTTCCTCTTCGAGAGTGAGATAGCCACAGCATGCACATGGAAACCGCTTGACGGGGACGCTTATGGCTCAATCGTAGGGCGGATCAGTCCACGAGCCGGGCGAGGTGTTGTCTAGGTTCCCGAGGGGAGCTCTCCCTTAGCATCCACCGGAAAATGGCAGTCCCGACGATGGTCGTAAAGAGGTCGGGTCGACAAATCTTCTGGAATCTTGCCGTAACTGTGAGCAACTTCACTGACAGAAACTGTGTGGGCCTCCTATAGTCGAACACATGTTCGATCCTGGCAAGTCGGGGCAGAATGTTCAGGCCGCTCTGGACGCCTACCCGGATGATCCCTCTGGGTTGGCGGACGAAGAGGCTGCAGCCGGATTCGCCCAGCTGCAACGGATCTCGGAGCTGGTGGAAGCCAAGAGGTTGCGATGGCTGGCCGACCGATCGACGAGCGCTCTTCAAGCGCGACGGCTATCTGTCCTCGGCGGCATGGCTGGCGGACAGGTTCCGGGTGGCGGCGGGCTCGGCGAAGAGGCAAGTGCAGGTCGCTCAGGCGCTCGAGCAGATGCCGCACGTCAGAGAATCCTTCATCGGCGGAGGTGTCAGTTCGAGCGCGGTGCAGGTCCTGGCTGAAGCCCGTCGGGAACATCCGGACGACTTCCCCTTGGTGGAGGAGACGTTGGTGGCCGCGGCTGCAACGAAGCCGGTTGAGGAACTGCGTCGAATCGTGAGCGATTGGGCGCAGCACGTGGACGCGCAGCAGGAGGATCGCCGTAGCTGGTCATTGGTCCCCACCGCAAGCCCGATCACGTGGCCGCACCGAAGAAGCGATTCACGCACGCCTGTACATGGGGTTCAGGTCTACGGGGCTGCGCCGGCTTCGCCGAAGGCGACCTCGAGCGTCTCGATGGCGCGTGCGGCGTCGTCCTCGGTGATCATCAACGGAGGGGCCAGGCGCAGCACGTTCCCGTACAGCCCGCCCTTGCCGATCAGCAGCCCGGCTTCTTTGCATGTCTCCATGACCTGGGCAGCAGCCTCGGGGCTCGGCGACTTCGACTCTTTGTCCTTGACCAGCTCGACGCCGATCATCAGGCCCTTGCCCCTGACCTCACCGACCACGTCGTACCGGTCCTCCAGGTCTTTCAGACCCCTGTACAACGAATTGCCGATCTTGTAGGCGCGCTCCTGAAGGCGCTCCTCCTCGATGTTCTCGATGTTGGCCAGCGCGTAGGAAGCGGCGATGGGGTTCCCACCAAAGGTCGAGATCGAGCTGGCCCGAAGCGAGTCGATCATGTCGGTTCGACTCACCACAGCGCCGATGGCCATCCCGTTCCCCAGGCCCTTGGCGCACACGATGGCATCGCCCTTCACGCCATAGCCGTCGATCCCCCAGAACGTCTCCCCGGTCCTGCCGAACCCCGTCTGAACCTCGTCGACGATGAAGGGAATCCCGAACTCGTCGAGGATCGATTTCACGATTCCGAAGTATTCGGGCGGCGGCGTAACGAAGCCACCGACGCCCTGGATGGGCTCTGCGATCATCGCCGCCGGCTCGCCGGTGGTGGTCGTCTCGATGACGTTGCGGAGGTCCTCTGCGCACGCGACCCCGCAGTCTGGATAGGAGAGTCCCAGCGGACAGCGATAGCAGTACGGCGCCAATGCGTACGAGACCTTGAGCGGGCTGAACGACGTGGCAGCGTATCCCTTGTTGCCGGTGATCCCGACCGCGGTGAAGGATCTCCCATGGTAGGAGTTGCGCAACGCGATGATCTCGTTCGAGCGCCGCCAGCTCGTGGCGAACAGCAGGGCGGCCTCGATGGCCTCGGTCCCGGACCCGACGAAGAACGCCTTGGCCGGCATGTCGATGGGAGCCAGACCCGTGAGCTTCTCGGCAAGCTCGACCATCGGCCTGATCAGATACAACGTCGACGTGTGGGTGATCCTGCCCGCCTGTTCGGTGAGCGCCCGCACCAGTTTCGGGACGACGTGGCCCGAGATCGTGGTGACGATCCCGCCGAAGAAGTCGAGATATTCCTTGCCCGAGCCATCCCAGACCCGGGCCCCCTCGCCGCGGACCAGCTCGATGGGGTCTTTGTAGTAGAGAGCGATCCAGTTCGGGAGAACCTTCCTGTGTCGCGCTAGGAGCTCAGCCGCACCACCGTCGCCACTTGCCGAACTCACGGCAGCAGCTCCGTCAGCTCGTCGTACGTCTCGGGTCTGCGGTCACGGAGAAACTGCCACGTGTTCCGGACCTCCCGGTTCATGTCGAGGTCCACGTCGTGGACCAGCACCTCGTCCTGCGAGTCGGAAGCTTTGGCCACGATCTGCCCCCGCGGGTTGCAGAAGTAGCTCGATCCGTAGAACCGGTGCTCGGTCAGTGGCGGCTC
The DNA here is from genome assembly GCA_036505215.1 of Actinomycetota bacterium. GTDB lineage: Bacteria > Actinomycetota > UBA4738 > UBA4738 > UBA4738 > DASXTW01. The sequence continues at coordinate 23,610 of DASXTW010000192.1, read as the reverse complement.
GGTGCCAACGCGGTTGATCGCGGCGATCCAATACCCGTTGGCCACCGCGTGAGCGGGCTGCTCCAACTCCCACAGATACTTCGAAAGCGACTCCACGGTGGCCGAGGGGTTGAACACCAGCTCGGCCCCCTTCAGTCCGAGAGCTCGACCGATCTCCGGGAAGTGCCGGTCGTAGCAGATGATCAACCCGATCCTTCCGACCGAGGTGTCGAATACGGGGTAACCGAGGTTCCCCGGCTTGAAATAGAACTTCTCCCAGAAGCATGGGCCCACGTGCGGGATGTGCGCCTTGCGGTACTTCCCCGCGATCGTCCCGTCGCCCTCGATCACCACCGCCGAGTTGTAATACACGCCGGTCTGGGCCTCCTCGTAGAACGGAACAATCAGCACCATGTTGTGCTCGCGGGCGACCTCTCGCATCCGTGTCACGGTGGGCCCGTCGGCGGGCTCGGCGGTCGCGTACCACTTGGGATCCTGCTCGGCGGGAAAGTACGGCCCGTGGAAGATCTCCTGAAGACAGGTCACCTGGGCCCCTTCAGCGGCCGCCTTTCCGATGAGCTCGACGTGTTTGTCGATCGCCTCCTGCTTGGACATGTTGGCGTTGCACTGGACGACAGCAGCTCGAACTGTGCTCATCGACTCCTCCCTAGGTAAGCGCTGGGATCAGTTCCTTTCCAAACGTTCGGATCACCGCTTCTGGATCATCGACCATCGAATAGAAGTTGAACTGATCGACCCCGACCTTCTCCAGCTCCCTCAGCTTCCGCTTGCACTCGTCGACAGTCCCGATCACGCAGAAGCGGTCTACCACATCATCGGAGACGAACGAGGCGTGCTCTGCCCCGGTCCGCCCATGGTCCTGGTAGTCGTAGTGGTCGCGGGCCTCGATGTATTCCACGAACTCCCGCGGCAAGTCCTTCGGCTCGTACCGCTTCACCAGATCCACCACATGGTTCGATACCAGTGCGGGGAACCAGCGGACCTGGTCCCGGGCATGGGCCAGGGTCTCCGTGACGTACGCGGGGGCTGCCGCCATCACCTTGATGTCCTGGAAGCTCCTCCCCGCCTCCTTCGCTCCTTCCTTCACGTACGTCAGGAACCATTCAATGAGGTAGGGGTCGGCGAGTTGCAGGATCACGCCGTCGCCGATCCGACCGGCCAGGCGCAGCGCCTTCGGGCCGTACGCAGCGATCCAGATGGGGAGGTCCCGCTCTCCTTTGGCCCACCTGAGCTGGGTCTTCGTACCCTCGTAGTCGACCTCTCGGCCCGCCACGAGGTCGCGGATGAGGCGGCAGGCCTCCTCCAACCGCTCCAGCGTCACCGGCGGCTTCCCGATCACGCGCCGCGCGCTGTCGCCTCGACCGATTCCGCAGTCCATCCGCCCGCCCGAGATCTCGTTGAGGGTGGCCAGTGCGCTGGCAGTCACGGTCAGGTCTCGGGTGGCCGGATTGGTCACGCACGGCCCCAGCCGGATCTTCGAGGTGTTCGCCGCCTGCAGCGCGAAGATGGGGTACACCTCCTGCCACAGCACGTGGGAGTCCCAGATCCACGCGTAGTCGAACCCGTTGTCCTCGGCGAGCTTTGTCATCCGAACCACGCGTGAGACCGGCGGGTCGGCCATGAACGTGATGCCGAAGCTCAGCATTGGCCGCCCTTTTGTATCACCCGCGCTTCGCGGGAACCAGCCCGGCCGGCGCCAGCCTGACCAGCCTCCTGGTGATCGGCCCGGCCTTCCCTCCTCGGTCCTCGACCCGCTCCTTCCGCTGTATCGCCCGCCGGACCGCGAGGGCACCCAGATACCGCGCGGGCTCGGGGGGAAACCGACCAGGATGGAAGCCGACCAGTCCGCAGCCCGACCATTCGTCGTCCAGGCCGAGGGCGAGCGACGCGAGGATGCGCCCGCCCACGAACGAGGGTCCCACGCCGTTGCCCGAGTACCCCACTCCGTAGAACACGTCCGGATGTCCGCCCAGCGACCCGAAGAAGGGCAGTCCGTTCGTCGACCGATCGATGGGACCGGTCCAGCTCGACGTGAGGGCAACGTCGGAGAGCATCGGATAGACGAACCTGAATCCACGTTCCACGTGCCGCCGGCGGGTCGAGGCGCCCTCGAATCGTCGCCCGATCCGTCCGCCGAATCCGACCACCCCCCCGCCTTTCCCGAAGGCGATCCGGCCATCGTTGGTCGTTCGGTAGTAGTGCACCAGGAGGCGCGAATCCGAGATGCCCAGGCCGTCGGTCCATCCGATCTCCGCCAATCGCTGGGGGATCGGTTCCGTGGACACGATGTCGCTGCCCACGACCAGAACCTCGCGGCGGATCTCCTTGAAGCTGACAGCCCAGGCGTTCATGGCGAGCACCACCCGTTGGGCGGCCAGAGAACCCAGCTGCGTGCGTACGCGTACTCGCCGTTCGCCCGACGATTCGGAGCGCTCCAGCCCATCCATGGGGGAGCCCTCGAAGATTCGCACGCCGGCTTCGAGCGCCACCCTGCGAAGGCCGAGCGCAAGCAGGGCAGGCTGAACGGTGGCTCCGGAGGCCTCCAGGACGCCACCCAGATGCATCCGGGACCCCGTTCGCTTCGCCGTCTCTTCGGGGTCGAGCTCCCGGAACGGTTCGGCTCCGGCTGCTTTCAGGGCTTCCAGCGTCGGGCGCCACGAGTCGAGCTGCGCCTGATTGGTGGCCGCCCACATCCAGCCGTCCAGTCGATAGTGCGCGTCGATCCCATGCGCCTTGCAGAACGTGCCGATCTCGGCCACCGCCCACGCCGATGCCCGGGCCAGTCTCAGGGCCTCTTCGGTGCCGCAGATCTTCGCCAGGCTGATGAACTTGGACCACCACGTCAGGACGAAGCCGCCATTGCGACCGCTGGCGCCTCCTCCGCAGATGTCGGCCTCGAGCACGACCACGTCGAGTCCGGGCTCGGACTCCTTGACCCGAAGGGCCGTCCAGAGGCCCGTGTAGCCGCCGCCCACGATGCACACGTCGGCCCGGACCTCTCCTTCCAGGCGAGGAGCCGCATCGAATCCCCCCGCGAGCGCTTCTCGCAGCCACAGGCTCCTGATCGGACCGGAATCGGTACCAGCAATTTTCTGACGCGCCAAGCCTCGTACCCTCTCGCCTCAACCTTCCCATGCCGAGCCCACTCGGCGGCGTAGATTACCCCTCCCAATGGAGATCGAAGGCTCGGTTTGTTTGGTTACGGGGGCGACCAGTGGCATCGGTCGGGCCACTGCGCTGCGGCTCCTGAGGCCCGAGGTCAGCGCCAGGGTGGTCGCCCTCGGGCGTGATGCTGGCGCGCTCGAGGGATTGGCCGTAGCCGCGCGCCAGGAGGGCTATCCAGAGGACCGTATCGTCGGTATCCGGGCCGACCTGTCCGATCCGGCCGACATCGACCTCGCCGTCCAGGAGGCATTCGCTGCTTTCGGCCGGATCGACGCGCTCGTCAATAACGCCGCTCAGGGGTGGGCCGGACCGTTTGCAGACCAGGAGGCCGACGGCGCCGACTACCTGGTTCGGGTCAACCTGATCGCGCCGATTCGACTGACTCGGGCGCTGCTTCCCGGGATGCTCGAGCGCCGCCGCGGTGCCATCGTGAACGTGGCCTCGATCGCCGGCCATGTCGGGGTGAAGGACGAAGCCGTCTACGCCGGGACCAAGGCCGGGTTGATCGGTTTCTCGGAAAGCCTTCGATACGAGCTGACGGGGGCTGGGGTCGCGGTCAGCGTGGTCTCGCCGGGTGCAGTGCGGACACCGTTCTTCGAGCGAAGGGGTCGGCCGTACGGGCGCTCCTTCCCCAAGCAGATCGCGCCCGAGCAGGCCGCCGACGCTGTCGTACGGGCGATCCGGTCCGGCCGGGCGCAGCTCTACGTTCCCCGATGGCTGGGCTTTCCCGTCTGGCTTCGAGGAGCCTGGCCCGGCCTCTATCGATCGCTGCAGGGACGGTTCGGGTAACGAAGTGGCGGCGGTTTCGGTCAGCGAAGCTGCCGGGAGACTAGGAGTTCACCAGTGCCCGGAGCGACTCCTTCAGCGAGTGGGTGGTGGCCATCACCGCGGTCGGCTCGTAGCCGCAATGAGCCATGCAGTTCTGGCACTGGACGTTCCCGCTGTGCCGTCCGTACTTCGACCAGTCGGTGGTCTCCACGAGTTCTTTGTAGGTCTCGCAGTAGCCGTCGGCCTGCAGGTAGCAGGGTCGTTGCCACCCGAAGATGGAGTAGCTGGGGATGCCCCAGGGTGTGCACTCGTAGTCGACCTTGCCCTCGAGAAAGTCCAGGTACAGGGGACTGTGATTGAGCCGCCACTTCTTCCGCGTGCCACCCTCGAACACGCCTTTGAACAGGTTCCGGGTCTGCTCGACTCCCAGGAAGTGATCCTGGTCCGGCGCCTTCCAGTAGGCGTATGCCGGGGAGATCATCATCCCGTCCACCTTCAGGTCGTCGTTCAGGAAGTCGAGCACGTCGCGGATGCTCTTCGGCGTGTCGCTGGTGAAGAAGGTCGAGTTCGTGGTGACGCGGAACCCTCGGGCTTTCGCTTCCTTGATGGCGTCAACGGCCTTGTCGAACACGCCCTCCTCGCACACGGACTCGTCGTGGCGTTCCCGCATCCCGTCGATGTGTACGGCCCAGGCGAAATACGGCGAGGGCTCGAACAGATCCAGCTTCTTGTGCATCAGCAGAGCGTTCGAGCACAGGTAGACGAACTTCTTCCTTTTCACCAGTTCCTTGGCGATGAGATGCACCTCGGGGTGGATGAGAGGCTCACCCCCGGCGATCGAGACCACCGGCGCACCGCACTCCTCGACGGCGGCAACGGCCTGCTCCACCGGCATCCGCTGCTTCAGGATGTGGGCGGGGTATTGGATCTTGCCGCAGCCCGCGCAGGCCAGGTTGCACGCGAACAGAGGTTCCAGCTCGACCACCAGCGGGAAGCGGTCCACGTGCTTCATGCGTTTCCGCGCCAGGTACGCCGCGAGCTTGATGCTCTGTCTGAGCGGAACCGCCATGGCTACCTCATCTCCTCTGGTTGACGCAACTCCACCGGCAAGGTGAACCGCATCGACTCCGTGGTCACCTGCCGCTCCTCCACGTTCACCTTCCCCAACCCCGCCAGGGCATGGAGCACCCGGTCGACCAGGATCTCCGGGGCTGAGGCGCCTGCGGTGACTCCGACGGTCCCCGCTCCCACCAGCCACCCGGGGTCGATCCCCGTTTCGTCGTCGATCAGGGCGGCGCGGCATCCTTCCCGCTCGGCCACCTCGACCAGGCGCTTGGAATTCGACGAGTTCTCGGAGCCGATCACCAACAGCAGGTCGCACTCGCGCGCCATGACCTTCACAGCGTCCTGGCGGTTCTGGGTCGCATAGCAGATGTCGTCCGACCCGGGCCCCGTCAACGATGGGAACCGATCACGCAGGGCGCCGACCACCTCGTCAACCTCGTCGACGGCCAGCGTCGTCTGGGAAAGGTAGGCCACCCGATCGGGATCCTCCACCTCCACCCCGTCGACATCCTCGACCTTCTCGATCAACCGGATCGAGCTGGGGGCCTCTCCGGTGGTGCCCTCGACCTCCTCGTGCCCATCGTGGCCGATCAGAAAGATCGTGTACTTGCCGCCCGCAAAACGTCTCGCCTCGGTGTGGACCTTCGTCACCAGCGGGCAGGTTGCGTCGATCACGTGGAGGCGGAGGACTCGCGCCTGCTCCCGGACCTCCGGGGAGACGCCGTGAGCGGAGAAGACGACCGTAGCTCCCTCGGGAACCTCTTCGGCCGACTCCACGAACACGGCACCCCGTCGCTCGAGGTCACGCACGACATGCACGTTGTGGACGATCTGCTTTCGCACGTACACGGGCGGGCCGTACCGGTCCAGGGCCCGCTCCACGATCTCGATGGCTCGCTCAACGCCGGCGCAGAACGACCTGGGTCCTGCCAGCAGGACCGTGCGGGGTCCGGCCGCTTCGGCCCACGAGGCCAATGCCGGCGTCGCCTTCGCCAGCGCTCGATACGCCCTCAGTCCTCCGCGGGCCGTAGACAAGGGATTGCCGGTCAACTCACGTCGCGGGGTGTCCACCACCACCCGCAGGACCGCGAAGGGACGGTCGCCGGCGGCCGTCGCCGCCCAGGCGGACTCCATGTCCACGGCGATCGCGCCCGTCTCCTCCCGGAGGCGAGCGCGTTCGCTGCCCGAGACCACGTGGTCCGTGGTGACGATGGGGCCCAGCCGCGCGGCAAGCCCCATTCGGGCCAGGGCCGCCGCAAGGATTCCGGCCGAGGGACAAGGGGTCACGCCGTCTGGTCCCCGGACCTCTGTCGCCACCACCAGGTCACCGGGACGAAGGCTCGGGTCCAGGGCGCCACAGAAGCCCGCCACGGCGACCGTGCCCGAGCCCTCCAAGAGCTCCTTGGTCCTCTGCGGCAGCCGCGCCCCCATGGTTCGAGCGGAGCGGGTCCGTCCCATCCCGGTTTGCAGGACCAGCGCTCCCGGCAGGGCGGAGCGGATGGCCCTGCCCTCGATCGAGAGAGGGGCCAACACGACGAGCTGGACGCGACGCCCTCGCCCGTTGCCCTGAGCGCTTCCGCTCACCAGGCCTCACCACCTTCCGATCCATGCCCGTGATACCCCCGCGCGGCCGCCACCAGAGCGTCGACCAGCTCGTCCTCCTTGTACCGAGCAACGGACTTGCCGCCCACGAACAGCAGACCCTGGTGAATCCCGGCGGCGATGCCGACGTCTGCGCCCCGGGATTCCCCCGGACCGTTCACCGGGCAGCCCATCACCGCCACCTTCAGCCCTTCGGGAAGCTCGTGCGCTCGGGCCTGGACCTCTCGCGTCAGCTCGAACACGTCGACCTCGGCTCGCCCGCACGAAGGACACGCCACGATCTCCACGCCTCGCCGGCGCAGGCCGACTGCCTTCAGGATCTCCCACCCGACGACGACCTCTTCTTCCGGAGGCGCCGTGAGCGAGACGCGCAAGGTGTCGCCGATCCCCTCGAGGAGCAGCGTCCCCAGGGCGATGGAGCTCTTCACGATGCCCTGAGGCGGGGGGCCCGCCTCGGTCACTCCGAGGTGAAGTGGGTAGTCGCAGACCTCGGCCAGTGCCCGGTAGGCCTCCAAGCACATCTGCACGTCCTCGGATTTGACCGAGAGCTTGATGTCGGAGAAGCCGTGCTCTTCAAGCAACGCCGCTTCCTGCAGGGCGCTCTCGACCATGGCCTCGGCAGTCGGAGAGCCGTGCCTGCGAAGGAGCTCGGGATCGAGGGATCCGGCGTTCACTCCGATCCTGATGGGGACGCCCCGGGCCTTGGCCTCCTCGGCGATCAGCTTCACGCGCTTTCGGTCGCCGATCGTTCCCGGGTTCAGCCGGAGGCCGGGGATCCCCGCCTCGAGCGCGTCGAGCGCATGACGCCAGGTGAAGTGGATGTCGGCGATCACGGGGATCGGCGAACGCCTGGCGATCTCAGGAAGCGCTGCCGCATCTTCATCGAAGGGGACCGCCACTCGAACGAGCTCGCACCCGACCGCAGCCAGGCTTTCGATCTGGGCCAGGGTGGCCGCCGCATCGAACGTCTTGGTGATCGTCATCGACTGCACGCGGACCGGCGCGTCACCGCCCACGGTCACGCCGCCGACGGATACCTGTCGGGACCGGCGCCGATTCATGTCGTACCCCCGAGGTATCGTCCGAGCGCCGAGAGAGGGAAGACCAGGCGGTACAGGTGGTAGTTGATGTAGAAGTCACCCGGGAAGCCGGTGCCCGTGAAGAGGGGTTCGTCCCATGTGCCTTCGGGCAGCTGAGTCCGGCACAGCCACTCCACGCCCCGTTCCACGGACTCCGAACGTCGGCCCACGGCCAACAGGGCCAGAAGGGCCCACGCCGTTTGGGAAGCGGTGCTCGAGCCCCGCCCGATCCAGGCCCGATCCTCGTAGGACCGAAGGTCTTCGCCCCAGCCTCCGTCCGGGTTCTGGTGATCCTCGAGCCACCGGACGCCGGCGCGGATCCTCGGATCCTCCTTCGGGATGCCGGCGGCGGCGGCGGCCGGGACCACCGCGCCAGTGCCGTACACATGGTTGGCTCCCCACCGCCCGAACCACGATCCGTCGTGTTCCTGGTTCCTGGCCAGCCATGACAGGCCGCGGCGGGTGGCTGGCTCTCCGCTCTGCCCCTCCCAGGCAAGCATCTCCACGACGTGAGCGGTCACGTCGGCGCTCGGCGGGTCGATGACCTCGCCGAAGTCGCAGAACGGCAGATCCCGGCACAGCGTTCGGGTGTTGTCGGCGTCGAACGCCCCCCAACCGCCGTCCGATGACTGCATGCCCAGGACCCACCGGACGCCGCGATCGATCGCCCACTCCAGGCGCGCTTGGTCCGGGTAGCCCGGAGCCGCGCGCCGAAGCGCCAGGACAACCTCGGCGGTGTCGTCGATATCGGGGTAATTGTCGTTGGCGAACTCGAAGGCCCACCCGCCCGGGGGAACGTCCGGCCGGCGTACGGCCCAGTCGCCCTTGACCCTGATCTCTTCGCGGAGGAGCCAGTCGGTCGCCCTGATCAGTGCGGGCTCGTCCGGCGACGCGCCGGCATCGACCAGGCCGATGAGGGACAGTGCCGTGTCCCATACCGGTGACTGGCACGCCTCCAGCCGTCGAACGTCGCCCTCCACGATGGTGAAGCGATCCAGCCCGTCGAACCCCGCCCTCAGCACGGGGTGGTCGACCTGATACCCCATCAGGTGCAGGGCGATCAACGAGTACACCCAGGGCGGCTGGATTCCACCCCAGCTCCCATCTGCTTCCTGCCGGCGGATGATCCACTCGGTGGCCCGGGCCAGCGCCAGCCGGCGGAGGCGCTTCGACGGGTGACGCTCGTAGAACTGAAGCGCGCGGTCAAGGCGCTGGAACCGTCCGGCCCAGGTGGACAAGGGATCTGTGGGAGGCCCGGCCGCTCCCGTCTTCAGCTCATCCAGGCCGAACCCCAGCGGCCGAGCCGGACGATGAGCGCCCACGACCGTGAGCGCCACGATCGTCTGACGGGCCCAGCACGCGAAGTCGTAGATGTTCAGCGGGAACCACTCCGGCAGGAAGATGACCTCCGGTGGAAGGGCCGGGATCTGGTCCCACGGCCACTGCCCGAACAGGGCCAGCCACATGTGCGTGAACACTCGAGCCTTCTCCAGCCCGCCCTGGTCCCGGATGTACTCGAGCGCCAGGGCCATGTGCGCGGACGTCGGGTCGTCTCCGTCCAGGCGAAGCGCCACGTACGCCTCGATGGTGGTGGAGAGGTCGGCCGGCCCTCCGCAGAAGTTCGCCCACGTCCCGTCCGCCCGCTGCTGGGACCGGATCCAGTTCGCGGCCAGACGCGTCTCCTCCTGCGTCCGGATCCCCAGGAACTGGCGAAGCAGAAGGTCTTCGGCGTCCATCGTCACGTTGGTCTCGAGCTCTCCCTTCCACCAGCCGCCAGGATGCTGGAGACCGAGGAGGTGCTCGCGGGCTCGGCGCGCGCTCTCCTGCGCCGCCGCCTCCACCCTCGACTCCACCCGGATCGCCATCTACTCCCCCTGGACTCCTAGAAATCCCTCGCCGTGACGAATCGGGCGAGCTCGGCCAGTTCGGCCTGCGCGGACGGGTCGAGCCCCACGCGGGCGAGCGAGGCCAGAGCCAGCTGAAGCTCGCGATCCGCCTCGGCCATGCATCGCTCCCGCCCCCCGCCCAGCTCCACCAGCGCCACGGCGGCTATCACGTCGTCCTCGGTCAGATGTCCGTCGGAGAGGAATCGAACGAGCTGCTCCCCCTGGTGTGCGGACGCCGATGGCGCCGACCCCGACAGCGCAGCAAGCGCCGCAACCACCGGAAGCGTCTTCTTGTGGCTCCTCAGGTCGCTGGCAACCGGCTTGCCGGTCGTCTCGGGCCGGCCCCAGATCCCCAGAATGTCGTCCACGGCCTGGAAGGCCAGCCCCAGGTGCAGACCGAATTCCCCAAGGGCCTGAACTACTTGTGCCTCGGCTCCAGCCAGGATCGCTCCCACCGACGAGGCATACGAGAGCAGTGCCCCGGTCTTGTTGGCGCACATACGGAGGCACTCCTCGACGGTCACGTCGAGGCGCGACTCGAAGGCCAGATCCTCCGCTTGACCGGCGATCATCCGCGCGGTCGCCCGGGTCAGCGCGAGTGAGGCTCGTTCCCGCTCCGGAGAGGGAGTGTCCAGCAGCATCTGGTGTGCCAGCACGAGCAGGGCGTCGCCGGTGACGATGGCCTTTCCTACCCCGAACAGAGCCCACGCCGTCGGCCGGTGCCGCCGTTCAAGATCTCGGTCCATCACGTCGTCGTGCAACAGCGAGAAGTTGTGGACCAGTTCGACGGCAAGCGCGCCGGGCATGGCGATCTCGGCGGCGGCCCCCACGGCCTGGGCGGAAAGAAACGCCAGGGCCGGGCGAACGGCCTTGCCCCCGTCCCCAGAGGCCGGATGGCCCTCGTGGTCGACGAAGCCCAGATGGTAGGCCACCACGGTCCGGAGCTCAGGAGCCAGGCCGTCGACGCATCGGCGCAACGCAGGCTGGACCAGCTCTCGCGCCCGCCGCAGCGACGCCGGGACGGTCCTCATCGCGCTCACGCTGCCACCACCTGTGGGAGGCGGCGAGTTCGTCCCACGCCCACCAGCGCCGCCCGAGCGGCGGCGAGACCCGACCGGACGGCCCCTTCCATCGTGGCGGGCCAGCCCGTGTCGGTCCACGCCCCCGCCAGGTACAGGCCGGGGAGGTTGGTTCGAGGACCCGGACGGAGCGCTCGCGTCCCCGGCGCTTGCCGGAACGTCGCAGCGTTCTCTCGCGTCACGAAGAAAGTAGTCACGTGGGCCTCCCTCGCCCTGGGAAAAAGGGCCGCCAGGGCCGGGATGAAGCGGTCTCGGAGGTCCTCCGTGCGTTCGCCGATCTCCCGGTCCGCTCCCGACAGCGAGATCGCCAGATACTGGCCATGGTCCAGCCCCGACGCCTTGGTGCGATCGAACACCCACTGCACGGGAGTCCTCACGCCCGCAACGAACGGAACGTCCATGACCGGGCGGTCGTAGACCACATGGACGTTGACGATGGGCGATGCGCCCAGCCCGGCCAGCCTCGCCGGGTCAGGCAACGCTCCCGGCGGGAGCAGTTCGGAGACCCTGTCATGCGGCGCGGCAAGGATGACCGCATCCGCATCCACGGATCCCCCCGCGCCTTGCACCTCCAACGACCCGTCCGGCCCTGTCTCCACTCCTCGGACCGGAGCCCTCAGGTGTACGACGGTGCCGGCCAAGGCCAGCGCGCGCCCCGCCGGCTCCGCGTGAACCTGGGAAAGGGGAGCCCTCGCGTAACCGACGTCGGCTGCGTCGCGCTTCGTGAGGAGCCCGGTGCGGAACACCTTCACCGCAAGCGCCAGCGAGGCGGCCTCGGCCGGCAGGTTCAGGGTCGGAAGGGCGATCAGGTTCCACAGGGACTCGACGGCGCCCGGCGACTGATGTCGTTCCGCCAACCACTCCCCGAACGTCCGCCGGTCCAGAGAATCGGAGGAAGGATCCAATCTCGCCAGCGCCAGCGCCGCGCGTGCGGCCCGAAGCCGCTCTTTGGGTCGGAGGAAGGGGTACCCGGCCAGCGCGCCGGCCAGGTGGAGTGGTGCCGGCAGTCCTCCTCGTCGGAGCCGCCCGGAGGTCCCGTCAGGAGCGATCACGGGGATGACCATCCTTTGCTGAAGGAAGGTGAGCTCCTCGGCGCCGATGCGGGCAAGGAAGTCCCGGTACGCGGTGCAGCACCGAAGGAACACGTGTTGGCCGTTGTCGACCCAGAGCCCTTCGCGCTGGAACGAGAAGGTGGCCCCGCCCAGGCGCGGGCGAGCCTCGAGCAGGGTCACCCGGGCCCCTCCGTCCGCCGATGCGAGAGCGGCCGCAAGCCCGGCCAATCCGCCCCCGACGATGACGATCCTGGGCTCCGTGCTCACCCACCCACCTCCGTCCCGGAGCCCACGGGACCCGTCCCCGGCCCTGAGGCCGCGGGCCGCGTCACCTGCCGGGGAGGTCGCGCCGCCAGACCGCGGGAACGCGAGACGGCCACTCCGGCGAGACTCCGAGTGGCAACCCACGCCTTTTCCCATTGGGCGAGCGACAGCCGGACCTGCACGACATCAGCCGGCCGGCGCTCGATGCGCCCGAGGATCCGCAGGTAGATCCCGGCCATGGCCGCGACGCACGATGCGCTCCTGGGATCGAGCAGCGAGGTCAGTCCCAGCCCCTGCTCGAACCAGGAGCGAGCCCTCTGGGCCTCGAACCTGATCAGGGACGACATCGCCTCGACCGGCGCCCGCGAGGGATCCGACCCGCAGCCGAACCGCGTCAGGTCCTCCGCGGGCAGATACACCCGCTCCCGGGCGAGATCCTCCCGGACGTCTCGCAAGATGTTCGTGAGTTGCATGGCCACTCCGAGGTCGTCGGCCAACGGCATCGCCGTGGGGTCGTTCGCCCCGAACACGCCGACGGAGAGGCGGCCGATGGAACCCGCAACGCGCCGGCAGTACGTCTCGAGATCGGAGAACGACTCGTAGGTCGTCCCCCGCACGTCCATCTCGACCCCATCGATGAGGTCTCCGAACGCGTCCATCGGAACCGCGAACGTGGCCCGGGCGTGGCCCAGAGCAGCGAGCACCGGGTCGGCGGAATCCGGCACCGCCTGTTCCAGGCTTCGTCGAGCCGCGTCCAGCCGAACGAGCTTCTCTTGGTCCGGAAGAGACCCGTCGCCGATGTCATCCACCCGCCGAGCGAGCGCGTAGACGGCGCACATGGCCCGCCGCTTCGGTCGGGGCAGCAGCCGGATCCCGTAGTAGAAGTTCTTGGCCCGGCTTCGGGTGACCTGAGCGCAGTGACGGAAGGCGAGCTCCTCGTTCACGCCGCCCCTCTCTGGTTTCGGTCCCGGCCCTGGCGGACGCTCGGTCCCAACCGACCGGCCCCTCGCTGCGCGGAACCCAGATGAACCCGGGCGAGGGTCTTGAGCAATTCCCACGCTCGAGCCGGCTTGGAGGGGCGGGGGCTTCCCCCCAGGACGTCGTAGCCGGCCCGGACGATCGCATCCAGCGCGCTCCGACCTCCCGCCACGAACGCGGCCACGGCCACCCCGGGCCGCCCCCGCAGGTCGGCGGCGAGCGGCGCTCCTTCGTCCAGCCACGTTCTGGCCCGCTCGACCTCGAACGCCATCAGGCGGCGGAACGCGTCCGTCGGGCGCGCCGCGCCGAGGTCGCCGACGGAGCACCCGAACCGCGCCAGATCTTCCTCCGGCAGGTAAACGCGCCCCCGCCCGAGATCCTCTCTCACGTCCTGCCAGTGCTCGGTGAGCTGCAGGCCAGTGCACACCGCGTCGGAGAGCTCCATCCGTTCCACGGTGGCGCACTCGAGCACGTACAGCACCAGGTGGCCGACTGGATTCGCCGAGAGCTCGCAGTAGGCCAGCAGGTCCTGATAGGTGGCGTACGAGGTGACCCTCTGGTCCTGCCGGTTGGCCTCGATCAGCTTGCGAAATGGCTCCTCGGGCACGTCGAAACGCCTCACCGTTCCGACCAGCCGGCGCATCAACGGATGCCCCGGCGTCCCCCCGTAGACCAGATTCAGCTCTTGCTCCAGCCAGTCCAGCCAGGCCAGTCGGTCCCCGGAAGCCTCGTCCCCCAGGTCGTCCACCAGCCGGGCAAACCCGTAGACGGCCAGCAGGTGGCTCCTGGTCCGTGGGGGGAGAAGGCGCGAGGCCACCGGGAAGTTCTCCCGCCCGGACTTGGCCATGATCGCCCCAGCTTCGAGGGAGGCAGGGGCTCCGGCCGGGTCCATCATTCGCCCATCACCTGGATCAGGACTTTCCGGTCGCGGGCTCGGTCCAGCTCAAGGAAGAACACCCGCTGCCACCGGCCGAGCAACAGCTCCCCGTTCACGATCGGGATTGTCTGGGAGCTCGAGCCGAGCAGGGCCTGGCGACAATGGGCGTGACCGTTCGCAACCTCGTGGGGGTCGTCCTCGAGGTTCTCCGTGCGTAGCTCGAGGTCGTCGTGGCGGTACGGGCCGCTCAAGGGAACCAGCGACTCCATGAGCCGGCCGAAGTCCTGGATGAATCCACTCTCCCGCTCGTTGATCAAGACCGCGCAGGTGGTGTGGGGGGAATACACCAGAGCCATCCCGTTCTGGACATCGCTTCGAGCGACGACGTCTTTCACGTCGTCGGTCATGTCGACGAACTGGCCGCATTCCGCGGTGCGGAAGCTGTGGTTCTCCAGAAGGAACCTCATCGCCCTCGCCTTCCTCCTCACGAGGCCCCTCGACGGACGCGGAATCCGATGGGGCCACCCCTGTATACCTATGACAACTAATGCAGGTGACTACCCAGTCGCACTTCTTATGCAAATTCATCTTCTGTGCGCTGCCGGGAGGATGTCAAGTTGTGGATGGAGCTGAGAGCGAACGGCTGCCGACGCGCCATCTGGGCCGAGCTGTGGATCGAGCCGGGCTTTGGCTTCGGTTAGCTGCCGGCGACCGGGGGCGCGCCCAGGGCAGCCAGGGGCGAGGGCTCGAGTGCCCGGCGGAACACGTCCACGGTGGCGAGCTGCAACACCTGGGCTCCCGCCCAGAGCGGGTCGGGTGCGCCGAGCTGCTCGCCCACCCCGTTCGCGAGCTCCGTGAACAGGCGCCGGGAGACGGCGGGGTATCCGGGTCGTCTCTGCACCGCGCGGGTGAACAGTTCCATGAACATCGGAAGCCTGGGTTCGAGCAACCGGGCCAGTACCTCGGCCGCCCGAGGCAGAGATACGGGCCCCGGAGCGACAGCCCGCCCGAATGTCCGAACGATCTGGGCGGCCGCGGTCTCGGCCGCGGCGAAGAACAGCTCTTCCTTCGAGCGGTAGTGCCGGTAGAAGGACCCCTTGGCGATCCGAGCCGCCTTGCAGATCTCGTCCACGTTGACGTCCGCGTAGCCTCGCCGGGCGAAGATCTCGATGGCAGCGTCCAGGAGCCGGGCGCTCGGCGACCGGCGGGCGCTTCCTTCGAGGTGCGCACCCACGGCGCGGTCCCACATGTCGGGTCGAAACGCCTGCTCCTCGTCCAGCCCCAGGAGACCGGGGAGGATCCGGCGGATCACGGACAGGGGCAGTTCCCGTCGCTCCCGAAGCAGCCGAACGAGCTTCAGCGCCTGGACGTGCCGCTCGTCGTACAGGAATCGATTCCGGGCCACACGCCGTGGCGCGGGCAGGAGGCCTCGCTTGCGGTAGTGATGGATCGTGGCGGCCGGGACCCCGGTCCTCTTTACCAGTTGGGCGATCGGATACCGCTCTCGCGCAAGCACGTGAACCACCTGATGGACGTCCCCGGTATGTTACTTGGAGCAATCGGTTACCTTATGGGGCCGATGAAGTCCGTCGCCCTCCTCACGGACTCGAGCGCATGCCTGCCGCTCGACTTGCCTGCCCGCCCCAGTATCGGTGTCCTCCCGATCCGCATCCACTTCCGGTCTGGAGACATACCGGATGGAACGCCGGGAGCTTCGGACCTCGTCTACGAGGCTCTGGCCCAGCGCGAGCCGGTGAAGTCCAGCGCCCCCACCACCGTGGAATACCTGACGGCCATCGAAGAGGCTCGGTCCGACGCGGTCGTGGTCATCACCCCGGCCGCGGAATTCACCGGCATGCATCGGAACGCGGCGGTCGCCGCCGAGATCTCAGGGCGTCCGGCGGTGGTCGTCGATTCTCGGACCGCGGCAGCCGCCCAGGGACTGGTGGTGCTGGCTGCGTGGCTGGCGGCGGAGGCGGGGGCGTCCGTCGAGGAGGTCGTCGCAGCGGCCAGGGATGCCGCGCGCCGAGCCGACCTGGTGGCCGCCCTCGAGAACGTCGAGTTCATCGAGCGCAGTGGGAGGGTGGGCCCGCTTGCGCTGGGATTGGCCAAACAACTCGGGATCCATCCCGTATTCAGGCTGAACGATGGAACGGTCGAACGGCTGGGAGTCCCGCGAAGCCCTGAAGCCGTCCTGAGCCGGATCCGCAAGGAGAGCCAGGCCCGGGGCCTCGGGACCGCCACCCACACCATGGTCTTCCACGCGGTCAGGGCTGAAGGTGCCCGGCGGCTACAGGCCCGGCTCGGAGTGTCGGGCCCGGTGGCCGAGTTCAGTCCGTCGATGGGCATCCACACTGGCCCCGGGGTCATCGGCGTGGCGTGGCTGCGAAGTTCCTGAGCACGCCCCGTGTAGGCTCCCCCGAACATGACTCGGGGTCGCCACTTCGACTTCTGGTGGCGGGCTGGGCTGCTCACGGTGGCCCCCCTGTACCGCCTGCTCTTCCGGTTGCGGTTCGAGGGACTCGACCGCATCCCCGAGTCGGGCCCCGCCATCCTCGCGCCAAACCACGTCAG
This sequence comes from Actinomycetota bacterium, assembly GCA_036505215.1. Classification (GTDB taxonomy): domain Bacteria; phylum Actinomycetota; class UBA4738; order UBA4738; family UBA4738; genus DASXTW01. The sequence goes on along the minus strand of DASXTW010000192.1, from coordinate 7,221 downwards.
CGTCCTCGACCCGATCGCAGTCGCCCTGGCCACCTCTGCCCGGGGCCGACCGGTCCGTTTCCTCGCGGCGGCGGAGTTCTTCGCCCACCCCCTATGGGGTTGGGGGCTTCGCCGAACGAGGCACATCCCCGTACGGCGGGGGACGCGAGACCTGGGCGCCCTCCGCCAGTTGCAGGAGGTGCTTCAGCGAGGTGGCCTGGCCGGGATCTTCCCCGAAGGGCGAGTGGGGGTGGGCGAACTTCCGCTCAGGGGTCGCTCCGGGTTGGTGCGAGCGGCGCTGGCCACCCGGGTGCCCATCCTGCCCGTCGGGGTCTGGGGAACACAGGTCCGCTGGCCCCTGGGCGGGCTGACGCTCTCGCGTCCTCTGCGTGTGCCCGTGGCCGTCGTGATGGGCGATGCGATCCACGTGCCGGACGAAGCTGCGAGATCCCCTGAAGCCCTTCGGGAGGTGACGCGGCAGGTCATGAGCAGCATCGAAGCCCAGGTGATCAGGGGCCGGGCGATCGCCCCCCTGTCCGGACCGCCCGCCCGATGAAGCACCGATCCGACGCGACCGGAGCCCCGTGGCGAAAGAGCCCGACGGACGGCGTCGGGGCTCGTGGACCGGGCTACTTGCTGGCCCGTTTCTCCTTCTTGGCCTTGCGCTTCGCCTTCAAGTCGTGCTGCGCGGGTTTCTTCGAGGTCTTCCCGCCGCCCTTGTCCTTGCTGGCCACGTCTCCTCCCCTCTCAGGGTCTTCGTCCGATGATAGTGACCGCACGGTACTGTCGCGGGAGGCGAAGCGCAACGACCGTCTCGGGTAGCTGTGGATGGGGAACCCTGTGAGAGCGTGAGTCGTCCAAGGTGGACATGGGTGGAAAGTTCGCGCTCCGTACCATGGCCGGGCTGGTCCTGGTGGCCTCCACCTCGGCCGCCTGTGCTTCCCGAGCCACGACGCCACCCCGCCAGAGGCCGGTGACCGACCGGCTGGTCCTGCGCATCGACAACCGCGGTGGACTGCTTCCTCCTGCCGTCGCCCTCACCCGGATCCCTCAGTTCTCACTGTTCACCGACGGGCTCATCGTGATGGAGGGCGCGCAGATCCAGATCTACCCGGGCCCGGCGATCCCTCCGATCTTCTCCATGAAGGTGAACGCCGAGGGCCTGCGGAAGATCATGGAGGCGGCCCGGCGAGCCGGGCTCGGTGGGCCGGACCGGACGTACGAGCACCCCGCCGTGGCCGATGCGGGGACGACCACGTTCACGTTCGTGGAGAACGGCAAGCGGCACGTCATCTCGGCGGTCGCGCTCGGTACCGAGCCGAACCCCGCCATCCCGAAGCATGAGCAGAGAGCCCGAGCCGCGCTCTTCGAGCTGGAGATGCGGTTGGGGAACGTGAGGAGCTGGCTTCCGGAAGGCTCAGTGTCAGCCGAGCGTCCGTTCGACTACGACGGCCTCGCCGTGGTCGTGGGCACCGAGCCCCCGGGCGAACAGCCCGAGCAACCCGAACTCACCTGGCCGCTCGACCGGACGATCGCCGAGCTGGCAGAGCCCGTCGCGGGCCAGCCCATCCTCTCCTGCTTTTCCGTCGAAGGTCAGGACCTGGAGAAGCTTCGTCCCCTCGTGGCGCGGGCCAACGAGCTCACCCCATGGAGCAGCGGCGGGAAGACCTCCTGGCTGCGGTTCCGGCCTCTCCTGCCCGACGAGACCGGTTGCCCGGGGGGTCCAGAGGGGTAAGCAGTAACTCGGTGGGCGACCAACGCGACATTGCAGCCTTGGTCGGCGCCGCGTTCCTGTCTCACCCACACATCCGCGAGGTTCACCTGATTGGCTCGCGCGCGGCCGGGACGGAGGTCTCGCTCTCCGACTGGGACTTCAGGGTCGGATCAGATGACTTCGGAGCCGTCGCCGCCGATATGCCTGAGCTGGCATCCAACCTCGAGCCGTTGGCGCACCAGTGGGATCGGCTGAGCACACACCCGTGTTACATGCTCATTCTGACTGGGCCGGCAAAGATCGATCTGCTGTTCCTCGACCAGCCGCACCAGCCCAAACCTCCGTGGATGGTGAGCGCCGAGACTCTTCCCGGCATCGACCGGCATTTCTGGGACTGGACGCTGTGGCTGGCCGCGAAACAGCAGGCGGGCAAAGACGACCTGGTCCGGAGTGAGCTGGACAAGATGGCCCAGCACCTCCTCGGGCCGATGGGTGTGCGGGAAGCACCCGCATCCCTAGAGGTGGCTGTCGACTCGTATCGCGCCGCCCGGGCCAGGCTCGAGTCCCGGTTCAACATCGGCGTGCCGAGGCGGCTGGAGCGAGAGGTCTTGCCCGCTCTGCCGCGCCGTTGACCAGAGCTCACAGGTGGAGCTGGCCTTCGTACGGGCCGCGTCCGGTCAGGCACGCGGCGCCGCACCGCGCCGCAAGCTCCAGCGCGTTCTCCACTCCGTACCCCGCTCCCAGCGCAAACGTGAGGCCGGCGGCGAAACTGTCGCCGGCTCCGTAGGTATCGACCATCGGTCCGGGAACCGGGGCGGCCGCGAAACGTCCGGACCGACCGTCATCGGTCTTGTACGTTCCTCCCTCCTTCCCTTCCGTCCGCACCACCAGCCGAGGCGGAGGGTTCAGGTCGCCGGTCCGGTAGACCTCCGCCGGATCGAAGGCACTCCCCACCAGCGCATCGAGCCTCACCCCCGCCCGGGCCAGGTCGTCAACGACCCGCGAGGTCGCCACCAGCGCCCCGGCCCGACGCCCCGCTTCCAAGGCGCCACGGTCACCGGCAGTGAAGTACACCGCGCCGGTCGTGGCGAGTTCGTCCCACGGCAGAGGATCCTCCCCGGAGGGGTTCAGCCGCCCACCGATGGTGGTGATGGTGCGCTCGCCGCGCCCGTCGATGTACGTGAAGCAGCGACGCTGGGGAATCGGCCGGAACACCGCTTCCACCCGAACGCCCAACTTCTCGAGCCCCCGACGGGAGGCCTCCCCGAGCCGGTCATCACCCAGGGCAGTGAACAGGGTGGCGTTCCCGGCCAGCTTCGCCAGCTGGACCGCGGCTACGCCCCCGCCGCCGGCCGGCGCCTGCCACGATTCCTCAGCATGAACGATCTCCCCGGGACGAGGAACCCGCTCCACGTGCGCGAACTCCACCCACTCGACGTGCCCGATCACCGCCGTACGCACCAGATGTACCCTCCCGTCTCGCTGGGCACTGGCATGCTCATCCTGAGAGACTAAGGAACCCGCACCCGAGGGGTGCGTGGGCTCAAGTAGCGAAGCGGTCGCCCCCCGCCTAAGGAGCCTGTAGGTGACGAACAGGAACAACAATCTCAGCCGCGAGGAGGCCATCGACCGAGCTACCCTCATCCGCGACCCCCGCTACTCCATCACCCTCGATCTCACTCAGGAGGACGCCTTCCTGTCCGACACCGTGATCCGGTTCGGCTGCGTCCGAGCAGGCACCGAGACATTCGTCGACATCACGGCCCTGTCCGTTACGGCCATCGAGCTGAACGGCCAATCCGTCCCCCCGGACGCCTTCGACGGGAACCGGGTTCTCCTTCGTGGCCTCGCCGAACAGAACGAGGTGCACATCGTTGCTTCGTGCGCGTACAACCGCACCGAGCTGGGCATGCATCGCTTCGTCGACCCCGCCGATGGAAACGTCTACGTGCACACGCACTTCGAGCCGTTCGGCGCGCACCGCGTCTTTGCCTGCTTCGACCAGCCCGACCTCAAGGGAACATTCGACTTCGCGGTGATCGGCCTGCCCGGCTGGGTCGCGGTGGCCAACTCCCGTCCGGCTGGCGAGCCCGCGACCCGGAACGGCACCATCCGATGGACGTTCGAGACCACGGAGCCGATGCCCGCCTACATCACGTGCGTGGCGGCGGGGCCCTATCACGAGGTCCGAGAACAACACGGCGACATCGATCTCGGGCTGCTCTGCCGCCAATCGCTCGCCCAGCACCTCGATGCCGAAGAGCTGTTGCAGATCACCAAACAGGGGTTCGACTTCTTCGAGCCGGCCTTCGGCTATCCGTACATGTTCGGAGGCAAGTACGACCAGATCTTCGTTCCCGAGTCCAACTCCGGAGCCATGGAGAACGCCGGCCTGGTCACCTTCAACGACCTGTACCTGTTCCGATCCCGGGTGACCGACGCGGCCAGGGAGCGCCGCGCAGAGACGATCCTGCACGAGATGGCCCACATGTGGTTCGGGGACCTGGTGACCATGCGGTGGTGGAACGACCTCTGGCTGAACGAAAGCTTCGCCAGCTTCATGGCCGTGCTGTCGCAGGTGGGAGCAACGCGGTGGAAGGGGGCCTGGACCACGTTCGCAGACACGGAGAAGACATGGGCCTACAAGCAGGATCAGCTGCCCACCACCCACCCGATCGTCGCCGAAGTCCCCGACGTCGAATCGATCCATCTGAACTTCGACGGGATCACGTACGCGAAGGGGGCCTCGGTGCTCAGGCAGCTGGTGGCCTGGGTCGGGGAGGAGCAATTCCTCCAGGGCATCAAGGCATACTGCAAACGGCACGAGTTCGACAATGCCGAGCTGGCCGACTTCCTCGACGCGTTGGAAGCGGCCTCCGGCCGGGACCTGCATGCGTGGTCGAAGGAATGGCTGGAGACGGCGGGCGTCAATACCCTGAGAGCCCGATTCGACACCGAGGGATGGGAGGGCAACCAGGTCTTCAGCTCGTTCTTCCTCCTGCAGACGGCCCCGTCGGACTGGCCGACCCTGCGGTCCCATCGCGTTGCGGTGGGACTGTTCGATCTCACGGAGGGCGGACTGGTTCGCCGCCGTTCCGTCGAGTTCGACGCGGTAGGGCCCCAGACCGAGGTGCCAGAGCTGGTCGGGGAGCGGGTCCCTGATCTGGTGCTGGCCAACGACCACGACCTGACCTACGCGAAGATCCGCCTGGACCAGCGGTCGCTCGCAACCGTCGTCGAGCACCTCGGGGATCTCGATGACTCGCTGGCCCGAACGCTCTGCTGGACGGCCTGCTGGGACATGACGCGGGACGCCGAGATGCCGGCTCGCGAATACCTCCGCCTGGTTATCGGAAACATCGGCAAGGAGACGAAGGTGGGCGTGGTCCAGAGCCTGCTGGCCCAGGCGTCGGCCGCCATCAACGTGTACGGGCATCCGGCCAACCGCAAGGCGGCGATGCACAGTTTCGCCGAGGCCACCCTGGAGGGGACCCGAGGGGCGCAGCCCGGGAGCGACCACCAGCTGGCGTGGGCGCGCGCATTCATCTCGGCCGCCCAGAGCGAGGATCACCTGGCCCTGGTCCGTGGCCTTCTCGAGGGCGACAACCCGTTCCAAGGGCTGATCGTGGACACCGAGCTGCGCTGGCACATCATCCGCTCGCTCGCCGCCGCGGGAGCTGCCGCCGACGACGCCATCGACGCGGAAGAGCGGAGGGACGCCACCGACCGGGGCTCGCGCCACGCCGCGGCAGCCCGGGCCGCCCGGGCCACGGCGCAGGCCAAGGAGGAGGCCTGGCGGATCATCGTGGAAGAGCTAGCCCAACCCCTGGCCATGGTCGACGAGATCATGATCGGGTTCCAGCAATACGGGCAGGAAGAGCTCCTGGAGCCCTTCAGCGAACGGTACTTCGACGTCCTGCCCACGGTGTGGGAGACGAAGGATCTGCCGGACGCGATCGCGTTCGCTCGCCGCATGTATCCGCAGCTGGTGAACACCCGGGAGACGGTCGAGCGGACCGAACGGTATCTGTCCAGGAATTCGGTGCCGGCGCCGATCCGCCGTCTCCTGCTGGAGGGCAAGGACGGCGTGGAGAGGGCCCTGCGGGCGCGGGCCGTCGACGCCGCCGCTCGCTGAGCTTTACGGTCTTCGGTCGACGAGGGGTCTCCTGCTCAATTTTGCACATCGCCCCATTCAGGAGCATCCTGGCTCCACTGCAGCCGAGTCTCCAGGGGGTGGTGTCATGCGCGCGCCGTCGATCCGTCCAAGCCGCAGCGACATTCCGAGGAGCCCCCGAAGAAGAAGGCTCAGGACCCTGCTGGTGACCGGGGGAGTCCTCGCCCTCCTCCCGCTGGCGCTTCCCGCAGCGGCCAACCCATACCAGACGATCAACGTCTCACTCGCGTCCGGCCCGAGCCCGTTCGCCTCGTGCGACATCTCGGGCGATGTGGGGACGAACTACCTCGATACCGAGGTCGAGCCCTGGGTGGCGGTGGATCCCAACGATTCGAACCACTTGGTTGCTGTATGGCAGCAGGATCGCTGGAACAACGGGGGGGCCCGGGGGCTGATGACCGGGGTAAGCTTCGACGGCGGCCTGACCTGGCCGGTCCAGACGTTCGCCCACTTCAGCAAGTGTTCAGGGGGAACACCGGCCAACGGAGGCGACTTCGACCGGGCCTCCGACCCATGGGTCACGATCTCTCCGAACGGCGATGTCTACCAGATCGCGCTGTCGATCAGTTTCGTCAGCGCCACGGAGTCCGCCGTCCTCGTGAGCAAGTCGACGGATGGCGGAGTGAGCTGGGGGGAGCCGGTCACGCTGGCCCGCGATGACTTCACCGTCGGCGCGCAGCTCTTCCACGACAAGGAGTCGATCACAGCCGATCCCCTCGACTCCAACTTCGTCTACGCGGTGTGGGATCGCAGCCGATTCCCGAGCGACCAGGGCAAGCCCTTCGGTGGCTTTCCCCATTCCTTCCGGGGGGACATCATGTTCGCCCGGACCACCGACGGGGGCCAGACCTGGGAGCCGGCCAGGGCCATCTTCCAGCCCCAGGCCAACGAGGCGAGCATCGGCCACATCATCGCCGTGATCCCGGACGGCACCCTGGTCGACATCTTCGACCGGCTGAAGGGGTCGGGGAACAATCGGCCCGGGTTCGACATCGCCGTGGTTCGTTCAACCGATCGGGGAGTGACCTGGTCCTCGCCTCTGCACGTCGCGGACGAGCTCGCCCTCGGGGTCAGGGACCCGGACACCGGCTTTCCCGTGCGTGCGGGCGTCGGCCTCCCGGACATCGCGGCAGACCTCAACCCCTCGAGCCCCGGCTACGGGAACCTCTACGCGGTGTGGGGCGACGGCTTCTCCAAGCAGGCCACGCACAACGGGATCGCCTTCACGATGTCGACGGATGGCGGACTCACGTGGACTCCGATCACCCGAATCAGCAAGACGGACCCGAGCATCGACGCCTTCACTCCGGCGATCGACGTCGCCTCCGACGGCACGGTCGGCGTCGCCTACTAC